>NZ_JBVHVF010000006.1:0-257846 GCF_055564955.1 Streptomyces sp. NPDC028910 | reverse complement strand
ATCCACCGGAGTGGACGGGGTATCAACTTCTGGCGTTGATTTTTGGCACGCTGTTGAGTTCTCAAGGAACGGACGCTTCCTTTGTACTCACCCTCAGTAACACTTACTGGGGTTTTCCTCCGGGCTTTCGTTCTGTTCTTGCGTTTCCGACTCTATCAGACTCTTTCGTGTCCGATTTCTTCGGCGCTTTCCAGGGTTTCCGCTTTCGCGTTTCCCTTTCCGGCGATGCCGACTCTATCAGAGGTTTTCCACCGGATTTACCGGCTCGGATTCCTGGATGAGGAGTCGACTGTGCCCGCATGGAATTCGATTCCCTATGGGGCGAGAAAGATCTTAAACTGTCACCGCCGGGCTTGTCCAGCCCTGGCAACCGTTTGAATCTACCTCCCCGCAGCGGGTGTGTCAACCCCCTCTGCAGGACGACGAGAGACTAGCAGCTCAGGGCGCTCGGACGCACATCAGGCAGCGGTCGGGAGGGTCGCCGTCTGGTCCGCGGCCTCTACGTCGCCGCTCTCGCCGGCGCGGGCGGCCCTGCCGCCCAGGACGAAGACGTAGAGCAGGAAGGCGGCCTCGGCGACGACGCCGATCGTGATGCGGGCCCAGGTGGGGAGCCCGGACGGGGTCACGAAGCCCTCGATCAGGCCCGAGACGAACAGGACCACCGCGAGGCCGATGGCCATGCCGAGGGCGGCGCGGCCCTGTTCGGCGAGGGCGGTGCGACGGGTGCGGGGGCCCGGGTCGATGACCGTCCAGCCCAGGCGCAGGCCCGTACCCGCGGCCACGAAGACCGCCGTCAGTTCGAGCAGGCCGTGCGGGAGGATCAGGCCGAGGAAGACGTCGAGGCGGCCGGCGGATGCCATCAGGCCGAGGCCCACGCCGAGGTTGACCATGTTCAGGAAGAGGATCCAGAGCACCGGGATCCCCAGGAACGCGCCCATGACCAGGCAGATCGCGGCAGCCTGGGCGTTGTTCGTCCAGACCTGGGCGGCGAAGGATCCCGCTGGGTGGCTGGAGTAGTACGTCTCGTACTCGCCGCCCGGCTCCGTGAGCGCCCTCAGCTGCTCCGGCGCCGCGATGGCGCCCTGGACCTCGGGGTGCGTGGCTATCCACCAGCCGACGAGCACGCCGAGCGCCGTGGAGAGCAGCGCCGTCGGTATCCACCAGCGACGGCTGCGGTAGACCGCGGCCGGGAAACCCACCGTGAAGAAGAGGGCGGCGTCGCGCCAGCCGGCGCGGCGGGTGCCCGTCACCGTGGCACGGGCGCGGGCGACCAGCTGGGTCAGCCGGCCCGTGAGCATGGGATCGGGGGCGCTGGACTGGATGAGGGACAGGTGGGTGGAGGCGCGCTGGTAGAGCGCGACGAGTTCGTCGGCCTCCTCGCCGGTGAGCTTGCGGCCGCGGCCCAGGAGCTGCTCCAGGCGGTCCCATTCCGCGCTGTGTGCCGCCACGAAGACGTCGAGATCCATCCGGTTGCCGCTCCCCTGCCCCAGGTCTCCTGCTGCTGCCTATTCCTCGTGTGGTCAGCTTGGCAGACTGGATGCCGAAGGGGCGGGGCAGGTCACATGAGAGGTGCTGTGGTGAGCGATCTGGTGACGGGGGACGCGGTCGTCCTGGGGTTGCGGCCGGCGAGGCTGCCGAGCCGTGCGCTGGCGATCCTGCTGGACCTGCTCGTGTACCTCACCGGGTACGTGATCCTCTCGATGGGACTGACCCTCGCGACCGCTTCGCTGGACGCGGCCGCACAGGCGGCCGTGGGGGTGGCGAGCTTCCTGCTCTTGCTGGTCGGCGTGCCGATCGCGGTGGAGACGCTGTCCCACGGGCGCTCGCTGGGCAAGCTGGCCTGCGGGCTGCGGGTGGTGCGGGACGACGGCGGGCCGATCCGGTTCCGGCATGCGCTGGTGCGCGGGGCCATGGGGGTCGTGGAGCTGTTGCTGACCTTCGGGTCGGTCGCGTGCATCGCCTCGCTGGTGTCGGCACGGGGGCGCCGGCTCGGGGACGTCTTCGCGGGGACCCTGGTGATCCGGGAGCGGGTGCCCGGGGCCCGGGTCATGCCGGTGCCCCCGCCGCCGCCGTGGCTGGCCGGGCGCTTCACCGGCCTGGACCTGTCGGCGGTGCCGGAGGGGCTGTGGCTGGCGATACGCCAGTACCTGACGCGGATGGACCAACTGGATCCGCAGGTGGGCGCCGCGATGGCGGCGCGGCTCGCGGACGATCTGGTGGCGCGCACGGGGGCGCCGCCGCCGGCGGGGGTGCCGGCTGCCGCCTTCCTGATGGCCGTGGTGCACGAGCGGCAGTCGCGGGACGCCGCCCGGGCCTTCCGGGCCGCTTCTTCCGCTTCTCCTGCTGGTGCCGCTGGTGCTAATGGTGCTGCTGGTGCCTCCGGGTACGCGGCCGCGGCCTCGCCGGCTCCGGTGCCCGCGACCCCCTACGTCGCTCCCGCGCCCGTGCCACCCGTAGCGGCTCCGCACGCCGGCGGGTTCGCGCCGCCTGCCTGAGGGGTCACTGCTCCTCGAAGGTCGAGGGCGGGGTCTCCAGGTGTTCGAGTTCGATGCCGGGGGCCGAGAGGACCACGTCGCCGGCGATGTGGATGGTGTGGACCTCGCCCGTGTCCAGGGCGGTGACCTGGTACTCGTCCACCAGGAGCGGGCCGCTGTCCGTGGGGTGTTCCTGGCGGGCCAGCAGGGCCCAGGCCTGGTCGACCGTACGGGGGGCCAGTACCGGGTCGGTCAGGGCGAGGAGCCGGACGCGGGTGGCGGGGCCGCCGGGGGTCAGGCGCAGCAGGCGGGACGTGGCGACGAGGAAGGCCGGCGAGGTGCCGGTGAAGGCGGGGGCGGCGACGTTGCCTTCGGTGGCCTCGGCGCCGGTGGGGTCGGTGCGGACCCAGGTGACGCCGTCGATGGCGGCGCCGCGGACCTGCCAGCTCGCGGCGTTGACCTCGAGGCGGATGGGGCGGCCGAGTTCGTCGATCGCCAGGTCGACGGAACCGCGGTGGTCGCCGTTCGGGGCGGTGAGCTGGGAGACGTAGCGCCAGCCGGAGGGTCCGGGGGCGCAGTGGAAGTGCTCCTCGCCGAGGGGGGTGTGGTCGTGCGGGTCGTGGAGCGAGTAGCGGCCGCGGGGCATGGTGCGCACACTTCTTGGGTCGAGGGATGTCGAGGGATGTCGAGGGATACGGGGCAGGCCCCCGGCGCGCGTGCCGGGGGCCTGCTTCACGTTCTGCCGCCGCTGATCAGGGGCTGATCAGGAGCTGATCGGGTCGATCAGTAGCGGTAGTGGTCCGGCTTGTACGGGCCCTCGACCTTGACGCCGATGTACTCGGCCTGCTCCGGGCGGAGCGTCGTGAGCTTGACGCCCAGGGCGTCGAGGTGGAGGCGGGCGACCTTCTCGTCGAGGTGCTTGGGGAGCACGTAGACGTCGGTCGGGTACTCCTCGGGCTTGGTGAAGAGCTCGATCTGGGCCAGGGTCTGGTCCGCGAAGGAGTTCGACATGACGAAGGACGGGTGGCCGGTCGCGTTGCCGAGGTTCAGCAGGCGGCCCTCGGAGAGGACGATCAGGACCTTGCCGTCGGGGAACTTCCAGGTGTGGACCTGGGGCTTGACCTCGTCCTTGACGATGCCGTCGATCTTGGCCAGGCCGGCCATGTCGATCTCGTTGTCGAAGTGGCCGATGTTGCCCACGATGGCCTGGTGCTTCATCTTGGCCATGTCCGAGGCCATGATGATGTCCTTGTTGCCCGTGGTGGTGATGAAGATGTCAGCCGTCTCCACCACGTCGTCCAGGGTCGCGACCTGGTAGCCGTCCATGGCCGCCTGGAGGGCGCAGATCGGGTCGATCTCGGTGACGATGACGCGCGCGCCCTGGCCGCGGAGGGACTCGGCGCAGCCCTTGCCGACGTCGCCGTAGCCGCAGACGACCGCGACCTTGCCGCCGATGAGGACGTCGGTGGCGCGGTTGATGCCGTCGATGAGGGAGTGGCGGCAGCCGTACTTGTTGTCGAACTTCGACTTGGTGACGGCGTCGTTCACGTTGATCGCCGGGAAGAGCAGGTCACCGGACTGCATCATCTCGTAGAGACGGTGGACACCGGTGGTGGTCTCCTCGGTCACGCCGCGGATCTCGGACGCGAGCTGCGTCCACTTCTGCGGGTTCTCGCCGAGCGTGCGGTTGAGCAGCGTGAGGATGTACGCGTATTCCTCGGAGTCCGCCGTGGACGGGTCCGGGGCCTCGCCGGCCTTCTCGAACTCGACGCCCTTGTGGACGAGGAGGGTGGCGTCACCACCGTCGTCGAGGATCATGTTCGGGCCGCCGGTGGGCGTGTTCGGCCAGGTGAGCGCCTGCTCGGTGCACCACCAGTACTCCTCCAGCGTCTCGCCCTTCCAGGCGAAGACCGGGATGCCCTGCGGGTTCTCGGGGGTGCCGTTCGGGCCCACGGCGATGGCGGCGGCCGCGTGGTCCTGGGTGGAGAAGATGTTGCAGGAGGCCCAGCGGACGTCGGCGCCGAGGGCGACGAGGGTCTCGATGAGCACGGCCGTCTGCACGGTCATGTGCAGGGAGCCGGTGATGCGGGCGCCAGCCAGGGGCTGGGCCGCCGCGTACTCCGCGCGGATCGACATCAGGCCCGGCATCTCGTGCTCGGCCAGGGTGATCTCCTTGCGGCCGAACGCGGCAAGGGAGAGGTCTGCGACCTTGAAGTCCATGGGTGCTGCTCCTCATGGTTCGAGAGGGTGGGTACGGCTGGGCCGTGCGCCGTCCTGGGGACGGGACACCGAGCACAGTCCGTCGGGGGTCCTCTCTCCCCTCGGCCGGTCGCAAGGACCGCCCGACCCGCCATCAGCAGCGACGCCTGACACTGAGCACGAATCTACACCGATCGGTGGAGCGGACCCCAGTCAGGAGGGCAAGAAGCTGCCTCGTGACGTCAGGTCTTCTGACGTCCGGTAGCCGCCCCCACCGTCCGGCGGTCCGGTCGTGCGGCCGGGTCCCGTACCGCGGAGTTACGGGACCCGGGACCCGGCCGCCGTGCGGATCCGGCCGGACCGTAGTCTTCCGGCCATTCGCACTGCGGGGAGGGGTTACGGGTTCATGGCACACGAGTCTGGGCGGAGACTGGGGATCTGGGCGGCCGTCGTGCTGGCGCTGGGCATCGCACTGATCGCCGGATCGATCGCGTTCGTGCTCGACCGGTTCGTCCCGGTGCGCCAGGGCGGTGACAACATGCTGCCCACGCTCGCCCGCGGGGACCTCGTGGTGACACGGTCGGATCCGGCCGAGGTCCGACGCGGTGACATCGTGGCCTACGACCCGGGCGAGTGGGGGCTGGCGGGTCCGTTCCTCGGACGCGTGGTGGCGGTGGGGGGCGACCGCATCTCCTACGCGGAGGGCGACAAGGCCCTGACCCTCAACGGGCAGCCGCTCGACGAGCCCTACGTGCTGGAGGGCGCCGCCGGGGCGGGTGGCGTGGACTTCGACGTCTCGGTGCCGCAGGGCCGGGTCTTCATCCTGGGCGACAACCGCGTCAACTCCGCGGACTCCCGCTTCCACTCGGAGCACCACGAGGGGACGCTGCCGACGTCGGCCCTCACCGGGGTCGAGGTCGATGAGGAGGACCCGCTGATGGTGGGCTTCGGGCTGGCCGTGACCGCCGGGGCGTCCGCCCTGCCCGTGAGCGTCGGGCTGGGGATCGCCGCGCTGGTGGCGCGGCGCAGGAAGCCCGTGCAGGTGCAGCCCGTCTGGGGTGCCGTGCACGTCGACTAGATAAGGGAATTCGAAGGCCCCCGCGGGCTGGTGCTCGCGGGGGCCTTCGGGCGTGCGGGGGGGGTTACTTGGCGGGCTCGGGACGGTAGATGTCCGGTTCCAGGTAGATCACCCGGGCGATCGGGACGGCCTCGCGGATACGGGCCTCGGCGGCGTTGATCGCGTCCGCCACCTGGGTCGCGGTGTCCTCGTGCTGGACGGCGATCTTGGCCGCGACCAGCAGCTCCTCGGGGCCGAGGTGCAGGGTCCGCATGTGGATCACGCGGGTGACGGTGGCCCCGTCGACGACCGCTGCCTTGATCTTCTCGACCTCGTCGGTGCCCGCGGCCTCGCCGAGCAGCAGGGACTTGGTCTCCGCCGCCAGGACGATCGCGATGGCGATCAGCAGGACGCCGATGCACAGGGTGCCGATGCCGTCCCAGACGCCGTTGCCGGTCAGCAGGGCGATGCCGACGCCGGCCAGGGCCAGGACCAGGCCGACGAGGGCGCCGAGGTCCTCCAGCAGGACGACGGGCAGCTCCGGGGCCTTGGCCGTCTTGATGAACTGCCGCCAGCTTTGCTTGCCGCGGACCTGGTTCGACTCCTTGATCGCGGTGCGGAAGGAGAAGGACTCCGCGATGATCGCGAAGACCAGGACGCCCACGGGCCAGTACCAGTGCGTGATCTCGTGCGGGTGCTGGATCTTCTCGTAGCCCTCGTAGATGGCGAACATGCCACCGACGGTGAAGAGCACGATGGAGACGAGGAAGGCGTAGATGTAGCGCTCGCGCCCGTACCCGAAGGGGTGTTCCGGCGTCGCCTCGCGCTGGGCCTTCTTCCCGCCGAGGAGCAGCAGCCCCTGGTTCCCGGAGTCCGCCACCGAGTGGACGCTTTCCGCGAGCATCGACGAGGAGCCGCTGAAGAGGAATGCCACGAATTTGGCTACAGCGATGGCGAGGTTGGCGACGAGTGCCGCCACGATCGCCTTGGTACCGCCCGACGCGCTCATGGGTGCAGGGTGTCCTTCCTAGCCAGTGACTACCGGCCGCACATTGTTGCAGGTGCGGGGACGGACGCCGCGTCAGACCACCACGGAGGCCCGGAAAACAGTGCCGGTTCCGGACAGTTCGACCTTTTCGCCCGCCGGGACGAAGACCGATTCGCCGGACGCGAGGGCCAGTTCACCGGCCCCCGCCGAGCGCGCCGTGCACCGCCCCGCCGTGCAGAGCAGGATCTGCGGGGCGTCGTGCGGGAGCACGCGGGGGGCGCCGCCGGGCGCGAGGAGGAAGCGGGAGAGCCGGAATTCGTCGATGGGGGCCTCGTAGACCTCCTCGCCGTCGCCCTCGGGACGCAGCACGTGCGGGTCGCTCGGCTCGAGCCGTACGACCTTCAGCAGCTCCGGCACGTCCACGTGTTTGGGGGTGAGTCCGGCGCGCAGCACGTTGTCGGAGTTGGCCAGCAGCTCCACGCCGAGGCCGCCGATGTAGGCGTGCGGGACGCCGGCGCCGAGGAACAGCGCCTCGCCGGGCTGGAGTCGGACGTGGTTGAGGAGCATGGCCGCGATGACTCCCGGGTCGCCCGGGAAGTCGTGGACCAGGGTGGCGTACGGGGCGTACGCGCCGCCGAGGCGTTCGGCGGCGGCCGCGGTCTCGGTGACGGTGCGGGCCATCTCCTCGCGGTCCGCGGTCAGGACGCCGGTCAGGACCTCGCGCAGCGCCGCCTCTTCGGGATGCGCCCGCAGCAGGTCGGCGTACGGCTTGAGGGAGCCGACGCCCAGCCCGTCGAGCAGGTCGGCGGACTGCTGCGGGGGGCGGAAGCCGCACAGCCCGTCGAACGGGGTGAGCGCGCAGACCATTTCGGGCTTGTGGTTGGGGTCCTTGTAGTTGCGGTGGGCCGCGTCGATCGGGACTCCGCGGCGCTCCTCGTCCTCGAAGCCGGCCTTGGCCTGGGCGCGGTCGGGGTGGACCTGGAGGGAGAGCGGGGCGCCGGCGGCCAGGATCTTGAGCATGAACGGCAGCCGGGGGCCGAACTTGGCGACGGTGGCGGCGCCCAGCTCGCCTTCGGGGTCGGCGGCGATGACGTCCGACAGCGCCCTTTCGCCGGCGCCGCGGTCGAGCCGGGAGGGGGCGCCCGGGTGGGCTCCCATCCACATCTCGGCCTGGGGCTCACCGGTGGGTTCGACACCCAGGAGCGCGGGGATGGCCGTGGTGGAACCCCAGGCGTAGGGGCGGATCGTGTTCGTCAGGCGGTCCATCGTCGTCTTCCTGGATAGAGCTGGGTCCGTGCGGGTACCTCAGCTGTGTCCCCCGCCGGCCAACGCCAGGTAGGCGGTGGCGAAGTCCGTGACGGCGAGGAGTTCGGCGAGCTGTTCCAGCTCGACCCCCTCCTCCGGTTCGAGCTCGCTGATGGCCGTGTCGTGGCTGAGGGCGAGCTCGCGTGCGGCGGGGGCGGCGGTGAGGCCGCCGGCCGGCCGGTCACGCAGCAGGACGACGCGGGCGCGAAGGGCCTGGGGCTCTTCGACCCGGTCACGGAAGAAGTCCTCCGGGTCGGCGCCGGCGGCGAAGTCCCCGGCGAGCAGGACGCCGTGGGCGGGCAGCGCCTCGGGGAGCACGGCGGCCAGTGCGGGACGGCCGGCGAGCTCGGCGAGGGTCGCGGCGAAGCGGCGGCCCGCGGGCGCGGCTCCGATGCCCTCGCTCCAGATCAGCGGGAGGGAGTCGGCCAGCTCGGCGGCGAGGGTCTTGGCCGGGTTGGAGTACGTGGCGATGGCGGGCCCGCAGCGTTCGGCGGTGCGGTCGAGCCGGTTGGCGACGAGCTGGAGGGTGGCCGGGGCGGCGGTGATCAGGCCGACCTTGTCGAGGAGCAGCAGCAGGGGCGTGAGCAGGGCCCACAGGGCGCCGGGTCCGGCGGCGGCGGATTCGTCGTACTCCTGGTACGGGGCCTTGGCCATCGGTACGAGCAGCCCGTGCGCGCCGTCCACCGCCTCGCTCAGCGGTGAGCGCTCGGGTGCGACGGCGACGACGGTGCAGCCGCGCCGGTAGGCCTGCTCGGCGAGGAGGGCCAGCCCGGGCTCGGTGCCGTCGGTGGTGGCGATGAGCAGCAGGTCGACGGGGCCGGCCCAGCCGGGCAGGGCCCAGCGGAGCGCGCCGGCGGCGTGCGCGACGCCGGTGGGGTCGAGCCGGATCACGGGCGCGGAGGCGCCGGCGAGGGCGCCCAGCAGATCCGCGACGCCGGTGGCGGCGGTGCCGGGTCCGGCGATCAGGACGGCGCGCGGGCGGCCGTCGGAGCGCAGGTCCGCGATGCCCGCCTCGCTCGCGTGGCGGGCCGCGGTACGGACTCTGGCTCCGGCCTCGGCCGCGCCGCGGAGCAGGCCCCGCCGGTCGACGCGGGCGAGGTCCTCCGGTGCGTCGAGGAGCGACTCGTCGAGCATTGCGGCCTCCGGCGGTGTTGACGGATCCAGGTGGCGGAATCGGTCTCAGCGTCTGCGTACGCGGTGCGGGCGGAGCAGGGGATCAGGCGGGGCGGCGGGCCTCGTCCACGAGGAGCACCGGGATGCCGTCACGGACCGGGTACGCGAGGCCGCAGTCCTGGCCGGTGCAGATCAGCTCGGGGGCCGTCTCGTCGGCCGACTTGTCCTCGAGGGGCGAGTGGCAGGCGGGGCAGGCGAGGATCTGCAGGAGGCCGGCTTCGAGCGGCATGGATCGGTTCCCTTCGGGCATGCGATTGGGGCGAGGTCAGCGTACCGCCGAGTCACCTCCGGTGCGGCCTGAGTGTGCCGGTGCGGCGCCGCTGCCGGGGGCGCCGCCCCCGGACCCCCGCGCCTCAAACTCCCCCAGCTACCGCTGGGAGGTGCCCCCTGGCGAGGCTGGAGGCGCGGGGTGAAGGATCGGGGCTCCGCCCCGGACCCCGCGCCTCAATCGCCGGCGAGGCTGAAAGGTCAAGCCCGGATGAGGGCCAGGACCTCGTCGCGGATCTTGGACAGGGTTACGGCGTCGCGGGCCTCGACGTTCAGGCGGAGCAGGGGCTCCGTGTTCGAGGCGCGGACGTTGAACCACCAGCCCGAGCCGGTCGCGGTCAGGCCGTCGAGCTCGTCCAGGGTGACGTCCTCGCGCGAGCCGAAGGTCGCCTTCACCGCGGCCAGGCGGCCCGCCTGGTCGGCGACGGTCGAGTTGATCTCGCCCGAGCCCTCGTACCGGTCGTAGGACGCCACCAGGGCGGACAGCGGGCCGTCCTGGCCGCCGAGGGCCGCCAGGACGTGGAGCGCGGCGAGCATGCCGGTGTCCGCGTTCCAGAAGTCCTTGAAGTAGTAGTGCGCCGAGTGCTCACCACCGAAGATCGCACCCGTCTTGGCCATCTCCTCCTTGATGAAGGAGTGGCCGACGCGGGTGCGGACCGGGGTGCCGCCGTGCTCGCGCACCACCTCGGGCACGGACCAGGAGGTGATCAGGTTGTGGATCACCGTGCCGGAGCCGCCGTTGCGGGCCAGCTCACGCGCCGCGACCAGCGCGGTGATCGCGGACGGGGAGACGCCCTCGCCGCGCTCGTCGACGATGAAGCAGCGGTCGGCGTCGCCGTCGAAGGCGATGCCCAGGTCGGCGCCCTCGGCGAGGACACGGGCCTGCAGGTCCACGATGTTCTTCGGGTCGAGGGGATTGGCCTCGTGGTTGGGGAACGTCCCGTCCAGCTCGAAGTACATCGGGACGAGGTCCAGCGGGAGGCCCTCAAAGACGGTGGGGACCGTGTGGCCGCCCATGCCGTTGCCCGCGTCCACCACGACCTTCAGCGGACGGATCGACGTCAGGTCGACCAGGCCCCGCAGGTGCTCGGCGTAACCGGCCAGGGTGTCCTGCTCGGTGATCGTGCCGGGGACGGTGCCCGCCGCGATCGCCGGGGCGCCCTCGTCCGACCACTTCTCCACCAGCTCACGGATCTGCGACAGACCCGTGTCCTGGCCGACCGGGGCCGCGCCCGCCCGGCACAGCTTGATGCCGTTGTACTGCGCCGGGTTGTGCGAGGCCGTGAACATCGCACCCGGCAGGTCCAGCGAACCCGAGGCGTAGTACAGCTGGTCCGTCGAGCACAGCCCGATCAGCGTCACGTCCACCCCGCGCGCCGCCGCACCCCGCGCGAAGGCGGCCGACAGACCCGGAGACGACGGACGCATGTCATGGCCGATCACGATCGCCGCAGCCCCCGTGACCTCGACGAACGCCGCACCGAACAGCTCGGCCAGGGACTCGTCCCACTCGTCCGGCACGACACCACGGACGTCATACGCCTTGACGATGTTCGAAAGATCTGCGGCCACTGCCTGCCCCTCCTGAAGGTTCCCTGCGGTTCAGTCAACCTACCCTGAACCACGAGCGGCTCTTCAGACGAGCGGAGCGTCAGGAGTCCGGCGATCTCAGGACGCGCAGGTGGCCACGACGGGTCTCGCCGGTGGCCGGGCCGCCCTGGCGGGACCCGCCGGCCTCGGCCGCGCGCCCCGGCGGGCGGGCGGCCTCGCGCACGGCGTTGGCCAGGGCTTCGAGGTCGTCGCCGCTGGGACGGGACGGCCCGGACCCGTCGGACAGGCGGACGACTTCCCAGCCGCGCGGGGCGGTCAGGCGCTCCGAGTGCTCGGCGCACAGGTCGTAGCAGTGGGGTTCGGCGTAGGTGGCGAGCGGGCCGAGAACTGCGGTCGAATCGGCGTAGACGTACGTCAGTGTCGCGACGGCAGGGCGGCCGCACGCGGTGCGCGAACAGCGACGTACAAGGCTCACGACGTTGGACGGTACCGCACTCTTGACCGGGCCGCGACGACTCCGCCGCCCCTCACTCCCCCGTGTCGTGGTCAGGGCTACCCTGCGGGGGTGACGGACACCCCTCTGCCTCCTCGCCCCGCCGAGCCCCCCGCCGGCGCCCCCGCCGAGCCGCGCCCGCGCCGCCGGGACCGGCACGGGCGGGGGATGCGCGGTCCGGTGGCCCCTCCACAGGTGCCGCTGTCGGCGAGCCGGGCGGAACTGTTCGGGGACCTCGTACGGGATTCCGTGGAGCGGCTGGAGCGGCACTGGCCGCAGCTGGCTGAGGTGGAGTTCCTCGTCGGTGACGTCCCGGGCCCGCCGGGCGGTGCGGACGGCGGCTGGAACGACGAGGCGGTGCCGCTGGGTGCGGTGTCGGAGCCACGCGACGGGCGGCCGGCCCGGATCGTGGTCTTCCGGCGTCCGGTGGAGATCCGCACCAAGACGCGGGACGAGAAGGCGATGCTGGTCCACGAGATCGTGGTCGAGCAGGTGGCGGAGCTGCTCGGGCTCTCGCCGGAGACGGTGGATCCGCGTTACGGGCAGGACTGACCCGAGCCTGCCGGTTGCAGGGTGCGGCGCCGCTGCCGGGGGCGCTGCCCCCGGACCCCCGCGCCTCAAACTCCCCCAGCTACCGCTGGGAGGTGCCCCCTGGCGGGGCTGGATTGTGCGGCGAGGCTGATTTATCTGGTCAGGACCGAGAGGTCTTCGGTGGCCCTGGGGACCGAGACCGTCGAGTGGTCGTCCGACAGGCCCTGCACCGTGAACATCGCGATGCCCTCGTGCGGGAGTGACAGGGTGCGGGCCGCGTGGACCGGCCCGCCCGAGAGGGTCTCGACCGTCACCGCGTAGGAGCCCTTGCCGCCCGCCGGGGCCAGGGTCAGTGTCTGCGTGGTGCCCGCCTTGACCGTGACCTCCTGGGAGGCCGGCTCGCCGCCGCCGGTGCCCGGCGAGGCCGTCACCTTGACCTTCGCGTCGGCGCCCGGGGCCGTCAGCGACAGCAGGGTCGCCTTCTCCTCGGGCCGGTTGTCGGCCACGGTCGCCCGTGCCCCGACCGGCCCGGTGGCCGGGACGAAGCCCAGCTCCTGCTTGGCGCCGCTGCCGCGGACGACGCGTACCGCCGCGACCACCGGGGCGGCCTTCTTGGCGTCCGCCGGGGTCAGCAGCAGCGAGCCGGGCTCGCCGCGGGTCAGGTCCTTGAGGTCCATGACCGCGGTCATACCGGCCTTGACGTGCAGCTGCTCGTTGCCCGCCGGGCTGATCGCGCCGCCCGGTGCGGCGAGGCGCAGCTTCAGGTCCGCGTCCTCCTCGCCCGGCACGAAGACGACCAGCCGTACGGAGGCGGCGTCCGCCGGGATGCCCGGCAGCACCAGCGAGCCCGCCGGGTCCGTGGAGGCCTGGAGCCAGTCGGCGCCCACACCTTCCTCGGCGACCTGCACCGAAGCGCCCACCCGGCCCGCGCGGGTCGTCACATGGGCGGTGGCGTCCGCGAGCTGGGCCCCGGGGACGAGGGAGGAGAGCAGGACGGTCTTGGTGGACTTGGGGTCGACCCGGATGCTCTCGCTGACGCCGGCGTCGGGCTTGGCGATGCCGTCCGGGCCGAAGAGTTTGATGTCGACGATGGCCGCGGCCTCGTCGGGGTTGGTGAGGTGTACGTAGTCCTCGCGCCCCTTGGCCGTGCTCACCGCCGGGAACCAGAAGTCGGTGCCGGGCGCGGTGCAGCCGACGCCGAGCACGCCGCGGGCCCGGCCGACGGAGACCTTGGTGGTCAGCTGAGCCGTCCAGCCGGGGGCGAGGACCCCGTCGGCGCTGCCGGTGAGGGCGGGCGCGTCGGCGCCGTTGGCGGTGGCCCCGACGGGCTTGCCCGGTTCCTTGGGCTCCAGTACCGGCTTGGCGTCCTTGGTCGCGCCGAGCAGCCGGGCCGAGCCCTTGCCCTCTCCGGCGGGGGCGCCCGGCGTGAAGGCCGTGTACGTGGTCTCCGCGATGTCCGAGGAGCTGGGCCCCGGGCACACGAGCAGGGACCGTTCCACCGGCATCCGGGCCGCGGCCGCCGCCTTGGCGTCGGCCGCGGCGCCGTCGGCGGCGGGCGCGGTGAGGGCGGCGATGCCGGTGAGGGCGGCCACCGCCGCGCTCACGGCCGCCAGCGTCAGGGGTGCGCGCTGCTTCACTGCTGGGGGCTCCCGTCGGGACGCGGGTCGTGCGGTGCGTGGGGGTCGTACGGCTCGTAGGGCCCGTACGGGTACGGGTACTGCTGCTGGTCCGGGTCCTGGAACGCCTGCTGCGGCTGCTGCGGCTGCTGCGCGTACGGGGCCTCGTAGGCCTGCTGTCCCTGCTGGTCGTACGCCGGGTACGGCTCGTACGGGCGTTGCTGCGGCTGCTGCTGCTCGTACGCGTAGCCGCCCTGATCGCCGTACGCCTGGTACGCGTACGTCTCCTCCCCGTAGACCGGCTGCGCCGGGATCTGCGCGTACGGGTCGGCGACCGCCGCCGTCTCCAGCGGTACGGGGGCGGGCTCCGCCTCGGCGCGCAGCCGGCGGGCGCGACGGCCCTCGCCGGGCTCGCCCGGGCCGGGCTGGGACGGGAGCGCGGCCTCCTCCTCCGGCAGGTCGTCGTCGAGCTGGGCGCGGCGGCCCGGCAGGGCCATCACCAGGAGGACCAGGGCGAGGAGGCCCTGCGCCCAGTGCCAGGCGGTCCGCGTGAGGGAGTCCTCGTGGACGAGGTCGAGGCGGCCGCCGTCGGCGGGCAGCTCGAAGCCCTGCGCCCAGCCGTCCAGGGTCTTCGGCTTGAGGGGCTTGCCGTCGAGGGTGGCCTGCCAGCCGGGGTCGGCCCGGTCGGCGATGCGCAGCACGCGGCCCGCCTCACCGGCGGGGATCTTGCCGTGGGCCTCGACGGGTCCGGCGGCGACCGGGATCGGGGCCTCGCCCTGCTTGCCGGAGACGATGACGGCGCGGGGCAGCCAGGGCTCGACGCCCCAGAGCGCGGTGCCGTCCTGCTGGTGGCGCCGGCTCAGGCCCGGGGTGGCGTCGAGGACCCGGCGGATCTCTTCGGGGCCGCCGGGGCGGAACATGACGAAGCGGATGGCGTAGGCGCTGAGCTGGCTGGACTGGTCGGCGCCGGAGCCGGCGACCAGGTTGGAGACGACCTTGTCGAGGCGGGGGTCGCCGCCGGTCCGGGCGGTGATCTCCGCGTCGCCGAGGCGGCCGCCGGAGCCGCGGACCAGGCTGTAGGACAGGGTGGCGGGCGCGTCCTGGTCGAGGATCAGGGTGCGGGTCTGGTTGTCGTCACCGCTCGCGTCGGCGACGAAGGCCGGGACCTGTACCGGATCGCGGCGCTCCAGCGGGCCGTCGGCGCCGGCCACGGCCCAGGCGGCCGCGGCGAACAGCGGGCCCACGGCGGCGGCGAGGGCGATGAGGGCGGCCAGCGGCTGGCGCCAGCCGAAGCTGCGGGCGGCGACCCGCTCCTTGGCGCCGTCCGCGCCGAGGGCGGCGGCCGCGAGCAGGGCCAGTCCGTAGACGAGGGTGGCGGGACCGGCCCAGGTGGTCCGGTTGACGAGGACGGCGAAGATCAGCGCGGCCAGGGCGGCGGCCCACGCGACCCGGACGGCGAACTGCCGGTCGGTGCGGAGCAGCGCGGCCAGGGCGGCGAGGACGATGCCGACGAGCAGCAGGCCGGCGCCGGTTCCGGGGCCGCCGGGGCTGATGCCGAGCAGGTCGAGGGCGCCCGCGGAGCCGGCTCCGTAGGCCAGTCCGGCCTCGTGCAGGAGGCGGCCGGGGTGCGTGAGCAGGCCCAGCGACCAGGGGGCGAGCACGAGGAGCGGGACGGCGAGGGTGGCGAGCAGCCGCGGGCCGTACGTCTTCCACTGCGTCCTCGCGTGCGCGAGGCGCCAGACGAGCGCGGCGGTCCCGAGGACGGCGGCGAGGGGCCAGACGACGGGGGTGAAGGCGGTGGTCAGGGTCAGCAGCAGCGTGTACGTCCACACCGCGCGCCAGCTGCCCCGCTGGTCGGCGCCTCCCCCGCGCTCGCCGAGGGCGAAGGCGGCGACGGCCGAGCGGGCGATGAGCGGCAGTACGACGGCGAGGACGGCGGTGCCGAGGCGGCCGCCGGCGAGGGCTCCGGTCACGGCGGGGAGGAAGGCGTAGGCGATGGCGGCCCAGGCGCGCAGCAGCCGGGATTCGACGAGCGGCCGGGAGGCGAAGTAGGCGGTGAGGCCGGCGAGCGGGACGGATCCGACGAGCAGCAGCGTCAGGGCGGCCTGGGTGGAGCCGAACAGCAGGGTGGCGAAGGCGCCGAGGACGGCCAGGTAGGGGGGTGCGGCGGCGGTGGAGCCGGTGCCGACGGTCTGCCAGCCGTCGGTGTAGGCACGCCAGAGGGCGGGGCCGCTGTCGGGGGCGGGCAGCAGGGCGCCGCCCATGAGGGAGCCGCCGCCGATCAGGCCGCGGCAGGCGGCGAGGGAGACGAGCAGGAGGAGGGCGAAGAGGACGGGCGCGGGGTTGCGGCCGATCCGCTTGAGGCGTGCGAAGCGCTCGGTCTCCTGGTAGTCGCCGTCCTCGCCGGGCGCGGTGAGGATGCTGCCGCCGCCGTGCCGGCCGGCGGGCGCGGTGTCGCGGTCTCGGTCGCCGCCGAAGTAGCCGGCGAGCTGTTCCGCGTTGGCCCGCAGGGAGGCGCCCGGCGGGGGGAAGAGCGGGCGGAGTTCGGCGGCGGGGACGGCGGGGCGGCGGCGGGCCTTGCGGGCGGCGAGGAGGCGGCCGGGGCGGAGCAGGGTGGCGAGGAGGCCGGTGATCTCGTCGACGGCCTGGCCGGGGGCCTTGCCGACGAGGTAGGCGAGGGTGCGCAGCACGGTGCCGAGGAGGACGCGCAGCAGGACGTAGGGCAGGGCGCGGCCGGAGCTGTTGGCGAGGATCGTGTAGACGGCGCCGGCCTTGTCGACGCGGTGCGGGCTGGCGGTGGAGCGTCCGGCGCAGTCGACGGTGCGGCGTTCGCGGGCGGAGGCCTCGGCGTGGCGCAGGACGGCGTCGGGGGCGACGAGGACGGTGTGGCCGGCGCTCTGGACGCGCCAGCACAGGTCGACGTCGTCGCGCATCAGGGGCAGGCGGCGGTCGAAGCCGCCGAGCTCGTCGTAGACGTCGCGGCGGACCAGCATGCCGGCGGTGGAGACGGACAGCACGGGGCGGACCTGGTCGTGCTGGCCCTGGTCCTGCTCGCGGCGGTCGAGGCCGGTCCAGCGGCGGCCGCTGCGGGCGATGGTGACGCCGGCTTCGAGGAGCTGCTTCTTGTCGTACCAGCCGCGCAGTTTGGGGCCGATGACGGCGGCGTCGGGGTTCTCCTCGGCGACGCGGAGCAGTTCGGTGAGGGCGTCCGGTTCGGGGGCGCTGTCGTCGTGCAGCAGCCAGAGCCACTGGACGGGTTCGCCGTGGGGGAGGTCGGGCAGGTCGTACGTGTCGTCGCGCCAGGTGCGGCTGACGGGGTCCCAGCCGCTGGGGCGCTTGAGGTACGGGAGGTCCTCGGGGGTGAGGGTGCCCGCGGTGCGGGCGGATTCGTCGACCGCGGTGCCGAAACCGGTGCGGCGGGCGAGGTGCAGGACGCGGTCGTCGCCGAGCGCCTCGGTGAGCAGCCGCGCGGAGTCGTCGGCGCTGCCGGTGTCGGCGGCGATGTGGTTCTGCGCGGGGCGTTCCTGGCCGAGGAGGCCGGCGAGTGTCCGGGGCAGCCAGCGGGCGCCGTCGTGGGCGACGAGGACCGCGGTGACGACGTGCCGGGGGAACTCGGGTGTGCCTGGGGCCTGGTAGGAGGCCGTCGACTGGCTGTGCAGGGACATCGCGGTACGGGCCCTCCGGCCGGGGGTCCGGGGGTGGTGTGCCCTCGGAGGCTGCTGGACAGCGCCCCACCCTAACGGCTGTCAAGACGGCGGTCCGCCTCCTGCGGGGAAGGTGCAGGAGGCGGACCGTTCGCCGTGCTCTGTGTCGTGCTGTGTGTGCCGCTTTGCGTACCGCTTTGCGTGCTGCTGTGTGTGCTGCTTTGCGTGCTGCTCGATGTCCTGCTGATGTGCTGCTCGACGCCCTGTTGCCGTGCGTTCGATATGTCGTGCGATGTGCGGTGGGTACCCGGCCGGTGGTGCCTCGGCCGTCTCAGACCGCTGCCTTTTTCAGGCGGCGGCGCTCGCGCTCGGACAGGCCGCCCCAGATGCCGAATCGCTCGTCGTTGGCGAGGGCGTACTCAAGGCATTCGGAGCGGACTTCGCAGGCGAGGCAGACCTTCTTGGCCTCGCGGGTGGAGCCGCCCTTCTCGGGAAAGAAGGATTCGGGGTCGGTCTGGGCGCACAGAGCGCGCTCCTGCCAGCCGAGCTCCTCGTCCGCCTCCTCGACCAGCAGTTCCTGAAACAGCTCGGTCATGTGCGCCCCTCGCTCTGTTCGTGCGTCCCCGTGGTCATGTCGTCACTGATCGCTACGTAACGACACGAGTGAAATTACAAGTGCGTGGCTCCGGCGCAGTCAAGCCGAGATCTGCTATTGGGCCCCTTATTCACTCTGCGGAACCAAGCCTATGCAGAAAGTGTTCATATCGCCAAAAATCGTGACACATGCCACAGGCGCCCCGAGATGCCGCCTTACTCCTCATCCACGTGTCACTCGCAGGTGGGGTTGCGATCCGGCCAAAGAAGCGGCGCAGATCACATTCCGGTTACGAGATGGCGCGACGGGTTTAAGGCGCCACCCGGCGTGGGCCCTGGCACAGCGCCACATCCCCGACCGCGGACTGCACAAACCTTTCTCCGCGCACAGCAACCGGATGAGGTGAAACTTTTGCCCCAAACCGGACATTGGGTTGACAGTCAAGCCCCCGACCCGTTCTCCTTGCTTGCATGTCAGCGCCCGCAGCCACCACCCGGACCCCCATTCGTGGGTTCCTGTGCGCTGCCCAGGTTCGCTGTTGCTGTTGCAGCTGTTGATGCCCGCGGAGCCCCGGCTCCCCTGAGCTCCGGCCCGTCCCCCAGCAACCGCCAGCACGACTGACATCCGTCGAGGTAACCCCACGATGAACAGCACCACGCACAGCGCTACCCCCACCGCGACCGCCGCTCCCGCCGCTCCCGCCGCTCCTGCGGTCGTCGAGAGCGACCTCCAGATCGGCGGCGACATCCTCGCCGTCCAGCACCTGCTCCAGCCCGCCCGCGAACACCCGGCCACCGTCGCCGAGTTCGCCGGTCTCGCCCGCTCCATCGCCGAGGACCGCGCCTCCTGGGAGCACCTGGTCCAGTACGACGCCACCACCCGCTGGTACCACCGGCTGCGCACCGGCCCCGGCTACGAGGTCTGGCTGCTCAGCTGGGTCCCCGGCCAGGGCAGCGGCCCGCACGACCACGGCGCCTCCTCCGGCGTCCTGACCGTGCTGGAGGGCGAGCTCACCGAGCACACGCACCGCGGACGGCTCACCCACCGACCCGGCGCCCAGCGCGTCTTCGCCCCCGGATACGCCCACGAGGTCGTCAACGACACCCTCGACGGCGCGGTCAGCCTGCACGTCTACTTCCCCGGTCTGACCGAGATGCCGATGCACAGCTGCTCCCCGGCCGAATCGGAGACCGTACCCGCCTGACCCCGATCGGCCTGACAGTCCCACCCGTCGCCCGGCCACCACCCCTCAAGGCACAGCCTGCGGCTGACAGTCCCACCCGTCGCCCGGCCACCACCCCTCAACGGACAGCCTGCGGCTGACAGACTGTCTGCATGCGCATTGTTGTTCTGGCCGGCGGTATAGGCGGCGCCCGGTTCCTCTCCGGACTCAAGTCGGCGGTTCCCGACGCGGACATCACGGTCATCGGCAACACCGGTGACGACATTCACCTCTTCGGGCTCAAGGTGTGCCCCGACCTGGACACGGTGATGTACACCCTCGGCGGTGGCATCAACGAGGAGCAGGGCTGGGGCCGCAGCGACGAGTCCTTCACCGTCAAGGAGGAGCTCGCGGCGTACGGGGTCGGGCCCACCTGGTTCGGCCTCGGCGACCGCGACTTCGCCACCCACATCGTCCGTACGCAGATGCTCGGCGCGGGCTACCCGCTGAGCGCCGTCACCGAGGCGCTCTGCGACCGCTGGCAGCCCGGGGTACGGCTGCTGCCCATGTCCGACGACCGGGTCGAGACCCATGTCGCGATCACCGAGGCCGGCACAGGAGAGCGACGGGTCGTCCACTTCCAGGAGTACTGGGTCCGGCTGCGCGCGGCGGTGGACGCGGAGGCCGTCGTACCCGTGGGGGCCGAGCAGGCCAAGCCCGCGCCCGGCGTGCTGGAGGCCATCGCCGCCGCCGACGTGATCATCTTCCCGCCGTCCAACCCCGTGGTCTCGGTGGGGACGATCCTCGCCGTGCCCGGCATCCGGGAGGCCGTGGCCGCCGCCGCGGCGCCGGTCGTGGGTCTGTCCCCGATCGTCGGGGGCGCACCCGTGCGCGGCATGGCCGACAAGGTGCTGGCCGCGGTGGGCGTCGAGTCCACGGCCGCGGCGGTCGCCCGGCACTACGGGGCCGAGCTGCTCGACGGCTGGCTGGTGGACACCGCCGACGCGGACGCCGTCGCCGAGGTGGAGGCCGCCGGGATCACCTGCCGCGCGGTGCCGCTGATGATGACCGACCTGGCCGCCACCGCGGAGATGGCCCGGGCCGCGCTGGAACTGGCGGAGTCCTCGCGGTGACGCCGGGGCACGCGTCCGGCGCGCACGGCCCTTCGTACGAGGTACGGGCCGTCGAGGGGATACCGGAGGTCCGGCCGGGCGACGACCTGGCGAAGCTGATCACGACGGCCGCACCCGATCTGCGCGACGGGGACGTCCTGCTCGTCACCTCGAAGATCGTCTCCAAGGCCGAGGGCCGGATCGTGGAGGCGGACTCGCGCGAGGACGCGATCGACGCGGAGACCGTACGGGTCGTCGCGCGCCGGGGCCCGCTGCGGATCGTCGAGAACCGGCAGGGCCTGGTGATGGCGGCGGCCGGGGTGGACGCCTCCAACACCGCCCCCGGCACGGTGCTGCTGCTGCCCGAGGACCCGGACGGCTCGGCGGCCGCGATCCGCGCGGGGGTGCGCGACGTGCTGTCCGTGGACGTGGGCGTGGTCGTGACGGACACCTTCGGGCGGCCGTGGCGCACCGGGCTGACGGACGTGGCGATCGGCTCGGCCGGGGTGCGGGTCCTGGACGACCTCCGCGGGGGCACGGACGCGCACGGCAATCCGCTGAGCGCGACGGTGGTCGCGACCGCGGACGAGCTGGCCGCCGCCGGCGACCTGGTCAAGGGCAAGGTGGCCGGGCTGCCCGTGGCCGTGGTGCGCGGGCTGGCCCACGTACTGGGCGAGGGCTCGTCGGCGCGGGACCTGGTGCGTACGCCGGCCGAGGACATGTTCCGGCTGGGCACCTCGGAGGCGGTACGGGAAGCGGTGACGCAGCGCCGTACGGTACGGGCCTTCACGGCCGAGCCGGTGGACCCGGGCGCGGTGCGGCGGGCGGTGGCGGCGGCCGTGACGGCCCCGGCTCCGCACCACACGACGCCGTGGCGGTTCGTACTGCTGGAGTCCGAGGCCGCGCGGGTGCGGCTGCTGGACGCGATGCGGGACGCGTGGATCGCGGATCTGCGGGCGGACGGCAAGTCCGAGGAGTCGGTGGCGAAGCGGGTGCGGCGCGGGGACGTGCTGCGGGCCGCCCCCTATCTGGTGGTGCCGTGTCTGGTGACGGACGGCGCACACCACTACGGGCATGCCCGGCGGGACGCGGCGGAGCGGGAGATGTTCGTGGTCGCGATGGGCGCGGGCGTGCAGAACCTGCTGGTCGCGCTGGCCGGGGAGCGGCTGGGGTCGGCGTGGGTGTCCTCGACGATGTTCTGCCGGGACGTGGTGCGCGAGGTGCTGGAGCTGCCGGAGGACTGGGACCCGATGGGGACGGTCGCGGTGGGGCACGCCGCGTCGCCTCCGGCGGGGCGGACGGGGCGCGACCCGGAGGATTTCATCGAGGTCCGCTGAACGCCTGGCGGCGACTGCGGCGGCTGCGGTGGCGGTGCGCGGCGGTGGCCGCGCCGCCGCGTTGTCAGAGGCGGCCGATGTCGGTGCGCGGCATGCGGGGCACGCGGCGGGGCGGGGCGTGGCCCGCGAGGAGGATGAGGCGGGCGGCGCGGTGGCGCTGGCCGGCGTACGGGGCGAGGAGCTCCAGCATGACGGCGTCGTCGGCGTCGCGGTCGCCGGCGAGGGCGTAGCCGACGATGCCGGGGAGGTGGAGGTCGCCGGTGGTGACGGCGTCGGGTTCGCCGTTGCTGCGCTGGAGGGTTTCGGCGGAGGTCCACGGGCCGATGCCCGGGACGGCCTCCAGCCGTCGCGCGGCCTCGGGCAGAGCCATGGCGGCCGCCTCCTCCAGCCGGTTCGCCACGCGGGCGGCGCGGACGATGGTGGCGGAGCGCTTGGAGTCGACCCCGGCCTTGTGCCAGTCCCAGGACGGGATCTGGGTCCAGGTGCGGGAGCTGGGCATCACGTGGAGGCCGAGGTCGAGCGGGCCGGGAGCGGGCTCGCCGTACTGCCGTACGAGGCGGCGCCAGGCGCGGTAGGCCTCGTCGGCGGTGACCTTCTGCTCCAGGACGCTGGGGATCAGGGACTCCAGGACCAGGCCGGTACGGGTCAGGCGCAGGCCGGGGCGGCGGCGGTGACTGGCGTGCACGAGGCGGTGGCGGGGGACGAAGACGGCGGGGTCGTCGCCGGCGCCGAGGAGTGCGGGCAGTTGTTCGAGGAACCAGTCCGCGCCGGGACCCCAGGCCTCGGCGTGCACCTCGTGGCCGTGGCCGGCGACGCGGAGGGTGGCGGGGCCGGCGGGAGTCCGGCTCGTCTTCCAGAGCGAGCCGTCGGGGGTCGTGCGGAAGGTGGGGTCGGCGGAGCCGCGTCTGAGCGGGCCGAGCGTGAGGCCGAGGTCGACGGGGCCGTCGGGAACCCACCGGCGCTCCTTGGCCCCGGCCGCCCGCGCCGGGCGGCCGAGGCCCGGGGGCACGTCGGTGCGGCCGCCGCGCACTGCGGTACGGGTGAGGGGATCGAAGCGGCCGGCCATGCCCTGAGCGTAGCCCTGCGGGCTGTCAGATCAGTGAGGGGAGCGTGCCGCGAGGCCGCTGTCCCAGCCAGAACGCGGCCGAGGACGGTAGGGGCTGGTCCGGTGGATCGTGGGGCAGGAGTTCGGTGGGGGCGATGTAGCCATGGACGTCGTGAGGGGCTGACCATCGGGCGTTCCTCTCGACCAGGTTCGAGCGGGGCTATACGAAGTACGCGAATTCGGCTTTGAGCTGGCGTCGGGTCTTGACCACCCGCAGCGCCTCGGGGTTGGCAGCCGGTTTGGTCGAGCCGGTACCTCCGTACAGGGGGCGCAGGATGACCGTGCCGCCACGTCGGTCGGTGTAGATCCAGTGGCCGCCGCCTGGGCCGTCTTCGACCAGGTCACCGATCTGCGCTCTGCTCACTGGGCACCTCCGAATACAGGGCTGATGTTGTCCAGGGCCGTGGACCACTCGACTCCCCCACCGGCGGGGCGGATGTGAGCGATGCGGATCGTCCGGGCGGATGCCCACTCCTCGCTCACCTCCCTCAGGTCCCCGCATTGACCTGAGGCGATGTCGCGTACCTGCGTGCCGGTGAGCGGATGATCGACGGTGCGGCGTTCGTGGCCGCGGACCGGTCCCAGGACCGGGCGGTCGGTCACCGGGCCCACTCCTGGATCCGGATGGCGCTGATTTCCATCGGGTGCGCGGGGCGCAGGTGCTCGGGGGTCGCGATCCACTCGCGGCCACCGCCGAGCGGGCGTACATACGCGGAGCCCGGGAAGGCGTCGGCGGGGGTGCCGTACCGGGCGAGGACACCGACGGCCAGGTGCTCGGGGGCTTCCATGGCGCGGACTATCGTGCCCGGCTCGGGCCAGAGGGGGCGGGGCAGCGCGATGGCGCGGGGGAATCGGTTCTCGTGGTCCTCTAGCTGCGTCATACCATCGCCGCCGCCCTGGGTGTCGTAGTCGCTGTGTGGTCTTGTCCCAGCTCCCTCGCGGAGGTGTGAGGGCGGGGCAGGACCGGTGGGACCGGGCCGAAAGGAGGGGGACCGGCCCCCGGGGTGAGGTGCCGTATCCCATGCAACGGCCGGACCGCCCTGCAGGGCGAGGAAAAAACAGGGGTGGCCTGGTCGCAAGCACCGGAAATTCATGACGGGGCGATCCGAACGAAGCCCTGCACGCGGGATGACGGTCTCGCTACGGTGAGTTGGTGACCGGGAATGTCCGCCTCCAGGCCCACATGGACGAACACGCGTTCCAGCAAGAGCAGTTGGCTCAGAGAGTCAATGAGGTGCTTGTGGCCGCCGCGCATCCGGGCAGCGTGAGTGACCGGACGGTGCGCAATTGGCTGACCGGAAAAACCGGCTGGCCTCAACAGCGCCAGCGTGACGCCCTCGATGCAGTATTCGGATGCAGCGCCGAGTGCCTCGGGTTCAAGCGCCCGGTCCGGCAACCCGCAACAGCACCATCCCCGGAGGACGACGTGCACCGCCGCACCTTCTGCACCCTCACCGCTGGTGCCGTCGCCGCAACCAGTGTTGTTCCTCTCCTGGCCGTACGTCATTCGGTCGGCATGTCGGACGTGATCCGCTTACGGCAAGGGATGGGCACCCTGACCGCGCTCGACCAAGCTCGCGGCGGGCATGGGGCCCTGGAGAAAACCGCGCTCGCTGGGGCGGTCGAAGCTATCGGCTTGCAGCAGCGGGCTGCATCGCAGACCGTCCGGCTACGGCTGTTCTCGGTGGCCTCGCACTACACGGCCACCGCAGGCTGGTCATGCATCGACGCCCGGCAGCTCGACCGTGCCCGCGTCCACCTGGCCGAGGCGCTCCGGCTGGCGGGCATGGCCCAGGACCCCATGGCGCAGATGCGGGTGTGGAATTCGACAGCGATGCTGGCCCACCAGCGCCACGACTACGGGGAAGGGATCGCCGCCTCGCAGGCCGCGCAGACCACCACCGCCGCCCGCCGCGATCCGTTGTGCTCCTCGCTCGCCCACGCCCGGACCGCGATCGGCCACGCCTCCCGCCACGACCGGCAGGCGGCCCTCCGCTCCCTCGGCTACGCCGAGGACGCTCTCGCCAAAGCCGATCCCGGCGCCCCACGGCCGCCATGGATCGGCTTCTACGGACCGGCGGAGCTGGCCGCGCTCACCGCGATCGTCCGCGGCCTTCTCGGTGAGCCTGCACACGCCGAAGCTGCTTCACACCGGGCTCTGGCGGCACTGCCCATCCACTACCGCCGGAACCGGGCCATGACCATGGTCCAGCTCGCCCTCGCCCAGCTCCACCAAGGCGACACCGAACGGGCCTGCGCGACGATCGGGGAAGCTTTCGAGCTCATGGCCGGTGACCCGCTCCCGGGGCGTCTGCGCACCGTGATCGGAGACTTCCATCGAGCGCTGTTCACCCTTGCCCCCTCCGCTCAGGCAGCCCGAGAGTGGGCCGACCGATACCGCACCGAATGGAGTACCCCGTGACCCATGCGCCCGAGCTGCGCCACTACGCCCACGCCGACCTTCCTGAGATCCGGCAAACCCTGTTGGACGTGCACGCGGATGCGTACGCGGACCGCATCCACGAGGAGTTCGTGCAGCGGTTCCCGTGGTTCGTGGACCACTGGGGCGGTAACGCCGGCTTTTCCTGCGTGATCGCATGGGAGGGAGATGTGCCGGTCGGGTTCTCGTACGGCGCCCCGGCAGCCCGAGACCGGGAGTGGTGGCAAGGGCACCTCGACACCCCGCCGGCTGACCCGGCCACGTTCTCCGTGTCGGAGCTGATGGTTCGCCCGAAGTGGCGCAAGACCGGCCTGGGGCCGCGTCTGCACGATGCGCTCCTCGGCGGCCGCCCGGAGGCGTGGGCGGTACTCACAGTGGACACCAATCGCCCGAGGCTCCAGGCCATGTACGAGGTGTGGGGGTACAGGAAGATCGGCGAGCAGCAGCCGTTCGCGGACTCGCCGGTCTACGCGGTGATGCTGCGAAACCTGCGCGCCCGCTGACCGGACCGGACGCCCCGGGCTCCGTACTGGAGGCCGGGGCGGACCGGCCCGGGGACGCTGGGTCGCAGGGTCGCAGGGTGTACCGGAGCTACGGGCGGCCCTGGAGTTTGGCCGATGAGGTGCGGGTGGTGCCGAGCTTGGCGTAGAGCTTCGCGCCCGGGCAGGCGGTGGCGAAGCCGTCGCGGTGGCCCGAGATGACGTTCAGCTTCACGTTCGTGCCCTTGGCGTAGAGGTTGCCGCCGCCCGACTTCAGGGTCGTCTTCGCGCGCGGGTCCCGGCCGAAGAGGCCGAGCTTCCAGGCCGTGAGGCGGGCGACCGCGTCGACCGCCACCGCCGGCGGGGCCGTGGAGGAGTAGGAGCCGAGGACCGCGATGCCCATGCTGTCCGTGTTGAAGCCCATGGTGTGCGCGCCGAGCACCGGCTTGGACACTCCGCCCGCGCGGCCCTCGTAGACCGTGCCGCACTTGTCGACGGCAAAGTTGTAGCCGATGTCGCGCCAGCCGCTGCTGATCACGTGGTAGCGGTACAGGCTGCGGATCACCGCCGGGGCGTCCTTGCAGGCGTAGTTGTTGCCGGAGGCGCTGTGGTGGACGAAGGCCGCCTTCACCGTGTTCGTGTAGACGAAGGCCTTCTCGCGCAAGGACTCGTCCGCGCCCCATCCCTTGCGGGTGACGATCCGCGGGCGCGGGCCGATGAACGGGGCGGCCGCCGCGGTCAGCTCGCCGTCGCTCGCGAAGACCGCGTCGGCGGTGGAGTCGGCCTTGTTCAGCTCGGTGATCTCGTTCGCGCCGAGCGGGGCGTGCGGGACGTTCGCCGCGGAGGCCTCGGCCATCTCCATCGACATGCCCGGCACCACCACCTCGCCCTTGTCGTCGCCGTCGTCGTCGGGGCCCGAGTTCTTGCCGTCCCCCGTCCCGGCGGGCTGCTGCGTACCGGGGTCGACGAGCTCGATCCGCAGGCCCGAGGGCAGCCGGGCCCCCGCGCGGTCGGCCGGGGCGCCGGGTTCCGCCTGGACGCGGACCTCCACGCCGTCGGACTCGCCGACCCACAGCGGGGCGGTGGCGCCGCGGACGCGGCCGGACTCGCGTTCCACCGCGTCGAGGTCGGCCGCGTGCTCGCTGTTGTGGGTCTCGACGTCCTGCCAGTCGGACCAGGTGGCGGTCCGGGTGGAGCGGGTACGGACCTGGACTCGGCCGTGGAGCTCGGTGGCGGCGTCGTCCCAGACGACGCCGACCAGCGAGAACGTCTTGACTTCGCGGGCGGTCAGGCCCCGGGTCTCGGGCCCGCGGGGCGAGGCGCTCATGCCGGGGACGCCGGGAGTGCGGTCCACCGCGGGTCCCAGGGGGACGAGCGGCAGGGACTGGGTGGACCCGGCTGGGGTCACGGGGGCGACCGCGCCCAGGGGAGCAGCGGCCAGGGCCGGAGTGGGGAGCACGAGGGGCAGGGACAGTGCGGCGGCCGTCGCGACGCCGATCGAGGAAGCAAGGAATCCACGCATGAAAAGGATGGTGAGCACCCGCACCACCCGGCGCCATCGGAGAACTGACGCCCCGTCTGCTCCGTGCGGTGTGGCTCCTCCCCCGTACGGAGGATCCGGCGGCCGCCGTACGGGGGAGGGGCCCGCGTACGCTGTGCCGGGTGAACGCCACTGACCGCACCCCTGCCGACCTGCTGCGATCCGCGCTCGCCGCCGATCCGGGCCGCCCGCTCGTCACCTTCTACGACGACGCCACCGGCGAGCGCGTCGAATTGTCCGTCGCGACCTTCGCCAATTGGGTGGCCAAGACCGCGAATCTGCTCCAGGGCGACCTGGGGGCCGAGCCCGGGGACCGGCTCGCGCTGATGCTCCCGGCGCACTGGCAGAGCGCCGTCTGGCTGCTCGCGTGCGCCTCGGTGGGCGTCGTCGCCGAGGTGGGCGGGGACCCGGCCGGCGCCGACCTCGTGGTGAGCGGGCCGGACGCGCTGGAGGAGGCCCGGGCCTGCTCCGGCGAGCGTGTGGCGCTCGCGCTGCGGCCGCTGGGCGGGCGGTTCCCGCAGCCCCCGGCCGGGTTCGCGGACTACGCGGTGGAGGTGCCGGGGCAGGGCGACCGCTTCGCCCCCTTCGCCCCGGTGGACCCCGAGGGCCCCGGGCTGATCGTCGGCGGCGAGGAGCTCTCGTACGCGGCGCTCGTGGCCCGGGCCCGCGAGGACGCGGCGAAGCTCGGCCTCGGCGCGGGCTCGCGGGTGCTGACCGGACTCGGCTACGACACCTGGGACGGGCTCTCGGCCGGGCTCTACGCCCCGCTGGCGGCGGGCGCGTCCGTGGTGCTGTGCCGGAACCTGGAGCAGCTGTCGTCGGACGCGCTGGCCCAGCGGATCGAGAGCGAGCGCGTCACCCACACCCTCTGATCGGTCCCGGACTCACGTCACCCGCACTGGTCAACACCAGGAATGGGCGATTTGTCACCCGTATGGCCCTAGACACGACCCTGTCCCCGGGCCGCTGCCGCGCCCCGGGGGCATGATCGGCAGTGGCCGTACCCACTCGTGCGGCCCGTTGCACGAGCAGCGAGGGGACGGACGCGAGTGACCGACAGGGCAGGCATACCGGGCGGCACCGAAGCGGCCGGGGGCACTCAGCGGCCCCCGCGAAACCGCCGGCGCCGCCTGCTGCGCTGGATCGGCCTCGGGGTGGTCTTCCTGGTACTGGCGGGGGCGGCCACCGGCTGGTGGCTCTACAACAAGCTCGACGGGAACATCACCGAGGACACCTCGGCGGCGGCCGAGCTGAACCGCTACGAGCGCGATCGCCCCGCGTACATCGCCACCGGCGCCCAGAACATCCTGCTGATCGGCTCGGACTCGCGCTCCGGCAAGGACAACTCCCGGTACGGGCAGGACCAGGGCACCCAGCGCTCGGACACCACGATCCTGCTGCACCTGCCGCGGGACCGCAGGAGCGCGACCGCGGTGTCGATACCCCGGGACCTGATGGCCGAGATCCCCGCCTGCCTGAAGGCCGACGGGAGCCGCACCGACGAGCAGTTCGCCCAGTTCAACTGGGCGTTCCAGTGGGGTGGGGCCGCCTGCACGATCCGTACGGTGGAGAAGCTCACCGGGATCCGGATCGACCACCACATGGTGATCGACTTCGACGGGTTCAAGAAGATGGTCGACGCCATCGGCGGGGTGGAGGTCTGCCTCAAACAGCCGGTGAACGACTCCGAGGCCAAGCTGAGGCTCGCCGCGGGGCGGCAGACCCTGCGGGGCGAGCAGGCGCTCGGCTTCGTCCGGGCCCGCTACAGCCTGGGCGACGGCAGTGACACGGAACGGATGGAGCGCCAGCAGCAGTTCCTCGGCTCGCTGGTCAAGAAGGTGCAGAGCAACGGGGTGCTGCTCAATCCGGGCCGGCTGTACCCGTTGCTGGACGCGGCGACCTCCTCGGTGACCACGGACCCGGCTCTGGCCTCACTGCGCGGCCTGTACGAACTCGTAAGGGGCGTGAGGCACATACCGACCGATCAGGTCAAGTTCCTGACCGTGCCCCGCCGGCCCTACGCCGCCGACCCCAACCGGGACGAACTGGTGGAGCCGCACGCGGCGCGGCTGTTCCGGCAGCTGCGGATGGACGAACCGGTGACGGTCGCCCCGCCCGAGCCCGCGACCTCACCCGAGCCCACGCCCGAGCCCACGCCCGAGCCGAGCGGGACCGCCGGGGCCGGGACACCGACCGCGGAAGCGACCGGGACCGCGGAAGCGACGGCTACCGCGACCGGATCCGACACGGACGGGGGCACGGCCGGCGAGGGAACCGTCACACCCCCCGCACCCGTCCCCACCTTTACCGGAACCACGGCAGGGAACGCCGACTGCCGGTAAAGCAATCCCAAAAGCCGGTGACCGAACCGAGTGGGATGGGCAGTTCGCCCCGTTATAAGGCGAGTGGAATTTGTCACCAGCATGGTTTGCGGCCGAACAGGGCGGATAAGGTGAGCGATCCGGTGCCCGGCCGGACCAGAGACCGGGCGCCAGCAGCCGGATCGTTGACCGCGCGCCCCGGGGGAGGCGCGTCGCGAAGCACCGACGGAGGATTCGAGCAACCGTGGATGCGCAAAGCCGTGGGCGGGCAGACGAGATCGACCCCGCAGACCAGTGGGTGCTCAATCCCCGCACCGGCCACTACGAACTGCGACTGGGCGACTCCGCTGCGCAGCAGCGGCCCAAGGTGGTCCCGCCCCGCAGATCGCCGTCGGCCCCCGCTTCCCCCACCGCCCCCTCCCCCGGCGTACCGAGGCCGCGGCGCGGCGACGGCCCGCCCGGCGGCCGGCGCGGTGGCCGTTCCCGCAAGGCCCAGGGCGGCGGACGCCGCAAGAAGGCGCTGCTCATCACCAGCGGGACCCTGGCGTTCCTGCTGGCCGGCGGCGCGGTGGCGGCGTACCTCTACTACGACCACCTGAACGGCAACCTCAACGTCACCGACGTCGCGGGAGCGGGCACCGGCGGTTTCAAGAAGGACCAGGCCATCAACATCCTGGTGATCGGAACCGACAAGCGCACCGGCGCCGGCAACGAGAAGTACGGGGACAAGGACAGCGTCGGCCACGCCGACACCACGATCCTGTTCCACGTCGCGAAGGACCGGTCGAACGCGACCGCGCTGTCCATCCCCCGCGACCTGATCGCCAACATCCCGGCCTGCCCGACGAAGCAGCCGGACGGTTCGACGAAGACGATCGCACCCACCAAGGGCACCCGCTTCAACAACAGCCTGGGCCAGGAGGGCCGCGACGCGGGCTGCACCATGCGCACGGTCAAGGAACTCACCGGGATCGAGGTCGACCACTTCATGATGGCCGACTTCAACGCCGTCAAGACGCTGAGCTCGGCGGTCGGCGGAGTACCGGTGTGCCTGGAGAAGGCCGTGAACGACAAGGACGGCTCCCAGCTCAACCTGGGCCCCGGCGAACACAGGCTGGCCGGCGAGGAGGCCCTCGCCTTCGTCCGTACCCGGCACGGCTTCGGCAACAACAGCGACCTCGACCGGATCAAGATGCAGCAGCAGTTCCTGGGCTCGATGATGCGTCAGATGAAGTCGCAGGAGACGCTGACCAGCCCCAAGAAGTTCTTCTCCCTCGCGGAGGCGGCCACCAAATCGCTGAGCGTGGACTCGGGGATCGGCTCCATCGCCAAACTCACCGACCTGGCGGGTGAGCTGAAGAACATCGACATGAAGAACATCACCTTCACCACCATGCCCGTGCTCGACAATCCGGCCGAACCGCCCGGCAAGAAGGCGACCGTCATCGTCAATGCGGCCCTGGCCGATCCGCTGCTGCAGATGATCCGGGGGGACGTCTCGCTCACGGAGGTCGAGAAGAAGGAGCAGGCCTCCAAGGAGGCGGCCGACGCGGACGCGAAGGCCAAGCAGGACGCGCTGCTCCAGGGCAACCGGGCGCCCGCGGCGGACGTACGGGTGAACGTCTACAACGGCGGCGGCCCCAGTGGCGCCGCCTCCACCACCCTGAACTGGCTGCAGAACACCAAGGGCATGAACAAGGCGAGCAACCTCGGCAACGCGCCCGCGAAGGTCGGCGCCACGCAGCTGGAGTACGCGCCCAACCAGGCCGACCAGGCGCGGGCGCTGGCGGACGCGCTGGGGCTGCCGGCCACCGCGCTGAAGATGGGGACGGCGGACGCGGCGGCGAAGACCCCGATGAAGCTGACGCTGGGGCCGGACTTCCAGCAGCCGGGCGCCCCGCTGGCGGCCCCGGCTCCGAAGGAGTTGCCGAAGGACGTGCAGCAGGTCCAGGCCGACAAGGCGATCTGCGCCAAATAGCGGGACCGGGCCGGTAGTACACCGGCACGACATCGACCAAGATCGACCACGAAGGACTTTGAGGGGGGACGTGTGAGGCACAGCAGCGTGCGGGGGGAGGGGGCGGACGCCCAGGCCGCCGAGGACATACCCGGCGGCGGAGCGGACGCGCCCGCCGCGGTGCCCCCACCGCGGGGCGGCTCCAGAGCGGCACGCCGAGCGGCCGGCGGCCGTCCCACCAGACGGGGCCGACGGCGCGTGCTGCGCTGGGTGTCCTCCGTCCTGTCGCTGCTCATACTCGGAACGGCGGCGGCCGGTTACCTGTACTACCGCCACCTGAACGGCAGCATCCAGACGGACGCGCTGAACCTCGGCGAGAACAAACTGGGCGGTTCCAAGCCCAACGCCTTCGGGCAGACCCCGCTGAACATCCTCCTCATCGGCTCCGACGCGCGCGACGACGAGGAGAACCAGGCCCTGGGCGGGGGCAGGAACACCTTCGGCAGCCCGCCGCTGGCGGACGTGCAGATGCTGCTGCACCTGTCCGCGGACCGCAGCAACATGTCCGTGGTGTCGATGCCGCGCGACACGATGCTGATGATGCCCAAGTGCACCGAGCCGAACGGCAAGGTGCACCCCGCCAGCAAGGGGCTCGTCCAGACCAACGAGTCGCTCCAGCGCGGCGGACCGGGCTGCACGGTCGCCGCCTGGACCGAGCTGACCAAGATCCCCATCGATCACTTCATGATGATCGACTTCAAGGGCGTGGTCTCGATGGCGGACGCCATCGGCGGCGTCCCGGTCTGCGTCCAGGAGAACGTGCACTCCCTCACCCGCGACGGCAAGGGCTCCGGCCTGAAGCTGCCCAAGGGCGAGAGCGTCATCCAGGGCGAGACGGCCCTGCAGTGGCTGCGCACCCGTTACGGCTTCGAGGACGGAACCGACATCGGCCGCACCCACGCGCAGCACCAGTACATGAACTCGATGGCCCGTGAGTTCCGCAAGAACGCCAAGCTCACCAATCCGGTGAAGCTCAACAGCCTGGCGCAGGCCGCCATCGAGGCCATGGTCGTGGACAGTGGCCTCAACAAGATCGACAAGCTGTACGACCTCAGCATGGAACTCAAGAAGGTCCCGCCCGGGCGGATCACCATGACCACCATGCCGTGGGTCTACAGCACCAGGCCCGGCATGGACGGCCGGGTCGAGCCCATGGCGGGCGAGGCCGAGGCCCTGTTCCGGATGATCCGCGAGGACATCGCGCTCGACGGCAAGGGCTCCGGAACCCCCACGGACGCCGCCTCCCCGTCGGCCGCCCCCGGCACGCCGAGCGCCCCGGCTGCGGCGCCGACCACCGCCCAGGCCGCGCCCCCCGCGAAGATCGCGATCGGCGTCCGCAACGCCACCGGCGGCAAGGACGGCGCCCAGGCCAAGGTCAAGCTCCGGGCGACCGAGGTCGCCGCCCTGCTGGTCGGCAAGGGCTTCACCAAGGCCACCGCGGACACCCTGACCGGGGCCGAGGACACCACGGTGATCCGCTTCGCCGGTGAGCACCACGCGGCCGACGCCGCCGCCCTCGCCACCGCGCTCGGCCTGCCCGCGACCTCCGTCCAGAAGTCCGACCAGGTCACCGGGATCGTCCTGTTCGTCGGCAAGGACTGGCGGACCGGCGACGCGCCGACCCCGCCGCCGGCGGCCCCGACCAAGGCCCCGGACTCCGCCCACGCGCTCAACGGCGACAACGACAAGGCGTGCATGGCGATCCAGCCGGGCTTCACCTGGTAGTGCGTACGCCGAAGGGGCCCGGTGTGGCGGCCGCGATCCTCGCAGCTTCCGCGCCGGGCCCCTTCGTACGTCGCCTGTGGGGTTCTCAGACCTGCGAGCTGTCCCGGTGCACGGCCGGGCGGCGGCTCGCGATGACCTTGTTCGCCAGCGCGCGCGGGCTGGTCAGGAAGCCGAAGCCCCAGCACAGGTGCATGGTCGCCAGGGCGACGGGGATCTGCGCCCGGGCCTTCAGCGGCAGCCCCTTGCCCGCCGGTACGGAGCCCACGGCGATCGCCGCGAGGTAGCCGGCCGGGACGGCGAAGCCGAGGGGGGTGACGCTCACGCCCACGGCCACGCCCGCGGCGATCGCGCAGACGAGGGCCGGCGGGGCCAGGTAGCGCAGGTTGATGGAGCCTGCGTGGTAGCGGGCCACCACGTGCCGCCACCGCCCGTAGTCCTTGTACTGCTTGGCCAGGGCCCGTACGGAGCGCCGCGGGCGGTACTGGACCTTCAGCTCCGGCGAGAACCAGATCAGACCGCCGGCTTCGCGGATGCGGAAGTTCAGCTCCCAGTCCTGGGCGCGGATGAACTCCTCGTTGTAACCGCCCTGCTGCTCCAGCGCCTCGCGGCGGAAGACACCGAGGTACACGGTCTCGGCCGGTCCCGCCTGGCCGCCGGTGTGGAAGGGCGCGTTGCCGACGCCGATCTTCGAGGTCATCGCGGCGGCGACGGCCTCTTCCCAGGCGTTCTCGCCCTCGGCGTGCATGAGGCCGCCGACGTTCTGCGCGCCGGTCTCCTCCAGGAGGCGGACGGCGGTGGCGATGTAGTTCGGCGAGAGCATGCCGTGGCCGTCGACGCGTACCACGATCGGGTGACGCGAGGCCTTGATGGCGGCGTTGAGCGCCGCCGGGGTCCGGCCGGTGGGATTCGGGACGGTGTGGACTCGGGAATCCTCGGCGACGAGTTCGGCGGCGATCTCGTCGGTGCGGTCCGTGGACGGCCCGAGTGCGATCACCACCTCCATCTCGCCCGCGTACTCCTGTTCCAGGATGTGGCGGACGGAATCGCGGAGGTAGTGCTCCTCATCGAGCACCGGCATGATCACCGAGACTGCGGGCTGCTGGGCGGGCATGTGGTCCTTCAAGGTCGGGTATCGGTGTCACGTTACCGCGTACGGGGGAACCGGGTGCGCGCCGAGTGATCGGTAAGGACAGCGGACGATCGTATGGGCCTACTGTTCTGTCGAATCAGCCGGCTGGGCCGCCTACGACCCGGCCCGTCCGTCGACCGGTCTCACTGCTGCCCCCGCGGAGGTGTCCACCGTGCCCCAGCCGCACCGTCCCACCCGTCCCGCCGGGCCGCCCCAGCCGCAGCGCGCACGGCGCGGCGGCGGCGGTGGTCCGGCCCGGCGCCGGGGTGAGCGACCGCGGTGGGGCCTGCGGCTCGCGGCCGGGCTGTCGGCGGTGGTGCTGGGGTCCGGGGCCATCGGGCATGCCGTGATGACCGGCCTGGACACCGGGATCGAGCGGGTGGACCCGTTCAAGGACATGAAGAACCGCCCGCAGGCGGGGCACGGCCTCAACTTCCTGCTGGTGGGCACCGACGGCCGGGAGAAGATCAGCCCGGAGGAGAAGCGCGAGTACCGCCTGGGCGGGGCGCCCTGCCACTGCACGGACACGATCATGCTGGTGCACCTGTCGGCGGACAGGGAACGGGCGAGCGTGATCAGCCTGCCCCGCGACAGCTACGCCGAGGTGCCCGCGCACCGGGACCTGGTCACCGGGAAGGCGCACAAGGCCCACCCCCTGAAGCTGAACGCCGCGTACGCGGAGGGCGGGCCGAACCTGACCGTGCGGACCGTCGAGAACATGACGCGGGTGAAGATCGACCACTACCTGGAGGTCGACTTCACCAGCTTCATGAAGACGGTCGACGCGATGGGCGGCGTGGACATCTGCACGGCCAAGACCATGCGCGATGCCAACACCGGCCTCGACCTGCTGCCCGGCACCCACCGGCTGAGCGGCGGTCAGGCCCTGCAGTACGTGCGCTCGCGCCATGTCGACGGGGCCTCCGACCTCGGCCGGATGCAGCGCCAGCAGCGGTTCGTCGCCGCCCTGATCAAGCAGGCGACCGGGGGCGGGGTGCTGCTGAACCCGGTGAAGTTCAAGGAGGTCAGCTCCACCCTGCTCGGCTCGGTGCGGGCCGACCGGGGCTTCGGATCGGAGCAGATGCTGGCGCTCGGGCAGGCGATGCGGGACTTCACCCCGTCCTCCTCGGAGTTCGCCTCGGTCCCCATCGGCAGCCCCTCGCACCGGGTCAAGGGCATCGGGTCCACCGTCAAGTGGGACGAGCCCAAGGCGGCCAAGCTGTTCGAGGCGCTGCGCGAGGACCGGCCGCTGGCCCCGGTCCGGCCCGCGAACGCCGCCGCCGGCCGGCCCGCTGCGGTGCCGGTGGACGTGCCCCCGCAGCAGGTCCGCGTCCAGGTGGAGAACGGGACGCGGATCGACGGGCTGGGCGGGCGGGTCGACACGGCGCTGCGCGCCACCGGCTTCGACACCACCCGGGCCCCGGGCAACGGCGCCAGCCGCGACGTCAAGCGCACGGTGATCACGTACGACCCGCGCTGGGACCGCTCCGCCCGGTCGGTGGCGACCGCCCTGCCGGGCAGCGAGCTGAGGGCGGTGCCGGGCCAGGGGCGGACGGTGCAGGTGATCGCGGGCACGGACTACCGCAGGGTGGTGCCGGTGCGCGCGGAGGACCCGTACCAGGGCGCCTTCGGGGTGGTCACCGGCGACCAGGTGGTCTGCGGCACGTGAGGAACCGTCAGTCGCCGGTCGCCGGTCGCCGGTCGCCAGTGGCCGGTCGTCAGTGGCCGGTCGTCCGTCATCGGTCGCCGGTCGCCGGTGGCGGGTCGTCAGTCGTCGAAGCCCTGGGCCGCCCGCTCCTCGCGCAGCGCCATGATCGCCTGGCGGCGGGCGAGCCGGTGGGTGCGGCGGATCTGGGCCTCCTGGTAGCGCCGCTCGTCCTGTTCCGTCTCCGGGAGGACGGGCGGGACCTGGCGGGGCTTGCCGTCGGCGTCCACCGCCGCGAAGACGAGGTAGGCGCTGCCGACCTGGGTGGCGGGGGTGGACTCGTTCCACCGCTCCGCGAGGACGCGTACGCCGATCTCCATGGACGAGCGGCCGGTCCAGTTGCACTGGGCCTTCACGTGGACGAGGTCGCCCACGCGCACGGGCGCGAGGAAGGCCATCTCGTCCATGGAGGCGGTGACCGCCGGGCCGCCGGAGTGGCGCCCGGCCACGGCCCCGGCCGCGTCGTCCACCAGCTTCATGATCACGCCGCCGTGCACCGTGCCGAGGAGGTTGGTGTCGTTGGCGGTCATGATGTGGCTGAGGGTCGTACGGGAGGCCGCGGTCGGCTTCCCGGGCAGCTCGCCCGGTATCTGTGTCATACGGACACCTTAGATCCGTACCGGAGGCATCAGCTCTGCAACAGCACCGGTACGGATCCCGCCCCGGGCTGTCGGACGATACGCCCGGCCAGGCATCCTTGGGCGCATGAATGACTGGCCTGAAGGTCGTGACGACGCGTACGGACGCGGCAGCGCGCAGCCGCAGCCCGAGGGTGTGCAGCGGATGCGGCACATCCAGCGGCAGCCGCAGCCCCAGCAGCCGCCGCGGCCCGCGGCGCGGCCCCCGCGCCCGGAGCGGCCGGCCGGTCCTGCGCCGGCGTACGGCGGCGTGCCCCCGCAGCAGACGCGGAGCCCCGACACGTACGGCGGTTACGACAGCGGTTACAACACCGGCCAGGTCTACGGGGCTCCCTCGGGCGGCGTCCCGGGCGGGCCGGGAGGTCCCGGCGGGCCGTCGGGACCGGGCCGCCCCGGGCGGGCCCCCGGCTCCGCCCCGGACTGGCGCAAGCGGATCAAGGTCGGCTCGATCCTGCTGGTCTCCGCGCTGCTGGTGACCTCGGTCGCCACCTACTTCTGGGCCGACTCCAAGGTGCGCCGCGAGGTGGACCTCTCCAAGGTCATCGAGCGCCCCAAGGAGGGCGACTGCACGACGTACCTGATCGTGGGCTCCGACAGCCGCGAGGGCATGTCCGCCGAGGAGAAGAAGAAGCTCCACACGGGCTCGGCCGAGGGCAAGCGGACCGACTCGATGATGATCCTGGCGAAGTGCTCCAGCGGGAACACCATGATCTCGCTGCCGCGCGACTCGGACGTGGAGATCCCCTCCTTCGTCGGCTCCCAGTCCGGCAAGACGTTCCCCGCGCAGGGACGCCGGGTCAAGCTCAACGCGGCGTACGCGGAGGACGGCCCCGAGCTGCTGGTGCGCACGGTGGAGCACAACACCGGTCTGCGCATCGACCACTACGCGGAGATCGGCTTCGCCGGCTTCGCGAACATCGTGGACGCGCTGGGCGGTGTGGAGCTCGACATCGAGGAGGGCTTCAAGGACGAGAAGTCGGGCGCCGACTTCAAGGCGGGCAAGCAGACGCTGAACGGCGAACAGTCGCTGGCGTTCGTACGGACCCGCTACGCCTTCGCCGAGTCGGACCTGCAGCGGACGAAGAACCAGCAGAAGTTCCTGGCGGCGCTGGCCGGCCAGGCGGCCACCCCGTCGACGGTCCTCAACCCCTTCACCCTGTACCCGACGCTGGGCGCGGGCCTGGACACGCTGATCGTGGACAAGGACATGGGCCTGTACGACATGGGTCAGATGTTCTTCGCGATGAAGGGCGTCAACGGCGGTGACGGCGTTTCGATGAACATGCCGATCTCCGGCCAGCGCGGCGGCAACCTCGTCTGGGACAAGGCGAAGGTGCAGCAGCTGGTGAAGCAGATCCAGAACGACGAGAAGGTCACCGTCCGCGGGAACTGACCGCGGCGGTGCTCCCTCACCGGACCGTCACCCGGGCCCTCACCGGACCGGCGCCCGGGCCCTGACGGGGCCCGGGCGCCGGTGGCTGGTCAGGCGTCCGGGGAGAAGCGGATGGCGGCGTCGGGCAGCCTCGCCTCGCACCACACCCGCGCGCCGGCGCGCAGTTCGTTGTCGGCCCCGACCACGGCGCCGTCGCCGATGACCGCGCCGTCCAGCACGGTCCGCGCGCCCACCGAGGCGCGGGCGCCGATCAGGCTGGCGCTCACCTGGGCGTCCGGGCCGATGACCGCGTCGGCGAGCACGATGGAGCCCTGGACGACCGCTCCGGCTTCGATCCGGGCGCCGGCGCCCACGACGGTGCCTCCCGACAGCTTGGCCCCGGCCGCCACCTGGGCTCCGGGCAGCACCAGGGACTCGCCGCGGCGTCCGGGAACCGCCGGGGAGGAGACCACGCCGCGGACCAGGTCGGCGGAGGCCTGGATGATGGACTCGGGCTTGCCGAGGTCCATCCAGTAGGTGTTCTCGGTGACGCCGTGCAGGGTGGCCCCCGCGGCGAGCAGGCCGGGGAAGGTCTCGCGCTCGACGGAGACCGGGCGCCCGGCCGGGATGGAGTCGATCACGCTGCGGCGGAAGACGTAGCAGCCGGCGTTGATCTGGTCGGTGATGATCTCCTCGGGGGTCTGCGGCTTCTCGGTGAAGGCCAGCACCCGCCCCTCGGAGTCGGTGGGGACCAGACCGAAGGCGCGCGGGTCCTCGACCCGGACCAGGTGCAGGGAGACGTCGGCGTCGGCCGCTTGGTGGGATTCGACGAGCCCGGCGATGTCGAGGCCGGTGAGGATGTCGCCGTTGAAGACGAGGACGGAGGAGTCCGGACCGCCCGTCAGGCGCTGCCCGGCGTTGCGGATGGCTCCGCCGGTCCCCAGGGGCTCGTCCTCGACCACGTACTCCAGGCTGAGGCCGAAGTCGGATCCGTCGCCGAAGTAGGGCTCGAAGACCTCGGCGAGGTAGCAGGTGGCCATCACGATGTGCGTGACACCGGCGGCGGCGGCCCTGGCTATCTGGTGGGCGAGGAACGGGACGCCGGCCGTGGGGACCATCGGCTTGGGCGTGTTGACCGTCACGGGACGCAGGCGCGTCCCTTGTCCGCCGACCAGCAGGATCGCTTCCGTCATTGCGTTCTCCCCAACCGATTCCGGCGTACGAAGGTCCAAATTTAGCCCATGCAAGTGCCCCGCATGGGCGCGCGCGGCTTGATGTGTGCGTCCGCCTGCGCCGCAGGCCAGGGCCTCAGGAGGCGAACGGGTTCGCGTGGCCGGGCAACTGCTGCCCCGGGCGCAGGAACCGCTGCACGCCCTGCTCGTCGCGGACCGCGAAGAACCCGGCGTCCGTCAGGCGCCGGGCTATCTTCTCCCGGCGGATCGCCCCCGCCTTCAGCGCCACGGCCAGGAACAGCGCGAGCCCCCCGCCGGAGGCCACCGCCCCGACCGGCGAACCGGTGGTGAGCAGGATCGCGGTCAGGACCGCACAGGCGAGGTAGCCCGTCACCTTCTGGCGCTTGTCGGCGACGTGACGGGCCATGAGGTCGAAGGCGATGAGGTCCTTCAGCACGGCCGCGGCGCCGGCCGCCTCGGGGAGCGGCTTCAGGGATCCCGGCGCCAGCCCCGGCACCGTCCCGCCGATCCCCGCCTGCGGATGGGCGGTGAGGGTGGCCGCCTCGCGGGCGCGCGCCTCGGGGCTCGCGTCCCGGTACATCCGCAGGAGGATGAGCGAGTTCTTGTACCCGGTGGCATGCGCCGCCGGCCGCTTCACACGTGGCCCCCGGCCGGGCGCCGGGGGCCACGTGTTCCGGCGGGGTCGGGCCCTACGGCAGGTTCCTCGCCATGACGATCCGCTGGACCTGGTTCGTTCCTTCATAAATCTGGGTGATCTTGGCGTCGCGCATCATGCGCTCCACCGGGTAGTCGCGGGTGTAGCCGTAGCCGCCGAGGAGCTGGACGGCGTCCGTGGTGACCTCCATGGCCACGTCGGAGGCGAAGCACTTGGCCGCGGCGCCGAAGAAGGTCAGGTCGGCGTCGACGCGCTCGGACTTGGCGGCGGCCGCGTAGGTCAGCTGGCGGGCGGCCTCGATCTTCATGGCCATGTCCGCGAGCATGAACTGCACGCCCTGGAAGTCGCCGATCGGCTTGCCGAACTGCTTGCGCTCCTGGACGTAGCCCTTGGCGTAGTCCAGGGCGCCCTGCGCGATGCCGAGCGCCTGGGCCGCGATCGTGATGCGGGTGTGGTCCAGGGTCTTCATCGCGGTGGCGAAACCGGTGCCCTCGGCGCCGATCATGCGGTCGGCGGGGATCCGGACGTTGTCGAGGTAGACCTCGCGCGTCGGGGAGCCCTTGATGCCGAGCTTCTTCTCGGGCGCGCCGAAGGAGACGCCTTCGTCCGACTTCTCGACGACGAAGGCGGAGATGCCCTTGGAACGCTTCTCCGGGTCCGTGACGGCCATGACCGTGTAGTACTCGGAGACGCCCGCGTTGGTGATCCAGCGCTTGACGCCGTTGAGCACCCAGAAGTCCCCGTCGCGCACGGCGCGGGTCTTCATGCCGGCGGCGTCGGAGCCCGCGTCCGGCTCGGAGAGCGCGTACGAGAACATCGCGTCGCCCTTGGCGAGGGGGCCCAGGTACTTGGCCTTGAGCTCCTCGGAGCCGGAGAGGATCACCGGGAGCGAGCCGAGCTTGTTGACGGCCGGGATGAGGGAGGAGGACGCGCACACGCGGGCCACCTCCTCGATCACGATCACGGTGGCGAGGGCGTCGGCGCCCGCGCCGCCGTAGGTCTCGGGCACGTGGACGGCGTGCAGGTCGCTGGCGACCAGGGCGTCGAGGGCCTCCTGCGGGAAGCGGGACTCCTCGTCGACCGCGGCGGCGAACGGCAGGATCTTCGCCTCGGCGAGCGAGCGGACCGACTCGCGGAGCATGTCGTGCTCCTCGGCCGGGCGGTACAGGTCGAAGTCGGCAGAACCCGCCAAGATCTCTCACTCCCCAGGGTGATGCGTGATGCTAACTACCGTTAAGTAACCCAAGCTTAGTGGGCCGGTCACGGATGGCGATATGGACGGCCTACGTGAGTTGCGTGACAGCGGTGGCGAGGGTGGTGCCCTCCTGGGGAACGTCCCCGCTGGTGCGCCCGACTATGCTCAGTGGCCGCAAACGGCCCCGCACCTCTGGAGCACCCATGGCCCCCCTCAGGATCACTGTGATCGGCACCGGCTACCTCGGCGCGACCCACGCCGCGGCGATGGCGGAGCTGGGCTTCGAGGTGCTGGGGCTGGACGTGGTGCCGGAAAAGATCGAGATGCTGGCGTCGGGCCGCGTGCCGATGTACGAGCCCGGGCTGGAGGAACTGCTGGCCCGGCACGTGGCCGGGCTGCCGGGAGCGACCGGGCGGCTGCGGTTCACGACCTCCTGGGAGGAGGTCGGGGAGTTCGGCGACGTCCACTTCGTGTGCGTGAACACTCCGCAGAAGCACGGTGAGTACGCCTGCGACATGTCCTACGTCGACTCCGCGATGGCCTCGCTGGCCCCGCACCTGACGCGGCCGGTGCTGGTGGTCGGCAAGTCCACGGTGCCGGTGGGCTCGGCGCAGCGGCTGGCGGCGAAGCTGGCGGAGCTGTCCCCGGCGGGCGAGGACGTGGAGCTGGCCTGGAACCCGGAGTTCCTGCGGGAGGGCTTCGCCGTGCAGGACACCCTGCACCCGGACCGGATCGTGATCGGCGTGCAGGGCGAGCGCGGCGAGAAGCTGCTGCGCGAGGTGTACGAGACGCCGATGTCGGAGGGGACCCCGCTGGTGGTCACCGACTTCCCGACCGCCGAGCTCGTCAAGACCGCCGCCAATTCCTTCCTCGCCACCAAGATCTCCTTCATCAACGCGATGGCGGAGGTGTGCGAGGCCGCCGGCGGTGACGTGGTGAAGCTGGCGGAGGCCATCGGCTACGACGAGCGGATCGGCGCGAAGTTCCTGCGGGCCGGGATCGGTTTCGGCGGCGGCTGCCTGCCGAAGGACATCCGGGCCTTCATGGCGCGCGCGGGTGAGCTGGGCGCCGACCAGGCGCTGACCTTCCTGCGGGAGGTCGACTCCATCAACATGCGGCGGCGCGGGCACATGGTCGCGCTGGCGCGCGAGGCCGTGGGCGGGTCGTTCCTGGGCAAGCGGGTCGCCGTGCTCGGAGCCACCTTCAAGCCGGACTCGGACGACGTGCGGGATTCGCCCGCGCTGAACGTGGCCGGGCAGATCCACCTCCAGGGCGGCCAGGTCACCGTCTACGACCCCAAGGGCATGGACAACGCCCGGCGCCTCTTCCCGACGCTGGAGTACGCGGACTCCGCGCTGGCGGCGGCCCGGGGGGCGGAGGTCGTCCTCCACCTGACCGAGTGGCGCGAGTTCCGGGACCTGGATCCGGCGGAGCTGGCGGCCGTCGTGACGGACCGGCTCGTCCTGGACGGCCGCAACGCGCTGGATCCCTTGCGGTGGCGGGCGGCGGGCTGGACGTACCGCGCGATGGGTCGCCCGCGGGCCTGATCCCGCTGCGCGGAGCTCCCGGGCGCGCTGCCCGGACCCGCGACCCCGGCCCCCTGGCGGGGCCGGGTGCGGCGCCGCTGCCGGGGGCGCTGCCCCCGGCCCCCCGCGCCTCAAACGCCGGCGGGGCTGGGTTTGCGCGGCGGCGCTGAAAGATCGGGGCTCCGCCCCGGACCCCGCGCCTCAAACGCCGGCGAGGCTGAGTTCGACGGACGGAGTCCGGCGCAGCGGGACGAAGCCCGGGAGGCCCGCCAGGGGCGAGGGGGGCGTCAAGCGGGGTCGGGGTGGCGGTGGTGGGCGGCGCGGGCGGTGAATTCTGCCTCGCGCAGGACTCGCTGGGCGTTGCCCCAGGTGAGCAGGGCCAGCTCGGACTCCGGCCAGCCGCGTTCCAGGAGCTCCGCGATCAGCAGCGGGTAGCCCGAGGCGTCGGTCAGGCCGGCCGGGCGGGGGGTGCGCGGTTCGGCGCCGAAGCCGGCTCCGAGTCCGACGCCGTCCGGGCCCACGATGGCCCGTACGTGGTCGAGGTGGTCCGCGACCGTGTGCAGGGAGTCCCCGGTGCGCGCGCTGTCGAAGGTGACCATCGCGAGGCCGTTCGCCTCCCGCAGCGCGACCAGGACCTCGTCGGACACGTTCCCCGGATACGGGTTCAGCGAGGCCGCCGCCGTGTGGGAGATGATCACCGGGGTCTTGGAGGCCGCCGCTAGCTGGCAGGTCACCTCCGGCGGGCACCCGGCCACGTCCAGCACGATCCCCAGCCGGTTCGCCTCCCGGACCACCTCGTGGCCGAAGGCCGTCAGGTCCTCCCGCGCCCAGGGCGCTCCCGCGGGCGCGAAGATCCGTACGCCCAGTGCGTGGAAGGCGTGCAGCGCGCTCAGCGAATCGGTCAGCGAACGGCCCGGCACGGGGCCGAGGACGCAGGCGATCCGGCCGCGGTTGCGGGCGTCCGCCATGTCGTCGGCGCTCAGCGCGAGGCACATGTCGTCGGGGTAGCGGCGCAGCAGGGCCAGCGCCACGTCGATCTGTTCCAGGGTGTCGGACACCACCTGGTCGGCGGCCGCGGCCTCGCTCGGGGTGAGCAGCGACCAGAACTGGGCGCCCACTCCCCCGGCGCGCAGCCGTGGGATGTCGGTGTCGATACCGGCGTCGGGGGTGTCGATGTCGTGGTACGGGCTCTGGCGCAGGGTCCAGACGAGTGTGTTGCAGCCGTCCGCGACGGGATGCACGGACAGCAGCGCGGCGGCCCGGTCGAGGGCGCCGGTCAGCATGGTGGGTGCGGGCAGGTCTTCCGCTCCGATACCCACGGAGTGTGGTTCATCCTGCAGGTCGGCCATGGCGTTCGCTCCGGTCTCGGCGGCAGCAGGGAGAGATGCTGCCACCGTGACATGGGGGACGCATGGGTCGCCCGGCGGGTGTGGCATTCGGGTGTCATCCGCAGGTCGCACCCGCTCGCCCCACCCGCCGGCAGGCCGAGGATGGCCGAGGATGGCCGACTAGGGGACGGATACCCCTTAGATCACCGCGTTCGACGGGCCCCGCACGGCGGACAGGTCGCGCGCCACCGCTTCCGCGTCGCGCAGCACCCGTACCGCGTTGGACCAGGTCAGCTTGGCCAGGTCGGCCCTGGACCAGCCGCGCGTCAGCAGCTCGGCGATCAGGTTCGGGTAGCCGGCCACGTCGTCCAGCCCGGCCGGGGTGAAGGCCGTGCCGTCGTAGTCCCCGCCGATGCCGATGTGGTCGATCCCGGCCACCTCGCGCATGTGGTCCAGGTGGTCGGCGACCGTGGCTGCCGTGGCCAGCGGACGCGGGCGCTGGGCCTCGAAGGCCCGGTGCAGGGCCATCGCCTCGGGCGTGGTGTCCAGGTGGTGGAAACCGTGCGCCCGCAGGTTCTCGTCCGCGGCCAGGGTCCACTCGACCGCCGCCGGGAGGATGAACTTCGGGACGAAGGTGGCCATCGCCACGCCGCCGTTGGCCGGCAGCAGCGCCAGCACGTCGTCGGGGATGTTGCGCGGGTGGTCGCAGACCGCCCGGGCCGAGGAGTGCGAGAAGACCACCGGCGCGGCCGAGACGGCGAGCGCGTCCCGCATCGTCGTCGCGGCGACGTGCGAGAGGTCCACCAGCATGCCGATGCGGTTCATCTCGCGGACGACCTCGCGGCCGAAGTCGGTCAGGCCGCCGTGCCGGGGCTCGTCCGTCGCCGAGTCCGCCCAGTCGATCGTGTCGTTGTGGGTGAGCGTCATGTACCGCACGCCCAGCCGGTGCAGGGCGCGCAGCGTGGCGAGCGAGTTGTTGATGGAGTGGCCGCCCTCGGCTCCCATCAGCGAGGCGATCCGGCCGTCGGCGCGGGCCGCCTCCATGTCGTCGGCCGTCAGTGCCCCGACGAGGTCGCCGGGGTAACGGTCGATCAGCTGGGCCACGGCGTCGATCTGCTCCAGGGTGGCGCTGACCGCCTCGTCACCGGCGTAGTCCGAGCGGACGTAGACGGACCAGAACTGCGCGCCGACCCCGCCGGCGCGCAGCCGCGGGATGTCGGTGTGCAGGTGGGCGGACTGGTCACCCGCGATGTCCCGCAGGGACAGGTCGTAGCGCACCTGCTGGCGCAGCGCCCAGGGAAGGTCGTTGTGGCCGTCCACGACGGGGTGGTCGGCCAGCAGCTCACGCGCCTCGTCCAGACGCTGCGCCGCGCTCACTTGCCGAATCCGAAGGACTCCGCGCTCGCGACCTTCGTACGCAGTCGCTTGCCCTTCTCGGTGGCCTGGTCGTTGAGTTCCTGCTGGAACTCGCGCATCCGGGCCAGCAGCTCCGTGTCGTGCGCGGCCAGCATCCGTACGGCGAGCAGCCCCGCGTTGCGCGCCCCGGCGACCGAGACGGTGGCGACGGGAACCCCTGCGGGCATCTGGACGATCGACAGCAGCGAGTCCATGCCGTCGAGGTACTTCAGCGGCACCGGCACGCCGATGACCGGCAGCGGGGTGACCGAGGCGAGCATGCCGGGCAGGTGGGCGGCCCCGCCCGCGCCCGCGATGATCGCCTTCAGGCCGCGCTCGGCGGCCTCTTCCCCGTACGCGACCATCTCGCGCGGCATCCGGTGGGCGGAGACGACGTCGACCTCGTAGGGGATCTCGAACTCGTCGAGGGCCTGGGCGGCGGCCTCCATGACGGGCCAGTCCGAGTCGGAGCCCATGACGATGCCGATGACGGGGCCTGCGGGGGAGGTGCTCATGCGGTGACCGTTCCTCTGAGGTAGTCGGCAGCGTGGCGTGCGCGCTCCAGCACATCGTCCAGGTCGTCGCCGTAGGTGTTGACGTGGCCGACCTTGCGACCGTGTTTCACGTCCTTGCCGTACATGTGGATCTTCAGCTGGGGGTCGTGGGCCATGCAGTGCAGGTACGCCGCGTACATGTCGGGGTAGTCCCCGCCCAGCACGTTCGCCATGACCGTCCACTTCGCGCGGGGGCGCGGGTCGCCCAGCGGGAGGTCCAGGACCGCCCGTACGTGGTTGGCGAACTGGGAGGTCACGGCCCCGTCCTGGGTCCAGTGGCCGCTGTTGTGCGGGCGCATCGCCAGCTCGTTGACCAGGATCCGGCCGTCGGTGGTCTCGAACAGCTCCACGGCCATGTGACCGGTCACGCCGAGTTCGTTGGCGATGCGCAGGGCGAGGGCCTGGGCCTCGCCGGCCAGGGCCTCGGAGAGGTTCGGGGCGGGGGCGATCACCGTGTCGCAGACCCCGTCCACCTGGACGGACTCGACGACGGGATAGGCGACGGCCTGCCCGTGCGGGGAGCGGACGATGTTGGCCGCGAGCTCGCGGACGTACTCGACCTTCTCCTCGGCGAGGACCGGGACGCCCGCCCTGAAGGGCGCCTGCGCGTCCTCGGGGGTGCGGACGAACCACACGCCCTTGCCGTCGTACCCGCCCCGCACGGTCTTGAGGATGACGGGGAACCCGCCGACCTCGTCCGCGAAGGCGGCCACGTCGTCCGGATCGCTCACGATCCGGTGGCGGGGGCTGGGCGCGCCGATCTCGTCGAGCTTGGCGCGCATCACCCCCTTGTCCTGGGCATGGACCAAAGCGTCGGGCCCCGGGCGGACGGGGATGCCGTCCGCTTCCAGGGCCCGCAGGTGCTCCGTGGGTACATGCTCGTGGTCGAAGGTGATCACGTCACAGCCGCGCGCGAAGGCACGCAGCGTCTCCAGGTCGCGATAGTCGCCGATGACGACGTCGTTCACGACCTGGGCCGCCGAATCCTGCGGCGTGTCACTGAGGAGCTTGAATCTGATGCCGAGGGGGATACCCGCCTCGTGGGTCATGCGGGCGAGCTGACCGCCGCCGACCATGCCGACTACCGGAAACGTCACTCCTCCAGGGTATCCGCCGGTATTCCGCCATCCGGACGCAACCCTGGCTCGGACCTGCCGGTGTGCCGTGCGTCGCACGGCCTCCGAAGGCGCAGACGGGTCACAGGGGGGACACTTAACATGAGCGGGTTGACGGAGAACCCCGGACGCCCCTGGTGGGGCGGTGACCGACAGGACTGAGCCTTCTGATGAGCACACCCGGCGACGGATCTGTCCTCGAACGCGTACGCGGCCTCGTGCGAGAGGTCGCCAAGTTCGGGGCGGTCGGCGGTCTGGGTGTGCTGGTCAACCTGGGTGTCTTCAACCTCCTCCGCAACACGACCGACCTGCAGGTGGTGCGCGCGAGCGTGATAGCCACCGTCGTGGCGATCGCCACGAACTACCTCGGCTTCCGCTACTTCGCCTACCGGGACCGCGCCAAGAGCGGCCGCACCCGCGAGCTGACCCTGTTCGTCGCCTTCAGCGGGATCGGGCTGGTCATCGAGAACGGCGTGCTCTACACCGCCACGTACGGCTTCGGCTGGGACGGCCCGGTCGCGAGCAACGTGTTCAAGTTCATCGGGATCGGGACCGCCACCGTCTTCCGCTTCTGGTCGTACCGGACCTGGGTCTTCAAGGCCCTGCCCGGCATCGAGCAGTCCGAGCCGATACCCGATCCGGCGCCGCTGCCCAAGCCCGAGCCCGGGCCCAAGCCGGAGCCGCTGCCGGAGCCGGAGCCCGCGAACAGCTAGCGGCCCCCTACCTGGCGCACGGTCTGCCTAGCGCACGGTCCTCTCCGGCTCGGCCCGTTCCGGCGCCGTCCGGCTGAGGAACAGCGCGAACACCGGCGGCTGCGTCTGGAGCAGCTCCAGGCGTCCGCCGTCCGCCTCCGCGAGGTCCCGGGCGACCGCGAGGCCGATGCCGGTGGAGTTGCGGCCGCTGATGGCCCGCTCGAAGATCCGGTTGCCGAGGTCCGGCGGGACCCCCGGCCCCTCGTCCGTGACCTCCAGCACCGCCTGGTTGCCGATGACCCGGGTACGGAGCGCGACGGTGCCGCCGCCGTGCATGAGGGCGTTCTCCACCAGGGTGGCCAGGACCTGCGAGACCGCCCCCGGGGTGCCGACGGCCCGCACGCCCTGCTTTCCGGAGCGCACGATGGCCCGGCCCGCGCTGCGGTAGGCCGGCCGCCACTCCTCCACCTGCTGTTTGACGACCTCGTCCAGGTCGAAGGGGACCGCCGAGCCCGTCCGCGGGTCCCGCGCGTTCGTGAGCAGCCGCTGCACGACGTCCGTGAGCCGCTCCACCTGGGTCAGGGCGATCGTCGCCTCCTCCCGTACGGTCTCCAGGTCCTCGGTGACCGTGATCTCCTCCAGCCGCATGGACAGCGCGGTGAGCGGGGTGCGCAGCTGGTGCGAGGCGTCCGCGGCCAGGCGCCGCTCGGCGGTCAGCATCCGGCCGATCCGCTCGGCGCTGGAGTCCAGTACGTCCGCGACCCGGTCGAGCTCCGGGACGCCGTACCGCTTGTGCCGGGGCCGCGGATCGCCCGATCCGAGCCGCTCCGCCGTCTCGGCGAGGTCGGTGAGGGGGGAGGCCAGCCGGTTCGCCTGCCGTACGGCGAGCAGTACGGCCGCCACGACGGCCAGCAGCGCCACCGCGCCGACCACGGCCAGGGTCCGCACGACCTCCCTGGTCACGGTGGAGCGGGACTCCTCGACGGTCACGACCTCGCCCTGCTCGCCGTGCGCGGTGCCGCGGATGACGCTGTCGGGGATCGGGGTGCCCACCTCCACGGTCGGCTGCCCGGGGATGGTGATCCGCGCGTAGTGGCCGGCGTCGAGCTGCTCGGCGAGGGTGCCGGGCTCGACCGGCTCCTTCTCCAGGACGTTCGCCTCGACGATGCCCACCAGCCGCAGCGCCTCGGACTCGATTCGGTCCTGGGCGCTGCTGGTGATGGTGCGGGTCTCCACGATGACGAGGGAGACCCCGAAGACGGCGATCACGACGAGCACCACGGCGAGCGTGGAACTGATGAGGCGGCGGCGCATGCTTAGAGCATGCACCAGCGTCCGTCCGGGTGAGTTCGCTCAGCTCTTCTCGAAGCGGAAGCCGACGCCCCGCACGGTGGCGATGTAGCGGGGGTTGGCGGCGTCGTCGCCCAGCTTCTTGCGCAGCCATGAGATGTGCATGTCGAGGGTCTTGGTGGAGGACCACCAGGTGGTGTCCCAGACCTCGCGCATCAGCTGGTCGCGGGTGACGACCCGGCCGGCGTCGCGGACCAGGACCCGCAGCAGGTCGAACTCCTTGGCGGTGAGCTGGAGCTCTTCCTCGCCCATCCAGGCGCGGTGCGATTCGACGTCGATCCGCACGCCGTGGGTGGCGGGGGGCTGGACGGCCTCGGCGGCGCCGCGGCGGAGCAGGGCCCGGACCCGGGCCAGCAGCTCGGCCAGGCGGAAGGGCTTGGTCACGTAGTCGTCGGCGCCCGCGTCCAGGCCCACGACGGTGTCGACCTCGTCCGCGCGGGCGGTGAGGACCAGGATCGGGAAGCCGTGGCCCTCGGCGCGCAGCCGGCGGGCGACTTCCAGCCCGTCCATGCCCGGCAGGCCCAGGTCCAGGACGACGAGGTCGACGCCGCCCTGCAGTCCGGCGTCCAGGGCGGTGGGGCCGTCCTCCCGGACCTCGACCTCGTACCCCTCCCGGCGCAGGGCGCGGGCCAGGGGCTCCGAGATGGATGCGTCGTCCTCGGCGAGCAGTACACGCGTCATGTGGGTGATGGTAGTCCGCGGCGACCGGGCCGAGGGGCCTGCCGGCAGGCACCTCTCTATCTGGGCTTATGAACCGCTCACCACCTTCGAATATGGTCGGACGGTTCCCTGCCCGCCTGTGATCCATCTCTCAAGTCCTTTCAAATGCGGCCCTGTCGTGTCGTATGGTGGCGAGACGCCTGATGCACTACCTCAGGGACCTTTGTGCCGAAAAGCGAGCCAAAGGTCTCTACTTCTGTCCTGAACGGACAGGCAGTCTTGACGGACTCACCTGTCCGGGCTTGATGACAGTGAATGACCTGTGGGCCGGGCCCCCGCGCGATGGTGCGCGAGCGGGCGTGGATCCCGGTTGCGGATGTTCCTTCGCCCCCACCCCACGGGGGCGAGACCCCCAGGCGTGGGTGGGAGTCCGTCGCCGGTGCCGGCCACCCCCCACCGGGCGCGGATGAGCTCACGAAGCCAAGCGTCCCGAGCAAGCAAGGATCGACCATGGCTTCCAGCCTGACGAGGGACTCGGCGGGTCAGTCCGCCGAGAAGACCTTCTTCGGACACCCCCGTGGCCTGGCCACTCTGTTCATGACCGAGATGTGGGAGCGTTTCTCCTACTACGGCATGCGCGCACTTCTCGTCGTGTACATCCTGTCGGGCGGTCCTGACGCGGCGGACGGCAGCCAGGCCGGCGGCCTCGCCATGCGGACCGCCGTCGCGACGGCGATCTACTCCGTCTACGTGGCCATGGTGTACCTCATGGCCCTGCCCGGCGGCTGGTTCGGCGACCGCGTCTGGGGGGCCCGTAAGACGGTCACCGTCGCAGGCGGCGTGATCATGGCGGGCCACTTCGCGCTCGCCCTCCCCGGCCAGGCGATGTTCTTCGTCGGCCTCGCGCTGGTCGCGGTCGGTTCCGGCCTGCTGAAGGCCAACATCTCCACGATGGTCGGCCACCTCTACGACGGTCCGCAGGACCCGCGCCGTGACAGTGGCTTCACGCTCTTCTACGTGGGCATCAACCTCGGCGCCTTCGTCGCTCCGCTCGCCATCGGCACCGTCGGCCAGACCGTCAACTGGCACCTGGGCTTCGCCATGGCCGGTCTCGGTATGGCCCTGGGTCTGGCCCAGTTCCTCATGGGCACCAAGCACCTGAGCCCCACGAGCAGCCTGGTCCCGAACCCGCTCTCCGTCCAGGAGCGCAACGCGATCATCGTCAAGGTGGCCGCGGCCGTCGGCATCATCGCCCTCTTCTACGCGGTCGTCGGCTTCGCCGGCATGTTCACGCTGAACTGGGCCATGGTCCCGCTGACCGTCGCCGGTCTGCTGATCCCGATCGGCGTGCTCGCCCGCATCAAGCGCGACAAGGACCTCTCGGCGCCCGAGCAGTCGAAGATGACCGGCTACATCTGGTTCTTCGTCGCCGCCGCCGTCTTCTGGATGATCTACGACCAGGGTGGTTCGACGCTGGCCGCGTTCGCCGAGACCAAGTCCGCGAACACGCTCTTCGGCCTGGACTTCCCGTCGACCTGGTTCCAGTCGCTGAACCCGCTCTTCGTGATGTCCCTGGCCCCGGTCTTCGCCTGGCTGTGGATCTGGCTGTCGCGCAAGAACCAGGAGCCGACGACCATCGTGAAGTTCGCGATGGCCCTGGTCCTGGTCGGCGGCTCGTTCTTCGTCTTCGTCGTGCCGATGGGCATGGCCGGCGACGGCGGCAAGGTCAGCCCGATGTGGCTCGTCTCGATCTACATGATCCAGACGATCGCGGAGCTGTGCCTTTCGCCGGTGGGTCTGTCCGTCACCACCAAGATGGCGCCGCAGAAGTACGCGAGCCAGATGATGGGTGTCTGGTTCCTCGCGGTCACCGCCGGTGACTGCACCACCAGCCTCCTCTCGATCGCCGGTGTGGACCTGAACGGCACCACGATCATCGCGGCGCAGGCCGCGCTGGCGGCGTTCGCGGGCTTCGCGATCCACATGTACCGCAAGAAGGTCCAGACGATGATGGGCGACGTGCACTGACGCACCCCCTTCACGACGCGGGGGGGGGGGGGAGGGGGGGGGGGGGGGGGGGGGGGGGGGGGGGGGGGGGGGGGGGGGGGGGGGGGGGGGGGGGGGGGGGGGGGGGGGGGGGGGGGGGGGGGGGGGGGGGGGGGGGGGGGGGGGGGGGGGGGGGGGGGGGGGGGGGGGGGGGGGTGGTGGGGGGGGGGGGGGGGGGGCCCCCCCCCCCCCCCCCCGGCCCTGGGCAACGCCTCCGCGGCGTCAGCTGCTGTAGACGCCGACCTCGTGGAGCGAGTACCCCCACTGGGTGCCGCGCTGCAGTCCGTGGACGCGTACGTAGCGGGCGGGGGCACCGGTGAACAGGGCCGTGTCCAGGCCGCCGTCACCGGTGGTGGTGGACCACACGGACTGCCAGTTCGTGCCGTCGGGCGAGAGCTCGACGCGGTACGCCTTCCCGTACGCGCGCTCCCAGTCGAGCGTGACGCGCTTCACCAGGTTCGCCGTGCCGAGGTCGATCTGGAGCCACTGGTCGTCGCTCCAGCCGCTCGCCCAGCGGGTGCCGGTGCTGCCGTCCACCGCCCGGTACGGGGCGTAGCTCGTGAACGGGTTCCACTCCGACGAGCTGGCCGAGGCGGACGAGCCCGCGGCGAGGTTCACCCCGGCCTTGTGCTTCTCGGACGAACCCCAGGTGGTGAGGTAGGACTCGGCTCCGCGGAAGAGGTCGTCCACCACGTCCTGGCCGCCGACGAGCCGGATGTCCTCGATCCAGTCCGGGACCAGACCGTAGTGCGAGGCGCCGTCGGTGTTGAGGTCCCACGTGCGCTGCCCAGTGGTCTGCTTGTCGATGACGGAGCCGCCGTCGGTGCTGCGGAAGGGATAGCGCACCGGGTTCGGGGTGTCGGCCCCACGCGGGGCGGGCCAGCCGCCGACGCCGTTCATGTCGGTGCCGTAGCCGTACCCGACGCCGTACTTGTCGCGCAGCGCGTCCGTGCGCTTCGCCTCCGCGCTGAACCCTTCGGCGCCGCCCATGTACTGGGCGACGAAGCCGCCGAGCTTGTAGAGCCGCTCGGTCCAGTCGAGGTCCATCCAGCTGTGCGAGGAGATCACGCCGGGGTAGGACTCGGACTCCAGGATGTCGAAGGCCTGGCCCGCGGCCTTGACGCTCATGTGGTCGATCTCCAGCATCATCTTGCGCTTCATCATGCCGCGCACGGCGTAGTCGCCCAGCTCGGTGAGACCGCGCGTGTTGCACCGGGCGTCCGCCGCGTACGAGGGGACCGACACGCCCGCCGGGAGCTGCTTCTGGGCCTCGGGGGCCGCCGCGAGGCCGATGGGGTTGTCGTGCTGCGGGCCGGTGCACGTCTCCGTCTTCCAGAACGTGCCGGTCGACAGGAACTGGCCCACGTTGATCGCCGTGCCGAGGGCGCCCGAGTCGAAGCGGACCCCGCACAGGGCGTTGTCGAACTTGTGGCACAGGAACATGCTGCGCACACCCAGCTCGTGCAGCTCGTCCAGGCCGCGGTCGATGTCCGCCTTCCCGCACTGCGCGACGTCCAGGATCTGCTTGCAGCCGAAGGGCTCGGAGGTCTCGACCCCGAGGACCACGGCCAGCTTGCCCTGCCGGATGACCTCGCGGGCCTGGCCGGAGTCGGTGACGATCCTGAACCAGCCCTTGCCCGGGCCGCCGTACATCTTGTCGATGTAGGCCTGCATGTCGTACGTCTTCTGCGCCTCCAGGCGGATGGCGGTCATCTCGTCGCAGCCGCGGTCCTTGAAGAAGTAGACCGAGCAGATCACGCCGTTGGTGACGAGGTCGTTGACGAGCACCCGCTGGCCGCCGCGCCAGGCACGCTCGACCCAGGCGTAGTAGTTCTGCTGGTGGGTCAGCGAGTCGTGGGCGGGCCAGTCCTTGAAGGTCGGCCAGCCGTCCGGGTCGTGCCTGCCGTCACCGCCCTTGGTGATGAAGTCGAAGACCGCGAGCGAGCCGTCGGGGTAGTGCTCGGGGCAGTCCTTGAGCGCGTCGGCCACCCCCAGTTCGGAGAACGGCTTGCCGCAGATGAGGCGGCCTCCGAAGCCTTCGTTGGACATCAGGTGGTCGTGCGCGTCGACGAAGCCCCGGACCCGTCCCTGGGCGTCGGTCCCCTTGAAGGGTTCGCCCGTCACGTTGATCCCGGAGTCGGGCGCGGGCCGCGCGACCGGGTTCCACCAGCCGGGCTCGGCGGAGGAGCTGGGTACGGGGCCGAGCATCATGGCCACGACGGCGAGGAGCAGTGACAGCACCGCGAGGGGCCTACGCCTGTGGTGCGTGTGTCGAGAATCGGTCATCACTCACGTCTTCGGTCGGCGGATGGCGCGGTCGAGGAGCCGGATCCGTCCGAGGGCATGACGGCGCGACAGGGGTGGGCCCTGGCGTGGCTTGTCATGGACCGCACAAACGGTGGGACGAGAATCGCGACTGCCGCCGACAGAGTCAAGAGTCCGGGACGGATGACCTGATGAAGCGTCAGGCCACCGGCGATCCGACCCGTGTCCGCCCGGCGCTGTACGAGGTCGACGCGATGGCCGTCTCCCGGCTCCGAGTCCGCCGGGAGCCCGACCTTAGGCCGACCACGAGGGTGAGAGCGGGTCAGCGCCGAACGGAACGGGCGCGTCGGGCAGCCCGGCCTGCCACGCGTCCGGGAACCGCCGCAGGACCGCGCCGAGGTGCAGGAGCTGCTCCCCGCCGAGCTGGTTGGTCAGCAGGACCGGGACGACGACGAACTCCCCGGGTACCAGGTCTCCCGGTCCTCCGCTCTCCCTGTCCGCTACCCCATCCGTCCGGACCGGACGTCAGCCGGGGTCCTGCTGCCCGAACTCGATGTCCAGGCTGATCTTCCTCACGGTGACCTTCGTGACGCCCGCGTCGGCCACGCCGAGGCGCTCGAGCAGGGCGTGTGTCGCATCGTCGCTCGTGGCGCGCGCGGCGCTGAGCCGGTGCAGCCCGCCTTCCGGGTCCGGCTCCCGGCCGGGATCGACGGTGTAGCGCATTCCGCCGATCTCCATGCCGTCGGCCAGCAGGGAGACGTCGATCGACTGTTCGCCGGCGGCCCGCAGCTCGTCGGCGGTGAACGGCCCGCCCGGCACCAGGTGCAGCTTCAGCCGGCGCTTCTCGCCCGGGTTCAGCCGGAATCCGTTCGCCGCGTCATCGAGGTCGAGCGACCACCCCTTCTCCGCGAGGACGCCCGGCATGGTGATCCTGAGCTCCATGTGCGCGGGCCGGGGCAGGTTGTTGCCGGCGATGAAGACGGCGTCCGCCATCGACGCGATCAGGGCCTCGGGTCCCGCGCCGCCGGGTACGAGGGTGACGTTGCGCTGGCCGATGTTGTTGTCGTTGGGCACCAGCCGCCATTCCTCGATCGCCTCCGAGCCGGTGAAGTGCACCACGTTGCTCGGGTCGCCCGCCGTGGAGGCGATCATCAGCGCGCAGTCGTGGCCGTGGACGTTCTCGTCGGGCACCCACGCGAACGGACCGAACACGACGTCCGCCCCGTTGTTCGCCGGGACGCCGGCCGCGGTCAGCCCCGACGCCGGTGACATGGGCGTGAAGTCGCCCGGCCAGCTGAGCCCCGCTCCGGGCAGGCAGTGGTAGCCCTGGACGGTCACGGTTCCCGAAGCCGTCGTACCGCGGTTCCTGACCTTCACGTAGAAGAAGTTCTCGGTGCCCGCGACGGCGTTCTGGTGTCCGGGCAGACCGTCGGGCGCGTTCCGGTTCCACATCGACTGGTTCGCCCAGTGAACCTGCTGGAACCGGTACTCCCCGGCGCGCCCGTCGTCGATGTAGACGTCGACGGCCGGCGGCTTGCCGCCGTACGATCCCTGCTTCTCGAACGCCCAGCGGATCACCTTGTTGTACGCGCCGCCGGACAGGCCCTCGGACAGCCAGTTCTTCAGGTCCGCGCCCTGCAGCTGCTCGCACCACAGCTGGGCGCCGCGGCCCGGCACACCGGCCCCGGTGACCGGGTCGACGTTGTCGGGGTTGGTGCCGGGCGTGAGCTGTCCGATGGCGCGCAGGATCAGGTACGTCGCGGCGCGGGACGCGAACAACCGCCTGCCGAGGTCCGGGTGGTCGCCGCCGATCGCGCGGTAGATCCGGAAGTGGCAGGTGGCCAGGATCTCCTCGCTCCGGTAGTCCAGGTCGTCCTCGGGTCCGCCCCACCGCCAGGTGCGGTCGAACCGACGCGACGCCAACGGCCGGAACGGGGCGTAGCGGAACCGGTCCGGTGTTCCCCGCAACGCGGATTCGGGGTCCATCTGCAGTGCGGCCAGGCCGTCCCCGGCGCTGTGCGCGAATCCGAACCTGCCCCGGTCCACATGGTCGCCGAGGGAGCCGTGCCCACCCATCTCGTGCCAGTGCACCCACGGGTCGACCGCCCGGCCCAGCGGCTTGTCGGTGTTGCTGAGGTCGCAGAGGGAGTAGCACTGGTGTCCCGTGCCGCCGTTGCCGTTGGGTGACCAGTGCGCGTTGATCGCGTCCGCACCCGTACCGCGGTGGTCGACCGGGATCGGGAAGTCCGTCCCGTCGAAATAGCCGGCGATCGGGAACCCCAGGTCGGCGATCCTGCGGAACAGCTGGGTCTGGTGGTAGTAGGCGTTGACCGCCGCGAAGCCGTCGGTCCTGGGCGCGAAGTCGAAGTCCGATCCCGACGGGCGGGTGGGAGGGGCCACGTTCGGCGGCTCGACGTCCTCGATCGCCACGTACGCGCCCCGCAGTCGCTGCTTCCCGGCGACCGGCGGGTCCAGATCGTTGAGCACCTCGCTGGAGTCGTGGTTCTGCAGGATCGCGTCGCCGTCGTCGGCGGTGACGGTCAGGTCACCGCTGCCCACATGGGGGTCGACCCGGAAGACGAGGCCGTTGACGAAGCAGGTCTGGCACTCGATGTAGAGGACCGAGCCGGTCTCCACCTCGGTGAGGAGGAGCCAGACCAGCTCCCCGTACGCCGGAACCTCGTGCCGGACTTTCATCTCGGCGCACAGGTAGGTGCGTCCGGGCACGATCGACTCGTCGACCGGAGGGATGTCCGGGAACGGCGGTGTGGTGCCCTCCAGGACCGCGGGCTCAGGGGTCCGCGAGACCTCCGCGTCGTCCGCCGGGCCCGGCAGGTCGCCGCCGGGGGGTTCCGGTTTGCCGTCGAAGCGGAGCTCCGGCTGGTAGCGGTAGGCGACGAACCGTCCGTTCAGCAGGCCGGTCCTGGAGCTCCCGCCTTCCCGCTCCGTCGCGTCCCGCCCGGTGAGTCCGAGCGAGCGCCGGACGACGCGTGTCGCTTCCTGCACCTCGGCCGGGACCCCGGCCTCCGCGTCCGCGTCGCGCGCGACCCGGCCGAGGAATCCGGCGCCGTCCTGGAAGAGCCTGCGGTAGTGCTCGATCCGCTCCTCGCTGGGCAGCTCGCCGTCGAGGCCCGGTTCCGTGTTGTTGGTGACGCCGACGATCCGGTTCGGCCCCTGCTTCACCTCGACCGAGATGCCGCGGCGGAAGACCGGCACGTCGAAGTACGTCTGCGTGAAGGCGACGGTCGCTGCGTCGAAGAGCCTCTTGTCGTCCTCGAGCCGGTACTCGATGTCCTTCTGCTCGGGCTCCAGGGCCCCGGCCCTCGACCGCAGGTTGGCGAGCTGTGGCCGCTCCAGCCCGAGCATCCCGGCGGCGTCCCTGAGGTAGGCGCTCGCCGCTTCGACGGGGTCGTTCTCGTCGCTGGCCCGGAGCTCCTGGCTGTGCCGGATGTGCGTGACGTGGGCGCCGTCCTTGGTGATGTGGCCCTTGACCGAGCCGTCGTAGAAGGTGGCCATCGCTTCTCCCCGTCCCAGGGCCCGGCCTGTCCGTCCGGAGACCCGGCCGGTGCGGCCCAGGGGGTGTCTTGGGCAACGGCTGATGAGCCGTCAGCATGGAACGCGGCCCCGCACATCGCTCGAAGAGTCGCGGAGTCGCGGGAACGTCGCACGAGCACCGCCCGCACCCGTCTTCCGGCCGGACAGGCGGCACTCAGGAATGGCCTGCGCGGCGACTGGGCCGGCGACTGGGCCGTGACTGGGCGCACCGCCTCCGCGAGGGAAACACGCACGACGCGGGGTAAGGAGTCAGGCTTCGATTCCGAGCCTACGCCGCGCGTTTCCGGGTGTCGATCCGGCCCGATCGGCGCGATACCCCCTGGCGGCCTACCGTCGAGGTATGAGCGGAATGGTCGTGGTGTACGAGGTCGACGAACCGGTGACGGCGCACGGCTCGGGGGGCGCGTCAGCCGGCGTGCACGCCCTCGTCCTGCGCGTGCACGCGGCGCCCACCGCCCCGGGAATGACCGTCCCCGGTCCGCGCACCTTCTGCGGCAGGGACACCTTCGCGATGCGAACGGCCTCGTGGCAGCCCGCAGGGCAGCCCGGCTCCGCGTGGTACGCCCCGGAGTACGCGGGCCGGGTCTGCCCCGCCTGCGACGACGCGGTGGGCGGCGTATGAGAGCGGAGGCGGCGCCCCCTGGGTGCCGCCCTCTATTTGGCGTCAGCGCGCATCGTGCTCCGGCAGGTCCCGTTCGGCCGGAGTGAACCCGAATCCGCGCGCCGTGGCCTTCGCGGACCGCTTGCCGCAGAACGCGGCTTCGAGGGTCCCGCCGAGGGCCGTGTTCACCGCGCCCCTGTTCGAGGTGTTCGCCATCGCGGCGAGACTGCGCCGGCCGTCGCGCGTCGAGAAGGCGTAGGTGTAGAAGCCCTGCACGGTGCCGGTGTGCCCGTAGACCGAAGTGCCGCAGGAAAGGTCGTAACGGCGCAGGCCGAGCCCGTAGAACCGGGTGTTCGTGGTGTCGGTCGGGGTCGCGGTGACCATGGCGTCCAGCAACCGCGGAGGCAGCAGCCGGCCGCCGAGCAGCGCGGACGTGAAGGTGTTCAGATCGGCCGGGTCGGAGATCACCGCCCCGGCGGACTGGGCCCACGACACCGTCTGCTCGGTGGAGTCGACCAGCGGCGCGCCCGCCTCGTCCGGGTGGAGGTAGCCGCGCGCGTGCAGCCCCCTGATCTGCGTGCTGGGGTGCACGTAGGAGGTGTTCCGCAGCCCCAGCGGCCTGATGACGCGCCGCTCGTACTCCTTGGCCACCGGATGGCCGGTGGCCTTCTCGATGAGCATGCCGACGACGACGAAGTTGGTGTTCGAGTACTTGTACGCCGCGCCGGGCTCGGTCGTCCTGGGTTCGCTCAGCGAGAGGTCCACCAGCTCCTGGTAGCCGAACACCTTGTTGCGCACGGCCTCGAAGCCGGGCACGGTCCGCTCGAACATGGCATCGGTGTAGTCCGCCAGTCCGCTCCGGTGGCTCAGCAGATGCCGCACCGTGATCCGGTCGTCGGGCAGCAGGCCCGGCAGGTAGCGGTTGACGGCGGCGTCCAGGTCGATCCGCTCCTCGCCCACCAGCTGCAGCAGGACGACGGAGGAGAACGTCTTGCTGACGCTGCCGATCCGGAAGCGGGCCTGGGTGTTCATGGCCGAGCCCGTGGTCTTGTCGCGTACGCCCACGGCCCTGGTGCGGACCCCGTCGGGGCCGCTGAAACGGGCCATGGCACCCGGCGCGCCGGCGGCGGTCGTGTTCCGCAGCGCCTGGTCCAGCGCTTCCAGATCGGGGGTGGTCGCAGCGGCGTGGGCGGTGGTCACCGGAGCCACCGCGGCCATCAACGCCAGTACGGCTGCGCTGAGGGCCAGACGTCGGTTCATGGGCAGGAGCACTGTGTTCCTCTGGTCGGTCGGGCGGGCGGTCGGTCGGGCGGGCGGTCGGTGGGTCGGTCGTCGATCGGCATGGCAGGTGGACGAGGCGTCGCGGATCACGGTCGCGGTCGCGGACACGATCGGCCGGGCGATCACGCGCCTAAGGAAGATCATCGGGCAATACCGGGGCGGTACGAGCCGCAACGCGCCGTCCTACGAGGGCAGTTCCAGCAGCCGGACCGCCGCCTCGCGCATCTCGATCTTCCGGATCTTCCCCGTGACGGTCATGGGGAACTCCTCCACGACGTGCACGTAGCGCGGGATCTTGAAGTGGGCCAGCCGGCCGTCGCAGTACGCCCGGACGACGGCGGCGGTCAGCGGCTCGGCGCCCTCGCGCATCCGCAGCCACGCCATGAGCTCCTCCCCGTACTTCGGATCGGGCACGCCGATGACCTGGACGTCCAGTACGTCCGGATGGGTGTGGAGGAACTCCTCGATCTCACGGGGATAGACGTTCTCCCCGCCGCGGATCACCATGTCCTTGATCCGGCCGGTGATGCTCAGGTAGCCGTCGTCGTCCATGACGGCCAGGTCGCCGGTGTGCATCCAGCGGGCCGCGTCGACGGCCTCGGCGGTCCGCTCCGGCTCACCCCAATAGCCGAGCATGACCGAGTAGCCGCGGGTGCACAGTTCGCCCGGCTCCCCGCGGGGCACCGCCCGTCCGGATCGTGGATCGACCACCTTCACCTCGAGGTGCGGCCCGACGCGGCCCACGGTGGACACCCGGCGCTCGATCGAGTCGTCGGCGCGGGTCTGCGTCGACACCGGGGACGTCTCCGTCATCCCGTAGCAGATGGACACCTCGGTCATGCCCATCCGGTCGATGACCTCCCTCATCACCTCGACCGGACAGGGCGAGCCGGCCATGATCCCCGTCCTCAGGCTGGACAGGTCGTACGTCTCGAAGCCGGGATCCGCCAGCTCGGCGATGAACATGGTGGGGACGCCGTAGAGCGAGGTGCACGCCTCCGATTCCACGGCGGCCAGGGTGGCCGCCGGATCGAACGAGGGCGCGGGGATCACCATGGCGGCGCCGTGGCTGGTGCACGCGAGGTTGCCCATCACCATGCCGAAGCAGTGGTAGAAGGGGACCGGGATGCAGACCCGGTCCTGCTCGGTGTAGTGGCACAGCTCGCCCACGAAGAAGCCGTTGTTGAGGATGTTGTGGTGCGAGAGCGTCGCGCCCTTCGGGAAGCCGGTGGTCCCCGAGGTGTACTGGATGTTCACGGCGTCGTCCGGGCTCAGCGCGGCCTGCGCCCGGGCCAGCTCCGCGGGGTCGCCCTGCCGGCCCCGCTCCAGCAGGGAGGTCCACCGGGGCCCTCCCAGCAGGGCCACGAATTCCAGCGCCGGGCAGCGCGGCCGCACCTCCTCGATCATGGCGGCGTAGTTGGAGGTCTTGAAGCGGTCCGCGGCGGCGAGCAGCCGGATCCCGGACTGCCGGAGCACGTATTCCAGTTCGTGGGAGCGGTAGGCGGGGTTCACGGTGACGAGCACCGCCCCGATCTTGGCGGTGGCGTACTGCACCAGCGTCCACTCCGCGCGGTTGGGGGCCCAGATGCCGACGCGGTCCCCCTTGACGATGCCGAGGTCCAGCAGCCCGAGCGCGAGGGCGTCGACGTCGGCGGCCAGCTCCGCGTACGTCCACCTGCGCCCGGCGGCCACGTCGACGAGGGCGTCGCGACCGGGGAACTTCCGCACGGTGCGGTCCAGGTTCTCGCCGATGGTGTCGCCCAGCAGCGGCACCTCGCAGACCCCGGACGCGTAGCTCGACGCGGCAGACACATGGACCTCCTGGCTTGGGTGGCGAGAGCGGGGCCCGGCGGTCCGGCGTCCCCTCGTGAACCGCGCCGACCGGACTCTCGCACACCCCGGACGGTGCCGATCTGCGCCGATGGCCTGAAATACGCTGTCCGGGTGACCAAGGTCCGCAACATCCGCCTCGTCGAGGGTGTCGACGGCCACGACATCGACTGCAAGATCGACGGCTTCGGCTCCATGCAGCTCAAGTCCAGCGTCGTCAGGAAGGTCTGACCGATCGCACCGGCCTCACGGAGCGCGGGGCCGCCCGCCCGGCCGGCCGGGGCCCGGTCAGGTGGCCGGTCCGGAGCACGCCCGGCACGGGCTGCCCGCGACGAGTTCGACTTCAAAACCGTCGTCGTTCTCCAGGTACGCGGCGTGGTGCCGGGCGCCGCCGGCGTGCGGATGGCTGTCGGGGTACATCAGGTGCCAGCCGTGCCGAGCCGCGTCGGTGACCAGCCGGTCGACCGCGGTCTCGTCTTCGACGTGAAAGGCGAGGTGGTTCAGCCCTGGCCGGCAGCGGTCGTGCCGGTCGGCCGTGAGGGCCGGCGACTGCTCGAGGACCAGGTAGGTCGGGCCGAGCCGCCAGCTGCATCCGTTGTGCCAGCTCTGGAAGAGGGTGTGGCCCAGTGACTCCAGCAGCCAGCCGAGAGAGGCGACCGCGCGGTCGAAGTCGGGCACCCACAGCTCGACGTGGTGCAACGTGCCGGTGACGGGCTGATTCACGGTCCTGCCTTCCCGGCCGGCGCGGCATGCGCCGAGCCGAACGTCTTCGACGACGCGCAGGCCGCCGCCGCACCTTTCCGGCCACAGCACTAGACCGTTTCCCGCCAACCGCCGCCCGCAACACCCTAGCCGGGCGCCGGCCGGTCGGCAGCCCCGGCTCGGCGCAACCCGGTGCTTGCGGCATCATCACGAGCGATGCGCCAAGACGAGGGAGAGAGCCGATGAACCGGCATGTCGAGTTCGAGCGCCTGCACAACTTCCGTGACCTGGGCGGCTACCGCTCCGCCGACGGCCGGACCGTCCCGTGGCAGACGCTGTACCGGGCCGACTCGCTCGGCAAACTGCGGGGCGCCGACTGGGAGAAGTTCCTGGAGCTGGGCATCGGCACCGTCATCGACCTGCGTTATCCGTGGGAGATCGAGGCCAAGGGCCGGGTGCCGGAGGCGGAGCGGTTCCACTACGTCAACCTCAGCATCGAGCACCGGCCCTACGACCAGGCCGAGATAGACCCCGAGACCGACCCCTGGCGCTACCTCGCCGACCGGTTCGCGGAGGTCACCGAGGACGGGGCCGAGGAGATCCGCCAGGTTCTGGAGCAGATCGCCGAGGCCCCCGGCCCGGTCGTCTTCCACTGCACCTCGGGCAAGGACCGGACCGGGCTGATCGCCGCGTTCGTCCTCACCCTGCTCGGCGTCGGCCAGGAGCAGATCCTCGCCGACTTCGCGCTCACCGAGCTGGCCACCGAGCGCCTCGCCGCGGACTGGCGGGCCGCCCACCCCGAACGGGTCATGAAATGGCCCAGCTACGGCCGGGCCCCCGCGGTGATCATGGAGCTGGTACTGGCGGACCTGGAGGCCCGGTACGGATCGGCAGAGGGCTACCTCAAGGACCGGGTCGCCCTGTCGGACCGGACGGCGGAGCGACTGCGCGCCCGCCTGCTGACGGGCGGGGGGCGGGAACGACTGACGCCCGCCTGACGCCCGCCGGAGCAGGGCGACGTGAATGCGCTCTGGTGGCGCCGTGGGAGCATCTCCTACCATCGGAACCGGGTGGGAGGGGGTGCGTCCATGGCAGCGCGTGCCGGGCGGCTGGAGCGCTTCGTGGCCTGGGCCCTGCGCAACGCCGACGTCGTGGTCGCCGTGGGCGTCGCCATGGCGGTCGGGCTCCTGGACATCTTCGGCGACGTCGTCAGTGACGACGTGGCCTCCGGTGCCACCCTGGTCGTCCTCGGTCTGCTCGCCACCGGGTCGATCGTGGAGCGGGTGCGCCGGCCGGCGAGCATTCAGGAGGCGATGAGCGGGACCCGCCGGGCCCTTGAAGACCTCGCCATGGTGCGTTCGCTGTCGGGCAACGAGGTCGGCGAAGCGTTGCGCAAGGCCCGGCAGCACACCAACCTCTGGTACTTCAAGGGCGGCACGGGCACCTATCTGCGGGCGGTCACGCTGCCGCTGTGCGTGGCAGCGGCGAAGGAGCAGCGGTCGCAGCTCAATGTGAAGATCGACATCGTCAATCCGGCCGACGAGCGGGCCTGCGCCGCGTACGCCCGGTTCCGGCAGATGTTCGGCGGGCAGCGTCGCGGCGACGACGTGTGGACCACCGACCGGGTCCGCCGGGAGTCGTACGCGACCGTCCTCGCCGCCTGTTGGTACCAGCGGCAGCTGACGACGCTCGAGATCAGCGTGCACCTCTCGGCCGCCGTGCCGACCCTCCGCTTCGACCTGTCCGAGACCTGCCTCGTCATCACCCAGGACGACCCGTCCCGGGTGAACCTGCTGGTGGAGCGGGGTCAACCGCTCTACGACTACTACGTCACCGAGTTGCACCAGAGCCGCGAGCAGGCCACCGTGCTCGATCTGCGCGTCGCCTCCCCGCTCGGCCAGGAGCCCACGGTCGACGAGGTGCGGACGCTCTTCGAGGACCTGCGGTTCCCGCTGCCGCGCGTCTTCACCGACAGCGACATCGGCAAGATCATCGAGAAGGCCCTGCACGCGGAGGACCCCTACAGGAGGTGAGGCGCCCCGGCGCGTGCCATGGACCACGAGCTTGAGAGGACCCTCGTCTCCCTGGAGGAGATCGCCTCCGGGGAACGGCAGTTGCGCGCCGTGCGGCATCCACTCGGATTCCTCTGCCTGCCGCTGCTGAGAGAGGGCCCGCGCGGAATCTGTGTGCACCTCTTCGAGACCCACCACCGTGCCGATCCGGACGCGTCCCCCATGCACGCCCACAGCTGGGAACTGCGCAGCCGCGTGCTCTACGGGCGGCTGGCCAACCTTCCCGTACGGACGCGCGTGGTGGGGGACGGCGAGGAGGGCGCGACCCATCGCGTGTTCGAGGTCTGGAGCGGCAGCGACGGCGTCGACGAGATCCGGCCGACGCCCCTGCTGGTGCGCAGCGAACCGGGCCCCGCCCGCATCAGCTCCGGCGGGGAGACCTACACCCTGGCGGCGGGCGAGTTCCACGCCACCGCCCTCGAAGGCGCCGGCCCCGCGGCCACCCTGGTGCACGGGCTTTCGATCCCCGGGCAGGCCGACCTCTCGCTCGGGCCGCTCGACGGCCGCGCGCGCCGCACGACCCGCCGACTGTGCGACACCGTGCAGACCGTGCGCAGCGTCCATACCGTCCTCAGGAGGATCGATGCCGAACAGCGGGCCTGACTTCGACCACGAGAGGCGGGTCGCCGTCGCCGCGGCGGAGGAGGCGGGCGGCCTGTTGCGCAGGCGCTTCGGTACGGCGCGGTGCCTGCGGACGAAGGGCGCGTCCGGGGACGTCCAGGTGGACCTCGACCTCGCCGCCGAGAAGCTCGTACTGGGCCGGATCCAGCGGCACTTCCCGCACGACCGGATCCTGTCCGAGGAGGCCGGGCTCCTCGACGCGGCGGGCGAACGCACCTGGCTGGTCGACCCGTTGGACGGCAGCAACAACGTCGCGATCGGCCTGCCCGCCTACGTGGTGGGGATCGGATTGTGCCTGGGGAGCACCCCGGTGATGGGAGTGGTGCACGAGCCGGTCACCGGCCAGACCTGGCACGCGGTCAGGGGGCAGGGGGCCCACGGGTCGTCCGGCGCGCTGCCCGGCCCCACCCCCGCGCTGCCGCGCCCGGGGCCCGTCGTCGCCTGGACCCAGGGGTACGCCGTGGAGCGCGGCGACGTGACGGCGGTGGCGCTGCGCGGAACGCTGGAGCTGCGCTGCCGGCGCGTACTCCAGCTGTGGGCGCCGCTGCTGGGGTGGAGCCTGCTGGCGCGCGGCACGATAGACGCCTTCGTCGGCTACCGCGCCGAGGGCGTGGACCTGCCGACGGGGGCGCTCCTCGCGGCCGAGGCGGGGGTGGAACTGCGCACGCTGTCCGGGGCGCGGTTCAGGCCCGGTTTCGCCGGGGACGACACCGGGCGCAGCTTCGTGGCGGGGCGCGGCGAAACCCTTGCGTACCTGCTGCGGGAAGTGGGCGCCGTGTGTCAGCGGGTGCCGTACGCCGACCGGTCCGAGTGAATCCGGTCCGGCCCCGCTGATCCGCGAGCGACGGCATCCGGCAGGGCGGCCTACGTGGTGACCGCCAGCGCCACCGTCGCCGACAGGGTGCCCGCCACCGCGAGCACCAGCCCCGTACCGAGGAAGCGGCCGAGATCGATCCGCGTGCCGTGCCAGCGGCACCGTTCGAACCACAGCAGCGTGGCCAGCGAGGCCCACGGGGTGACGACGGGGCCCACATTGACGCCGATGAGCTGCGCGAGCAGCTGGTGGTGGTTGGCCTCGGGGATGGCCGCCTCACCCGCCATGTAGGCCGGGAGGTTGTTCAGCGCGTTGGAGAAGCCCGCACCGACCGCGGCGGATCTCAGCATCCCGACGATGCCGTTGTCGGACCCCATCGCCGCCGCCAGGATCTCGTGCAGACCATGGGCGTTGACGGTCTCCACGACCAGGAACATCCCCGGAACGAGGACGAGCAGCCGCCAGGGGACCAGCGAGAGGCGCAGCGCTCCCCGGTTGCGGACCGCGAAGGCCACCACCACGACCAGCGCGGCCGCCATCGACGCCGACCACAGCGGCACCTCGGCGACGAGGATCGCCAGCAGGAACCCGGCGCACGCCACCGCGCATACGCGCAGCAGCACCCGGTCCGCGGGGCGCGGCGCCGACGGAGGCACGTAGCGGAGCTGCCCGCGGCGCCCCAGCCGCCAGTAGAAGCCCCACAGGCAGGCCATCGTGACCGTGATGGACGCCAGTTGCGGCGCCCACATGGTGGTGGCCATCTCCCACGGAGTCAGGGCGACCCGGTCGGCGGCCAGCAGGTTCGTCAGGTTCGACACGGGAAGCAGCAGGCTCGCCGTATTGGCCAGCCAGACCGTCGTCATCGCCAGCGGCACGGCCGCGATGCCCACCCGGGTCGCCAGCGCCAGCATCACCGGGGTCAGCAGCACCGCCGTGGTGTCCAGGTTGAGGGTGATGGTGGTGACGGACGCGAACAGGACACAGAGACCGAAGAGGAGGAGGTAGTTGCCCCGGCCCGCCCGCGCCACCCAGGTGGCGACCACATCGAAGACCTCGGCCTTGCCGGTCAGTTCGGCCAGGACGATGACCGTGGCGAGGAACACCAGCAGCGGACCGATGCGCTCCATCACGTCCCCGGCGGGCCCGCTGGGCAGCAGACCCGTGGCGACGCACAGCACACCGAGCGCGAGCAGCCCGCCGGCCAGCCAGTCCAGTGGATGCAGACGCCTGAGGAGAGACACGGGCGACAGAGTCGCACACACACGCGCCCCGGCGTCAGAGGGTGCGGAGGGAATCGGACAGGCCCGCCCGAGCGGGGTAACCGGTGCGCCACCGGCCGCAGGGGCGCCATCGGCAGGACGGAGAGACGGACGGGCCAACGCCGCCGTCGGCGGCACGGCCCGACGCCCCACGCCCTACCATGGCCCCATGGTGACGGACGGGCAATTCGACGCTCCCGCAAGAGAGTTCGACTTCTTCATCAGCTACTCGCCGGCAGACGAACCATGGGCCGCCTGGATCGCCTGGACCCTCGAAGAAGCCGGCTACCGCACGGTGGTGCAGGCCTGGGACTTCGTACCGGGAACCAACTTCATCGACTTCATGGACCGCGGGGTCAGCGAGTCCGTGGCGGTGATAGCCGTCCTCTCCCGTCACTACGAGCGCTCCACCTACGGCCGCATGGAATGGCAGGCCGCGCTCCGGGCGTCGCCCGAATCGCCCGAACGCCGGCTCCTGACCGTGCGGGTGGACGAGATCCCGATCGAGGGACTGCTCGCCACGATCACCTACGTCGACCTGGTGGGCGTGGCCGACACCGACCTCGCCCGCTCCCTGCTGCTGACCCGGGTCGGGCAGGCCGTCGACGGGCATGCCCGCCCGGGCCGGCGGCCCGGCTACCCCGGGAGCGGATCGGGCCCCACCCGCCGTCCGGAGCAGCCGAATCCGGCCCAGCCGCAGCCGAGCGCCCTCGCCGGAACCGGCTGGGCCGGGCGCCGGCGGCCGGCCAGGGCGCCGCTCTACCCGCAGGCTTCCCCGACCGGAGCCGGCAGCGGCCAGGACGCCGTGACCGTCCTGCACCTGGCCGGGCCCGACTTCGGCCGCGGCCGCGAGCCGGACTCGCTCAGCCGGCAGATCCGCGGTGACCTCATCATGCTCAGGGACGCGGGAGCACCCGCCCCCGATCTGATGGTGGTGACCGGGGACCTCACCGCGTCGGGCAGTCCGCGCGAGTGCGACCAGGCCCTCAGTTTCCTCACCGCCTTACGCTCCCAGCTCGACCTGTCCCCCCAGCGGGTGATGGTGGTGCCGGGCGCGCAGGACGTGAACCAGGCCGCGTCCCAGGCCTACTTCCACACCTGCGAGGCCGACGAAGTGGCGCCGCAGCCGCCGTACTGGCCCAAATGGCGCCACTACACCCGGCTCTTCCGCGGCCTCTACCAGGGCCTGGACACCGTCTTCGACAGCGATCAGCCCTGGACCCTCTTCCCGGTTCCCGAACTGGGCACGGTCGTCGCAGGGTTCAACTCCTCCATGGCCTACAGCCACCGCCCCGAGGAGCAGTACGGATTCATCGGCCGCGACCAGGCCGCCTGGTTCGCCGAGGCCATGCGCAGGTACGAGGAAGAAGGCTGGCTGCGCATCGGCGCCCTGCGCCATCCGCTCACCGACGGCCGCCGCCCCGGCGACGCGGTCGGCGGCCCGGGCGGGCTGCGGGACGTGGACACCTTCGCCCGGCTGGCCGCCCCGCGGCTGCACCTGCTGCTGCACGGCCCGACCGGCGGCCCGCGCACCACCGCCACGGACCCGAGCCGCACCCGGCTCGCCTGCGCCGCCGGCGAACTGCCGCTCTTCGGCTCCGCCGCCCCCGCCCGCTTCCAGCTGCTCCAGGTCACCGCCGACGGCGTCACCCGCTGGGACGACCGGATCACGGCCGCGTGCGAGCGCTTCCCCGGCGAATGGAGGCACACCCGCAGGGTCTTCCCCGTCCCCGAACTGCCCCCCGTCATCAACGTCGAGCGCCCCCAGGGAAGGGCTCCCCTGGACGATCCGGCCGCCTCCCTCGCCGAGCGGGTGAAGGAGATCTGCCGGGTGCGGACGGAGGGCGTACGCCTGCGCGACGTCCCGCGCCGCGAACCGGGCGACATGGCGCAGATCATGGCCACCTGGCAGGAACAGGAGGACGGCGTCGTGCGGCAGCAGCGGATCGCCGTCCACCCGGGGACCCCCACCGAGGAGGAGATCGACCGCTTCATCGCCCAGGTGCACGCGACCGACTCCGGCTCCGAGGCCGTCCTGGTGTACGCGGGCGAGGCCCCGGCAGCGGGGCTGCGGCAGCGGGCGGGCAGCCATGGCGTACGGGTCAGGGTGCGCAGCTTCATCGAGTTCCAGGGCCTCCTCGACCTGCGCGGTTACGTCGCCGCCCAAAGCGCCCGGCTCAGCACCAGCGAGCAGTACGCCCCCGGCCTCTACCTGCCCCAGCGCTACCGCGACGCCGACCGCCCCGACGGCCAGCACCGCGCCGGCCAAGACGGCGCCGGCCAAGACGGCTCCGGCCAGGAACGTGACGGTCTCGTCGAGGAGTTGCTGGAGCTCCTGGAGTCCGACCACGGCCGGTTCGTGCTGCTCCTCGGCGACTTCGGACACGGCAAGACCTTCGCCCTGCGCGAGCTGGCCCGCCGCATCGCCGAACAACTCCCGCACCTGACACCGCTGCTGATCCCGCTCAACACCCTCGACCGGGCGCACAGCCTCGAAGGTCTGGTCGCCGCCCACCTGGCCGGCCACGACGTCGACACCATCGACCTGCGCGCCCTGCGCTACATGCTCGCCCAGGGGCGCGTCGTCCTGCTCTTCGACGGCTTCGACGAGCTGGTCCACCGCGTCAGCTACGACCGGGCCGCCGACCATCTCCAGGTCCTCCTCGACGCCGCCGTCGACAACGCCAAGATCGTGGTCAGCAGCCGTACCCAGCACTTCAAGTCGCACGCGCAGGTCCTGACCGCGCTCGGCGAGCGCGTCGGGCTGCTGCCGCAGCGCCGGATCCTGTCCGTCGAGGGCTTCACCCCGGCGCAGATCCGCTCGTACCTGGTACGGAGTTACGGCGACGAGCTCGCGGCCGACCAGCGCTACCGGCTCCTGCGCAACATCCCCGACCTGCTGATGCTCTGCCGCAACCCCCGGCTGCTCTCCTTCGTCGCCGACCTCAGCCAGGACCAGCTGCGGGCGGTCGCCGGAGCGGGCCGTGCGCTCAGCCCGGCGCGGCTGTACGAGGACGTGTTCACCTCCTGGCTCGACTACGAGGAGCTCCGCGGCCAGGGAGGGCCCGGCGCCCCGCCCGGACTGACCATCGAGGAGCTGTGGGCCGCGGTGACCGCGCTGGCCCGGCGGCTGTGGGAGAGCGGCCGCAGCGCCCTCCGGCTCGACGAGCTCACCGAAACGGTGGCCGCCACCCTCAGCGAACTCACCGAGTCCCCGCTCACCCCGGCCGAGCGCGCGCAGGCGGTCGGCGCGGGCAGCCTGCTGGTCCGCAGCGACGACGGCGTCTTCCAGTTCATCCACGGCTCCGTCATCGAATGGCTGGTGGCCAGGGAGGCCGCTCACCAGCTCGCCCGCGGCCGGCACGCACTGCTCTTCGCACGCCCGCTCAGCCAGCTCGCGGTCGAGTTCTTCTGCGATCTCGCCGACCACGAACAGTGCGCCCGATGGGTGCGCGACGTCCTCGACTCACCCGGCCGCGCGGTGAACGACGCCGCCCGCGCCAACGCCGTACGCATCAGCGACCGGCTCCGGGTGCCGGCCAGCGCCGATCTGCGGGGCGCCAGGCTGGCTGGTGAGGACCTCTCGCACCGCGACTTCTCCGGGGTCGACCTCAGCGACGCCGATCTGACCGACACCCGGCTGATCGGCGCCAACCTCTCAGGTGCCCTGCTGCGCAATACCCGGCTGACCGGCGCCCGCCTCGACCGGGCCGACCTCGGCGGGGCCGACCTGACCGGCGCGAATCTGAGCCGGGCCCGGCTGACCCGGGCCGATCTGCGCGGCGCCGTACTGACCGGCAGCCGCTGGCACCGGGCCGCGCTGATCGACGTGACGATGGACGGCGCGGTGCGCTCGGCCCCCGAGCTCAGGACCGCCGCGATCGCCCCCGGGATGCCCGTGGACGCCGGGTTCCGGCCGTCGGCCGTCGGCGTCCCGTACGGCTTCGGCATGCGCACCAGCCGCCTCCCCGAACCGATCGCGTACAGCACCGACGGCGAACTCCTCGCGGTCGGCAGCGAGGACGGCTCCATCCTGGTCTGCGGCGCCGACGACGGCCGCGCCGTGCGCACCCTCCAGGGGCACGAAGGGCGGGTGTACGCGGTGAAGTTCCGGCCGGACGTCATCGCCACCGGGGGATCCGACGGGACGGTACGGCTCTGGGACCCCGTGACCGGAGCCTGCCGCCACAGCCTGGACATCCACCCCGACGGGGTGTGGCCGGTCTCCTTCGACACGGCGGGCACCCTGCTCGCCACGGGCGACCGCGAGGGCCTGGTCACGGTCTGGGACGTGGCCACCGGCGAGCCCGTGCACCGGCTGCCGGGCCACACCGCGCCCGTCTACACCGCGGTCTACGGCCCGGACGGCATGCTGCTCACCGGCGACGCGACCGCGAAGGTACGGCTCTGGGACCTGAACACCGGGCATTGCGTCCGGGAGATCAACGGCCACCAAGGGGCCGTCTACCGCGCCCGGTTCAGCCCCGACGGCACGCTCTTCGCCACCGCCGACCGGGGCGGCGGCGGGCAGGGCGGCACCGTCCGGATCTGGCGGGCGGCCGACGCGCGGCTGCTGCACGAGTTCACCGGACACACCGGCCGCGTGTACGTCCTCGACTTCCACCCCGAGGGCAACCTCCTCGCCAGCGGCGACACCGACGGCCAGGTGCGGCTCTGGGACCCCGTCGTCGGCGCCCCCGCCGGGATCCTCGAACGGGGCACGGGCGCCGTCTACCAAGTGCTGTTCGGCGACGACGGAAAGCTCCTCGCCGCCTGCGACAGCAACGGGGCGGTCCGGCTGTGGACGGTCACCGGGCGACCGCACGGATACGCGATCGCCCTCCACGCCCAGCAGCCTGCCGAGCACCGGGGCACCGCCTGGGCGTGCGCCTTCCGGCCCGGCGACAGCCAACTGCTCACCGTCGGCAACGACGGCGGCGCGCAGATCTGGGACTGCGCCACCGGCCAGGGCAAACGCATCCTGCGCGGCCACGGCCGCCGGATCAGCGGCGTCGCCTTCAGCTCGGACGGCGCGCAGCTGGCGACGGCCGGCAACGACGGGGTCGTACGCCTCTGGGAGACGCGCACGGGGCGGCGTACGCACGAGCTGACCGGGCGCGGCGACCGGCTGGTGTCGGCGGCGTTCAGCCCCAGGGGACCCGTCCTGGCCACGGCCAGCAACGACGGCGACATGTACCTCTGGGACCCGGCGAGCCGCGAGTACCGGGAGCTCGACGCCGAGACCGAGCACGTGTGGGCGGAGGCCTTCAACTCCGACGGCACCCTGCTCGCCACCGCCAACGACGACGACTCCGTGCGGGTCTGGTTCCGCTCCACCGGTTCCCCCGTGTCGAATCTGACCGAACACCGGGGCAGGGTCCGCTCGATCGCCTTCCGCTCGGACAGCGATGTCCTGGCCACCGGCTGCGACGACAGCCGCGTACGGGTGTGGGAGGCCAGGAGCGGCCGGCTCCTGGCGGAGCTCGGGGGGAGCGCAGGGCACGCGGACCGGGTGTACGGCGTCGCGTACGGCCCGGGGAGCGCCTGGCTGGCGAGCGCGAGCTGGGACGGCACCGCCATCGTCTGGCGGGAGGGGGAGGCGAGGCTGCGCCTGCGCGGGCGCGGCGGGCGGCTGTGGGCGGTGGCCGCCCACCCGAGCCGGCCGCTGTTGGCCGCCGCGGGCGACGACCGCGGCATCGGCCTGTGGGACGCCGACACGGGTGAGAACATCACCGACCTCGCCGGCCACACCGGCCGGGTGCTCTCCCTCGCCTTCTCCCCGGACGGTACGACCCTGGCGAGCGGAGCCGAGGACGGCACCGTACGGCTCTGGAACCTCCCGGCGGACGGGGGGCCGCCGTCGTTGCGCGCGACGCTGATGGGGATGACGGACGGCTGGGCGGCGCTGACACCGGCCGGCGGCTACAAGTACGAGGGCGATGTGGCCGGTGAGTTCTGGCACGTCGTCGGGATGTCCCGGTTCACCCCGGGGGAGCTCGACGCGTACCTGCCGGGCGTCCACCGCCTGCCGCTGGGCGAGGAACTCTGACGACACCCCCCAAGGGCCCCGGGCGCCTGATCCGGGCGGGGCCCGGGTCGGGCGCCCGGCCTCGGTGCCTCAGCTCAGGGACGAGGCGGACGGGACGACGACCCCGTACAGGTCGGCGATGGTCGCGAGCGCACTGTGGTGGAGCTGTTCGGCGGACACGTCGGACACCACCGTCCGCAGCGGCCGGGTCGCGCAGGCGTCGGCGACCACCGTGGGCCGGTTGCCCCGCAGGAACGCGCCCTCCACGGTGAAGGTCACGCACATGTTCGTCATGAACCCGGCCACGATGACGTCCTCGTGGCCGGCGGCGTCGAGGTGGTCGGCCAGGTCGGTGCCGACGAAGGCGTTGGGAGCGGCCGTCTTGACGACGACGGGTTCGCCCTCGGCGGGAGCCACCCGGGGGTGGATCCGGCCGATTTCGCTCCGGATGTCGTACGGGGACCCCGCGCCGCCGTCGTTCACCACGTGGATGACCTTCGTACCGGCCTCGCGGGCCCTGGCCAGCAATGCGGCGGCGGCGTCGAGGGCGGGCTCCCATCCCGTCAGCTCCATCACGCCACGGGTGTAGGTGTTCTGGTAGTCGACGAGGATCAGCGTCGCGTCCGCCAGCGAGGCCGGAGTCTGGTCGAAGCCGTTGAGCTCGCGCAAAGTGGTCGTCGTCATGGAAATACCCTTCCGGGGCGGCATGTTGAATGGTTCGCGCCACCACGCGGTGGCCGTGCTGTGAACGCTACGACCCCCCGGACATGTCGGCAATGTCATCCAACTTGCAGATACGGACATCCCTTGAGCACCCTCAAACGGTTCATCGTCGTCGTCCTCTTCGACGGCGTCGACCTGCTGGACGTCACCGGACCGCCCGAGGTGTTCTCCCTGCTGCAACGGGAGGTGGACGACGCGACGGGCTACGACGTGGTCCTGGCCGCCGAGACCATGGACCCCGTGACCACCTCCGCCGGGGTGCGCGTGCTCCCCGACATCACCTTCCAGGAGGTGTCGGGGCGCAGCATCGACACCCTCCTGGTGCCCGGCGCGGTCGAGATCGACGAGCGGCGCCACGTCCGCGCCGTCACCGACCCGACCGTGGTCGACCGGGTCAAGGCGCTCGCCGGCACATCACGACGCGTCGCGTCCGTCTGCGTGGGAGCGCACATCCTCGCGGACGCCGGGCTGCTGGACGGCAAACGCGCCACGACCCACTGGTCGACCGCGCGGCAACTCGCCGCGGAACACCCCTCGATCGAGGTCGACGCGGACCCGATCTTCATCCGCGATCACGACGTGTGGACCGGCGCGGGCATCAGCGCCTGCCTCGACCTGTCACTCGCCCTCGTCGCGGACGACTTCGGGGAGGCCGCCGCGCTCCGCGTCGCCCGGCAGCTCGTGATGTACCTGAAGCGGCCGAGCGGGCAGAGCCAGTTCAGCGTGCCGCTCGAACCCCTTTCGACCACGCGGCGCATCGAGGACCTGCGCCACTACATCACGCGGAACATCGCCGAGCAGCTCACGGTCGCGGACCTCGCCGCGCACGCCCATGTGGGCGAACGGCAGCTCACCCGGATCTTCAAGACCGAACTGGGCATGACCCCGGCCGCCTACATCGAATCGGCCCGCGTCGAGGTGGCGCGCCATCAACTGGAATCCACGGACGCCACCCTCGACCGCATCGCGTCCACCTGCGGCTTCAACACGACCGACACCCTCATCCGTGCCTTCCGCAGGAAACTCGATACGACACCGACGGAGTACCGGAACCGATTCCGGTCCTCCGTCTAGTGCTGTGACCGGGAAGGTTCACCGGGTCAGCCCGCGCAAACGTCAGGAAGCGGACCGCGGCCCCGGGGGCGGCGGCGTACGGCTCACCGTCCTGCCCAGCGCGGCGGCCGTCCGGGCGAACGTGGCGGCGTCGACGACGGCCGCACCACCCAGGTCGTTGTTGAAGTACACGTACACGTCCTCCTCGTCCGGCCACGCGTCGGCGATACGTCGGGCCCAGGACTCCAAGGCCTGGCGGCCGTAGCGGGGCGGTGGCGCGGCGATGCCGCCGTGGAAGCGGACGTAGCCCCATGACGCGGTGCGCCACAGCGGCGTCACCGGGCGCGAGCCCCGGTCCGCCCAGCACAGCGCGCTGCCATGGCGCTCCAGCACCGCCCGTAGCTCGCGCTCCGCCTCCCACCACGAGGCGTGGCGGAATTCGACGGCCACCCGAACGGTGTCCGGGAAGCAGCGCAGGCACGCGTCCAGTGTCCCGACGTCCTCGCGGAACTGGGGCGGCAGTTGCAGCAGGACGGGTCCGAGCCGGCCGCCGAGGCCTTCGGCGTGGTGCAACAGCCTGTGCACCGGCTCCTCCGGGTCGCGCAGGCGCTTCAGATGGGTCAGGTAGCGGCTGGCCTTGACCGCCATGACGAATCCCTCGGGAGTGCGCTCGCGCCAGCGCTCGAAGATCTCCCTCGTGGGAAGCCGGTAGAAGGCGTTGTTGTTCTCGACCGTGGCGAACTGCCGGGCGTACTCCTCCAGCCACAGCCGCTGGGGCTGCCGGGGCGGGTAGAGCACCTCGCGCCAGTCCTTGTACTGCCACCCCGAGGTTCCGACGAGCATGGGCATGGTCCGAACCCTCTCACGCAAGGGGCGTATATCCGGGCATACCGTCAGAATGCGTCCCCTCGTGGGAGAGGGCGCGTCACGGTGGAATGGGTCGCTGATACCGGGGCAGGCGGCAGATACGGCAGAGCGGAAGTTGCTCGTCCGCACGACGGGCGAACAGAAGGAGAGGTGATCCGCTCCGCCTTCTCTCACCAGAGGAGTTGTTTCGCGTGACTGAGCATGTATGGAGCTACCAGCCCACGTCGGGCCACCTGGCGGGCGCCGACCTGACCGGCTACAAGGTCGAGGCGATCGACGGCGGCATCGGCAAGGTCGACAAGCACTCCGACGAGGTCGGTGACGCCTACCTGGTGGTCGACACCGGGGTGTGGATCTTCGGCAAGGAGGTCCTCCTCCCGGCGGGCACGGTGACCCGCATCGATCCGGAGCACGAGAAGATCTACGTGGACCGCACCAAGGAGCAGGTCAAGGACGCCCCGGAGTTCCACCGGGACAAGCACCTCGGCGACCCGGGCTACCGCGAGGAACTGGGCATCTACTACGGGATCGGCGGACCGTTCGGCGGTGGCCGTCCCATCTGACAGCACCCGCTGCGCGCCCGTGGTGCCGGACTCTTCCCCGAGTCCGGCACCACGGGCGTTCGGGGCTGCACGGGCGAACTCCCCGCGTCCTCAGCCCCTCAGCCCCGGCTGCGGGTCTCGTCGACCACCGGAAGGGCCGAGACGCGGCGCTTGCGCAGGACGCTCGCGTACACGGCGAGCCCCAGGAGGCCGGCGGCCATCATGATCAGGCCGACGACATCGAGGTTGACGCTCTCCATCTTCCAGTCGCTCGCGAAGGTGAGAATGGCCCCCACCACGATCAGGGCGATACAACCGCCTATGCCGGCCATGGCGTTGTCTCCTCGTCGGGTACGGTTCGGCTCGGTTCGGTTCGGGTCGTCTGGACGCCCGGCTGAGCCGGGGCGCTCCAGGGGAACGGACTGCGGTCCGCGGCTCAGCGGTGCCGGGTGAGGCTGCGGACGAGCACGGCGATGGCGAAGGCCATGACCAGCAGGTGCAGCCAGGCCGGGCCGGCGGGAGAGCCGGGCGGCAGGGCGAGGAACGCGGACGCGTCCGTACTCGGAACAGGTGTCATACGGCTCGTCTGCCCCGCGTCGGTGGTCCGATGCGCGCGGCAGCGGGAGTTCACATGCCGGGGGGCTTGCCCGTGAGCAGGCGCTCGGCGTCGATCTCGGCCCAGACCACCTTGCCCTGATCGTGCGCGTCGGAGCCCCAGCGGTCGGAGAGCCGGCGCACGATGTGCAGCCCGTGCCCGCCGGGGGTGCCGCGGCGCGGTGCGGGCAGCAGCCGCGGGACTTCGGTGGCGCCGTCGTACACCTCGACGCGGAACACGTCGCCGGAGCAGAGAACGAGTTCGTGGCAGCCGTCGGCATGCAGGTTGGCGTTGGTGACGAGTTCGGACACGAGGAGGAGCGCGTCCTCGAAGGTGTCGTGGCCGTCCCAGCCCCAGTCCTTCAGCGCTTCCCGAGCGAACTCCCGGCCACGGGCGACCTGTCCGCCGGTGCCGCGCAGGACGAGTCGGCGGAGCTGGCGCAGGGCCGGCCGCCGGGCGTCCGGTGCCGGCTCGCCAGTGTCCTGTCCGATGATCTGCACTGCGGCCTCACCCCGTCCTGGGCTTCGTTGTGTCCTGGTGCGCTTCTACCCGCAGCGGCCGCATGGACCCACCCGGCCGGGCACCGGCCGCGCTGCCCGTCCGGGGCCGTAGGGCCGACGCCCCTCTCAAGGGGATGCGAGTGCGTCGGCGACGGTCGGATGGACGGCGAGAACCCCCATGGCGCCGGTCAGTTCGAGGAGCCGCACCAGCTGCCTGGTGGGCGCCCCCAGCCTCAGCGCGGTACCCGAGGCCTCGGCTTCGAGGCGCAGGGCGAGCAGCAGGTTGAGACCGGAGGAGTCGCAGAAGCCGAGCCGCTCCAGGTCGAGGACCACGAGCGGGGCTTCGGTGCGCAGAGCCGATTCCAGGGACGGCCGGACGCGTTCCAGGCCGTCGAGGTCCAGGTCTCCCGTCAGGGCGCACACCACGGCCCCGGTGGCGGTCGTGGTGATGTCCACGCGGGCGGCCGGCGCGGTGTCGTAGGGCTCGGCCGTGACCGCGTCGGGCCCCGTCCCCGCTCCCGCTTCCGTTCGCGCGTGTTCGTGTGCCGGTTCGCCAGTTACCACGTCAGCCCTTCGCTCGTCCCGCTGGGTCCCCGTCCTTGTGCGCTTGCGCCGACGACTTTACAGGCGCCCGGGCGCGGATGGTTCGGACGTGACCAGGTCGTACCACCGACGGCCGGGCGGCAGCGCGCACCCGCCGGACCGTCGAGCGGTCCGGCGGGTCCGGCGGGTCCTGCGAGCCCGGTACTCGCCCGCGGCTACGACGCGAGCATGCCGCCGCGCAGCCGCACCAGGGTGCGCGACAGCAGCCGGGAAACCTGCATCTGGGAGATGCCGAGCTCGGCCCCGATCTCTGCCTGGGTCTTCTCCTCCCCGAACCGCATGCGCAGGATGTGGCGGTCCCGCTCGTCGAGCCGGGCGAGCAGCGGCGCGAGGGTGTGGAACTCCTCGAAGAGCTCCATGGCGGGGTCGACCTCGCCGATGGTGTCGGCGAGGGAGCGGCCACCGGAGCGGGACGGAGCGGCCTGCTCCACGGCGTCCGCGCTCGCGTCGAGCGAGTCGGTGGTGTAGCCGTTGGCGGCGATCAGCCCTTCCACCACCTCCTCCTCGCCGAGGTCCAGGTCGTCGGCGAGCTCCTTGACGGTGGGCGCCCTGCCGAGCAGGTCGGTCAGCGACTGCTGGCTCTTGGCCAGTTCGACCCGGAGCTCCTGGAGCCGGCGTGGCACGTGCACGGCCCAGGTGGTGTCGCGGAAGTAGCGCTTGATCTCGCCGGTGATGAAGGGGAGGGCGAGGGTGGCGAACTCGACGCCGCGATCGGTGTCGAACCGGTCGATGGCCTTGATCAGGCCGATCGTGCCCACCTGGATGATGTCGTCCATCTCGGCCCGGCCGCCGGCTGTGCGCGTCCGGAAGCGCCGTGCCGCGAAGTGCACCAGGGAGATGTTCATCTCGACCAGGGTGTTGCGGGCGTACTGGTACTCGCGGGTGCCTTCCTCCAGGGACCGCAGCCGCACCAGGAAGGTCTTCGACAGTTCCCGCGCGTCGGACGGGGCCACTTCGCGGGCCTCGGGGATCTGTGGCAGCTGTTCAGGTATGCAGGCCGTCCCCACGCCGGTGGGGCCCGCCTCCGGTACGGCCTCATCGCTGGTCCGACGGACGGACTCGGCAACTGCTGCGAAACGGGGCATGTCCAGGCCTTTCCTTCCGGCGACGATTGGCTTTCCCGCCCCCTGCCCGCCATGCGGGTCCTTACACGGCTCCCGTCGACCGGGTCGCCATTGGTGACCGAGGCCACCCTCCTTTATCGCGACATATGGGTTCAAAAGCCAGGTCCCGGCGGGGGGTATATGTCCGCCATGTGAGACGGCAAGGGAGAGGACGGGCACGGGGGTCCGGCCGGTTTGCCCGCAGGAGCGTCGGGCACACGCGGCCCGATCCCGTTCCTGTCGAGACCCCCCCTTCGAGGATTCATGAACAGCCTTCTCCGACTGCTGACCGTCATAGGCGGCTCGATCGCGCTCACCCTCGCGGTGGGCTGGCTCACCGAGCGCCTGCTGCGGCGCGCGGACGCCCGCCACCCCGAGACACCGCTGTGGAGCCTGTTGCGCCGCTGCCGTCCGCCCGTTCAGGCGCTCCTGCTCGCGGCGGTGCTGCGCTCCTCGTACGGGCAGGTCAGGTGGCAGCCGCTGCGTGAGCACGAGGAGGCCGTGGGCCGGACCTTGTCGCTGGTGCTGATCGGCGCCGGCGCGTGGCTCGTCGTCCAGGCCGCGTCCGCCGTCGTCGAATCCTCGTACGCGCGGTACGCGACCAGCACCCGGGACCCGTCGCGCGTCCGCCGGGTCCGCACCCAGGTGACGCTCATCATGCGGATCGTCACCGCCGTCGTCGGTGTCGTCGCGGCAGCCGCGATGCTGCTCACCTTCCCCGACTTCCGTGCCGTCGGGACCTCCCTGCTGGCCTCGGCCGGCATCATCGGCATCGTCGCCGGTGTGGCCGCGCAGTCCACCCTCGGCAATCTCTTCGCCGGATTCCAGATCGCCTTCGGCGACATGGTCCGCATCGGGGACACCGTCGTGGTCGAAGGCGAATGGGGCGTCGTCGAGGAGGTGACCCTCACCTTCCTGGCCGTCCGCACCTGGGACGAGCGACGGCTCACCATGCCCGTCTCCTACTTCACGGGACGGCCGTTCGAGAACTGGTCGCGCGGCGGCATCCAGATGACCGGCACGGTGTTCCTCCACTGCGACCACGCCGCGCCCTTCGCCCTGATGCGCGAGAAGCTCAAGGAGATCCTGGACCGTTGCGAGGCGTGGGACGGCCGCGGCTGGGACCTGGCGGTCACCGAGACCACCCCCACCAGTGTCCTCGTGCGGGCGATCGTCACCGCCAAGGACCCCGACGACCTGTGGACGGCCCGCTGCGCGGTGCGCGAGGAACTGATCGCCTGGCTCGCCGAGAAGCATCCCTACGCCCTGCCGCGCGTGCCCACGTCCCCGGCCGCGCCGGCGCCCCGGGACCGGTGACGCCGAGGAGCCGGCCGCGAAGGACGAACGGCTCGCACGGCAGGGTTTCGGAACGCGTGCGGAGGTCAGACGCGGAAGGGATGCGCGGAGCAATCGGAATCCATCGCGAAAGGAGTCGACTCATGCCGAACATGTCGCGTCTGCCCGGCCGAGCGGAGCACCATTGGGAGTGGCAGGAGCACGCGGAGTGCCGGAACCTCGGCACGGACAGGTTCTTCCACCCGGCGGGGGAGCGTGGCGAGGAGCGCTCCGTCCGCGACCAGGCGGCGAAGGAGGTCTGCGCGCTGTGCCCGGTGCAGGAGGAATGCCTGCGCCACGCACTGCGCGTCCAGGAACCCTACGGCGTGTGGGGCGGTCTGACCGAGGAGGAGCGGCGTGCGCTCACGGCGGGACGCATGGCCGGCTGACGGCCGCCGAAGCGTGCGTGGGGGGAAGGGTGAGAGCGGACTTCAAAGAGCCGGGCCGGGCAGTGCCGTGGCTGCGACCACTGCCCGGCCCGGAGTTTCAGGCCGCCTCCGGGGCGGCGTGTTCGTGCTCGCAGGCGTCGTCGATCCCGTAGGTCTCCCAGGCCGGGAAGTCGTCCTCGGCGGGAACGGGCTCGCCCGGGCCGAGCAGGCAGGCGTCCAGGGCCGCCCGGAGTGCCTCCGCTCGCAGACCGGTGCCGATGAAGACCAGCTCCTGGCCCTGGGCGGTGTCCGGACCGATGGCGCCCGACGGCTCGAAGCGGGCCACCGCGCCCGCCTGGGACCACAGGCCGGTCACGCGGGGGCGACTGGCGAGTCGGAAGAAGCCCTTGGAGCGCAGGATGCGGCCGAAGGCGCCGCTGTCGAGGCCCTCGGTGACGAAGGTCCACAGCCGGCCGGGGTGGAAGGGGCGGTCGGAGCGGAAGACGAGGGAGGAGATGCCGTACTCCTCGGTCTCCGGGACGTGGTCGCCGTTGAGCTCCTTGACCCAGCCCGGCGCCTGCTGTGCCCGTTCGACGTCGAACAGGCCCGTGCCCAGTACCTGTTCGAGTGCCACGTGTCCGCGTACGGCGGGCACGATCCGGGCCTCGGGATTGAGGCGGGCGAGCGCGGCGCGCAGCCGTGCGGCCTCGTCCGGCCCGACCAGGTCGAGCTTGCCCAGGACGATGACGTCCGCGAACTCGACCTGGTCCATGAGGAGGTCGCTGACGGTGCGCTCGTCGTCCTCGTACGGGGCGAGGCCGCGCGCGGCGAGTTCGTCGCCACCCGCCAGTTCCGGCAGGAAGTTCGCCGCGTCGACGACGGTCACCATGGTGTCGAGGCGGGCGAGGTCCCCGAGGGTGGCGCCGTCGTCACGGGGGAAGGAGAAGGTGGCGGCCACGGGCATGGGCTCCGAGATGCCGCTCGACTCGATGAGGAGGTAGTCGAAGCGGCCCTCGCGGGCCAGCCGGTCGACCTCCTCCAGCAGGTCGTCGCGCAGGGTGCAGCAGATGCACCCGTTGGTCATCTCGACCAGGCGTTCCTCGGTGCGGGACAGGGCGGCCCCGCCCCCGCGCACGAGCGCGGCGTCGATGTTGACCTCGCTCATGTCGTTGACGATGACCGCTACCCGCAGTCCCTCGCGGTTGCCGAGGACGTGGTTGAGCAGAGTGGTCTTCCCCGCGCCGAGGAACCCGGACAGGACGGTCACGGGCAGTCGGTCGTACGTCGTCATGAGCCGCTCAGCCCTCGGGGCGGAGCAGGCCGCGCTCGTACGCCTTCACCAGGCGCTGCGGCACCTGGTACACCGAGCCGTCGACCGTGATCGGGACGAGCTGCGGGGTGGTGGCCTTCCACTGGGCGCGGCGGTGGCGGGTGTTGCTGCGGGACATCTTCCGCTTGGGGACAGCCATGGGGATCTCCTGGGTGGGTCGGGAGGGTCGTCGGCGAGACTATATGGAAATGGATTCCATTACCAACTTGGCGCCTGGTCGCCCGGTGCTCAGCGCACGGCGGCCAGGACGTGGCTGGGACCGACCTGCCAAACGGTGCCCACGTGCTCGAATCCCGCGTCACGCAGCAGCGCGAGGTGGCCGGAGAGCGTGAGGTCGTTCCCCTCGCACGGGGGTCGCCCGTCCTGGCCCCGCCGCGCGAGGAGGGGTGCGAGCTCCAGGTCGGCGGCCGCGCCGGACCACCAGGACTCCCAGTCCTCGCGGGAGGAGTTCGCGTTCCGCTCGGCGTAACGGCGTCCGATGTCCGCGGCGAGCTCGCACACCCGCGTCGAGTCCGGGTTGATGTGGTCCCCGTTGATGAGGATGCCGCCGGGGCGCAGCAGACCGGCCAGTTCCCGGTAGACCCGCCGCAGGGTCTCGGTGCCCAGGTAGTGCAAGGCCGTCGTCGACACCGCCGCGTCCACCGGCCGGTCCAGCGCGAGCGCGCCGAGCCAACCGGGCTCGCCGATCAACGCCTCCACGTAACGCAGGGCGGCGCCGTAGTGCGCGCTGCCCAGCTCCAGCAGGAGAGGGTCCGCGTCGACGGCGAGGACCTCCGCGCCCGGGAGCCGTTCGGCGAGCCGCGCCGCCAGACATCCCGGTCCGCTCCCCAGGTCCAGTACCAGCGGCGCCGGCTGGCTGTGCGTCACCTGCTCGACCAGATCCGCGATGACCTGGAACCTCTCCTCGCGGTCGATCGCGTACCGCTGCTGCTGGCGTTCCCAGCGTTCCACCCACCGGGTGGCCGTCGCCGTGCTCATGCCCATGCTCATGCTCATGCCGGATCGAGTCGCCTCCGCCGCCGTGACCCATACTGTTAATGGAAATCATTGCAGACTAGTGAGGAGTGAGAGCAACTCTTCTATCTCTTCAGGTGTGTTGTGTACGTGGAGGCTGACGCGCACCGAGCCCTCCTTCTCGCCGGCCCCGGCCTGGCAGTGGCCGTCGGAACGCACCATGAAGCCGTGGCTGAAGAGGATGAAGCCCAGATCGTGGGAGCTGATCTCGCGGTGCCGGAAGGTCACCAGACTCCGGCGCCGCTGGACCTGCGATCCGGCCGCCAGGCTCGACCGGCAGCCCAGGACCTCGTAGGCGCCCATCCGGCTCAGCCCCTCGGTCAGCCGGGCCGTCAGCGCCACGGTCCAGCGTTCGATCAGGTCCGTACCGGCGTCGTCCAGCCAGTGGAGCGCCGCCGCCAGACTGGCGACACCGACCGTGTTCGGGGTGCCCTGCCAGCCGCCGGGACGGAACCGCGGCCCGCGTCGGCCGCGGGCCCATACCGCCCCGGTGCCGGGCAGGGCGAGCGCCTTGTGGCCGGAGAAGACCAGGAAGTCCACGTCGAGGTCGGCCACCGATACCGGGAGGTGCCCGACGCTCTGCGCGGCGTCCAGGCAGATGGGCACCTCCGGCCCCACCACCCGGCGTATCCGGCCCACGTTCATGTCGACGCCGTAGACGTGGTGCACGTGGGTGGCGGCCACGAACCGGGTGCGTGGACCGGCGACGGCGGCCAGGGCCGCCGGATCGTAGTCACCGGAACCGGCTTGGTACGGCAGCTCGCGGACGCGGATCCGGACCCCTTGGCGGGCCAGCAGCCCCCGGGCCTCCAGCCATGGGGACAGGTTCGCCTGATGGTCGGCGAACGGGACGACGATCTCGTCACCGTCGCGGAGGAAGCCGGCCAGCCAGTCCCGCGCGACGGCGCGCAGCCCCTCGGTGGTGCCGCTGGTGAAGTGCACCGTCGACAGGCCGGGATCCGGATCACCCAGGAATTCCCGGACCTGGTCACGGGTGCGTTCCACCAGCGCCGTCGTGGTGTTGGCCCAGGGGTACGAGCCCCGGCCCGCGTTGGCGTTCGAGGTGGTGAGGTAGCTCTGCACGGCATCCAGGACGGCCTGCGGCTTCTGCGCGGTGGCGGCGCTGTCCAGGTACGTCAGGCCCGGATGCCCGACGACGATGGGGAACTGGGCGCGCAGACGGCGCTGCCACGACGCCAGTTCCCCGATGGCTTCGGCGGGACCGGCCGCCATGTCAGTCACGCACCAGGGGCGCGCCCGCGTCCCGCCAGGCGATGATGCCACCGGCCAGGCTGCGCACGTCCGGGTGGCCCATGCGGGTCAGCAGGGCCGCGTACCGCTGGGACTGCTCGCCCACCGGGCAGGCCAGGAGCACCGGCTGCCGCTTGCCGAAGGGCAGGCCGCCGCGGAGGAGTTCGTCGAAGAGTCCGTCGACGATGTTCACCGAGCGGTCGATGTGGAGCGCGCCGTACGCGAAGGGGCCGCGCAGGTCGACCACCAGTGGTTGCGCGGCCTCGATCCACTTCTGCGCGTCGGCCACGTCGATGACGCGGGCCGCGCGGACCTCGGCGTCGGTCAGCGTGGTCACGGAGTTGCGCACCGGAGGCCTGCCGAGCAGTTCCGGACGGCGCCGGCGCACGTAGCCGAGATAGCTCTCCGCCCGGTCGCACACGATGAAGACGGCCGTCCGGCGTGCGGTCAGTCCGGCGTCCACCGCGCCGAGATGGCGCACTGCCCCGACGTACGCCGCTCCGCCCGTCGGTCCGGCGAGCAGGCCGCAGCGGCGCATGAGCGTCACCATGCCGTCGAGGGCGTCGTCGGCACTCACCGGCTCGATCGTGTCGTAGGTGGCCGGGTCGAAGATGCCGACCTCCTGCACCTCGTCGGCGGTGCGGATGCCGGGGATGAAGTCGGACTTCTGCCCGACCAAACCGACGACGCGCACCGCCGGGTCGTGGGCGCGCAGCGCCTTGGCCACCCCGGTGGACGATCCGGCGGTGCCGACGCAGGCGACGAACCAGTCGGGAGCACGGCCGTCCAGGTCCGCGATGATCTCCGGGCCGGTGCCCGCCGCGTGCGCCTCGGTGTTGAGGGTGTTGAAGTACTGGTCCGTGTGGAGGTGGGCGCCGCTGCCGGGCCGGTTCAACCGCTGGTGGAAGAGGGTCAGCGGATCCTCGGTGTCGGTCGGGTCGAGGCACTCGCTCCGGCCGGGCAGCTCTTCGATCTCGGCGCCCAGCAGCAGGAGCAGGTCCTTGATCTCCGGTACGCGCATCCGGTTGGTGACGCTCTTGAACGGCACCCCGTGCAGGCCCGCGATCAGGGCCAGCGCCTTGGCGGTGTTCCCGCTCGACAGCTCCACGACCGTCTCGCCGCGCTCGCCGGCGCCCGGCAGGTCGCGGCGGACCATGTTCCAGGCGGCCCGGTCCTTCAGCGAGCCGAAGGGGTTGAGCATCTCCAGCTTGGCGTAGAGGTCGATGTTGCGCAGGCCGTGCACGGCCGGGTCGATGCGGAGCAGCGGGGTGTTGCCGATGGCCTCGGTGATGCTGTCGTACCTCATGCGATCCGTCCCCCCGTACGCGTGAGCGGCCAGTACCGCTCGTCGAGACACCAGCTCCAGGAACCGTCCTCCTGCTGTTCGACGGCGACCTTGCGGGCCACGGGCTGCTGTTGGGCGTGGGTGGCGCTGAAGTCCATGCAGTAGCCGGCGGTGTTGGCGAAGGCGAGGAGATCGCCGGGGCGCGGCAGTCGCGGCAGATACACCCGGCGGCGGGTGATGAGGTCGGCCTCCAGACAGAGGTTGCCCATCAGGTGTACGCCCACCGGCTCCTGAGCGGCCGTGGCGCCGCCGCGGGGCACCAGGACCGGGTCCACCAGGACGCCGTGGTCCTCCAGGCTGACGTCACCGGCGTTCATCGCGAGGCGGACCAGGTGCTCACCGGATGGCGCGGGCCGCACCTCCAGCACCGTGGCGAGGGAGAGGCCGCACTGGTCCGCCAGCGCCCGGCCGGGCTCGGCGTACAGGTCGTACAGGCCCTCCAGGAGCAGGGTGCCCAGCGGGCGCCCGAGGCCGGGCGCGGGGCGGGAGAGCAGCTCGTCGAGGTACGCGGCGCCGGTGACGGGGCGGTGCGCCGGGTACAGCCCGAGGGCCCCCTTGAGGGTGCCGCCCTCCACGCGCAGACCGTAGCCGTGCCCGCCCCAGGTCAGCGGCGGACGCCGGCCCATGACGGCGTCGGTGAGCTCGGTGGTGTAGCGCTCCCACTGCTCGGCGTGGGCCAGGTAGCTGACGCCGAAGCCGCCTCCGACGTCGATGACGCGTGGCTGGAACCCCCGGATCCGTAACTCCTCCATGGCGCGCAGGCAGCCTTCGAGGGCCGTCGCCTTCTCGTCCAGGCTCGTGGTGTCGAGGTGGTAGCCCACGCCGATCGGCTCCAGCGCGTCCTGGTGGCGTTCGAGTACGTCGAGCAGGCGGTCCAGGAACTTCACGGAGGTGCCGAAGCGGCTCCTGCGGGACAGCGTCCTAGTCCCGGAGGTCTCGAAGTCCGAGAGCCGCAGCAGCACCCGCGGGCGCGGCAGTCCGTACGCGCGGACGAGGCGGGCCGCCTCCTCCAGCTCCGCGGGCCCGTCGGCGTTGACGGTCGCTCCACAGCGCGCGGCGAGCCAGAGGAACTCGGGGTCCTTGGGCCCGGTCGCCATGATCCGGTCACCGGTGAACCCCGACCCGAGCGCGTGCCGCAACTCCGTGAGGGGCGCGGCGTCGAGAGCGGCGTCGGTCGTGGTGAGCCGCCGGACCGCGGCGCTGGATCGATTGGCCTTGTGGGCGAAGTAGACCCGGCCGCCCAGGCGGTGGCGGCGCAGGACGGAGCGGAAGCGCTCCGCGTTCTGCGCGAACTGCTCGGGGAGCACGAGGTTCAGGGGAGATCCGAGCCCGTCCACGAGCGTGTGCAGGAAGGCGGCCGCATCGAGCAGGGCCGCCATCCGTGGTTCCAACCGCGGTTCCAGGTACAGAGGTGCGTCGCTCATCCCAGCTGTTCCTCCCCGACGAGGAATACGTACCGGTTTCGGCAAACGGTCGTACGACCGTAACCCTCGCCGGGCGCTTTGTGCCCTGCCCGGTGGTGGAGGGACTGCTTCGTGCCGCCGGACGGCCGGATCGGGACGTTCGCACGACCGGGCTCATCGGCGGGCGCCGCACGTCCGCTAGTATATGACAATGGTTTCCATTACCAAGAAGAACGACCTCGCACGGAGAGGCAGGTAGTCCCTTGTCCGCCCACTGCCAACTGACCGGCGCCCAGCCGGGCTTCGGTAACACCATCTCCCACTCGCACCGGCGCACCTCCCGCCGCTTCGACCCCAACATCCAGAGCAAGCGGTACTGGCTGCCGAGCGAGGGGCGCCATGTCCGCCTCACCCTGAGCGCGAAGGCGATCAAGACCATCGACACGATCGGCATCGAAGCCGCGGTGGCGCGGATCCGCGCCCGGGGGGTGAAGGTCTGATGGCCAAGAAGAGCAAGATCGCGCAGAACGAGAAGCGCAAGGCGACCGTCGAGCGGTACGCGGCCCGGCGCGGCGAGCTGAAGGAGGTCCTGCGGCGGCCGTCCTCGTCCGAGGCCGAGCGCCGGGCCGCTCTGGCGGAGCTGCGCAAGCAGCCCCGCGACGCCAGCGCGACCCGGGTGCGCAACAGGGACAGCGTCGACGGCCGGCCCCGCGGCCACCTCCGGAAGTTCGGGCTCTCCCGGGTCCGGATGCGCGAACAGGCGCACGCCGGATTCCTCCCCGGAGTGACCAAGTCGTCCTGGTAGTACCCGTGTCCCGGCGGAGCGTACGGGTCCACATCTCCGGCGGGATGTGGGCCCGTACGCCGCCCGCCGGCCGGTGGGGCGCGCAGCCGCGGTCGTCGGCAACTCGGCCCGGCGTCAGCCGTCAGCGCACTCGGCGTTCCTCCAGCGGTGCGCGCCTGAGCATCTCGTCGCCCACGCGCGGCAGGTGGGGGGTGTGGTTGACGAGCCGGGCCGAGTTCCCCACCACCGCGATGCTGCTGGTGTTGTGGAGCAGGGCGGCGAGGACCGGGTTCATGGTTCCGCCGGCGCCGGCGACCAGGCCGAGCAGGTTGACGCCGATCGCGAGGCCGTAGTTCTGCCGGACGACGCGCAGCGTGTGGCGGCTGAGTTCGACCACGGCGGGGACCTGGCGCAGGTCGTTGCCGGCCAGCGCGATGTCGGCGGTCTCCAGGGCCACGTGCGAGGAGTGTTCGCCCATGGTGATGCCCACGTCGGCCAGCGCGAGGGCGGGGGCGTCGTTGGTGCCGTCGCCGACCATGGCCACCGTGTGCCCTTCGGCCTGGAGGTCGCGGATGAGCTGGAGCTTGGCCTCGGGCAGGGCGTGCGCGTGCACTTCGGTGATGCCGAGCGCGTCGGCGACGACCTGGGCGGTCTCCGGTGCGTCGCCGGTGAGGAGCAGCACGCGGGCCACGCCGAGGTCGCGCAGCTGCTGGATGACGGTGTCGGCCCCGGCGCGTACGGCGTCGGAGACCCCGAGCATGCCGATCAGATCCTCGTCGTGGGCCAGGCAGATGACCGTCTCTCCTGCGCCGCGCAGCCGTTCGGTCCAGCCCTGTGCCTCCTCGGTGAGGTCCACGCCGTGCTGGCGCAGCAGGGCCGGGCTGCCCACCAGCAGGCGGGTTCCGTCGAGTTCGGCGCGCATGCCCATGCCGAGGACGACCTCGCAGGCCTGGTGGATGGGGACGTGCAGGTGCTGTTCCTCGGTGCGGGCGACGATGGCCTGGGCGAGCGGGTGCCGCGCGTGCAGCTCTCCCGAGGCGGCCAGACTGAGCACCTCGTCCGCGGTGAACGCGTCGCTGAGGGTGACCACACTGGTGACGAGGGGACGGCCGAAGGTGAGGGTGCCCGTCTTGTCGAAGACGACGGCGGTGACCCGGCCGACGCCCTCCAGATGGGTGCCGCCCTTGATGAGGGTGCCCCGGCGGGCTCCGTTGCCGATGGCGGCGCTGATGGCGGTCGGGGTGGCCAGGCCCGCCGCGCAGGGGCAGGCGATCAGCAGCATGGTCATGGCGCGCCGCGCGTCACGGGTGACCCCGTAGGTCAGCGCCGCGAGCGCGAAGGAGACGGGGACGAAGCGCTGGGTGAAGCGGGTGGCGACCGTCTGGATCGGTGCCCGGTCGGACTGGGCCTCCTCGACCCGGCTGATGATCCGGCCCACGGTCGTGTCCCTGCCGACCGAGTCCGCGCGGACCGTGAGCGAGCCGGAGGTGACGATCGTGCCCGCGTAGACGTGGGAGCCGTCCCGGGCGTAGACGGGCAGGGCCTCGCCGGTGACGGCCGCCTGGTCCACGAGGGCCTCGCCGTACATCACGTGTCCGTCGACCGGGATCCGGTGGTGCTCGTACACGGCGACCACGTCGCCGGGCTCCACGGTCTCCAGATCCACCTCCACCTCCACTCCCTCGCGTACGAGCCACACGCGCTCCTCGCCGATGGTGAGCAGCTCCTCGATGGCACGGCGGGTGCGGCGCAGGGTGAGGGTCTGGAGGAATTCGCCGATGTTCAGCAGCCACAGCACGGTCAGGGCGACCACGTTCTCGCGCAGCACCAGTGAGATCACGGTCGCCGCCGTGACCAAGGTGTCCGTACCGGGACTGCTGCGGCCGCGCAGCGAGCGCAGGGCGCCCCGGAAGAAGGGCAGACCGGTGAAGACCGTGACCACGCCGAGGAATCCGGAGGAGCCCAGGGTGAGGCGTGGCCGCCCCAGCAGGCGGCGCAGGGCCACAAGCGCGAGCACGGCGCCGCCGACCACCAGCCGGGCGACCTCACCGGTGGAGGAGTCGGGGGTGGACCGGGTGGGCTTGGCCGGAGCGGACGCGGGCGGGGCTTCCTCCAGCGCGGCCACCAGGCGGTCGACGTCCAGCTGATCCGGCGCCATCCAGATCACGACGCTGCCGGTACGGGGGAAGATCCGCAGGGCCCGGAAACCGCTGATGCCGGTCAGCCGGTCGTCGACCAGTCCGGCGCAGCCCGGGCGGGCGCGCAGCCAGGGAACGGTCAGCCGGGCCCGTCCCGCCGCCACGGAGCACACGAGGACGGTCGACATGATCAGTGCTCGTGCCCGTGATCGTGGTTCACGTTGACCGCGGAGGGCGGCGGTACCTCCTCGCCCAGTGAGGTGCGGGCCTCCGCCAGCACGTCCCCGGCCTTCAGCCGGGCCTCCTCGGTGGCCGCGGCCAGCCAGCGGCTCGCGACGATGCCACCCGCGAGTCCACCGACGAGTGCCTTGCGCGCGGCCGGCTTGGCGGCCGGGAGATTCTTGATGATCAGGCCGCCCACCACACCGGATACCGCGTAGTGGGCCAGCTTGCCGGCTGTGGCACCGGCGATGGCGAGGGGGTGCATGAGCAACTCCTTCCGTCCGCGCCGGGCAGACGCGACGGCCTCTCATCCAGTGTGAACCCGAGCGGGGCGCGGGGTCGAGCCGAGTCCGGGAGCCCCGCGCGCGCGTTCGACGCGGGTGCCCGCCAGCCGGCATCCGAGGTAGATCAGGAACGAGACGGTCGTCACGTACGGGCTGATGGGCACGGTGCTTCCGAGGGCGAGCAGGATCCCGCCCTCCATCGAGACCAGCGCGAAGACGACGCTCAGTACGGGCAGCAGCACGGGGGAAGCCGTGATCCGGGCGGCGGCGGCCGCCGGGGTGACCAGGAGCGCGAGGACGAGCAGGGCTCCGACGATCTGTACGCACAGCGCCACCGCCAGGCCCAGGACCAGCATGAACGCCAGAGACAGCGCGCGGACGGGAATGCCCCGGGCCTCGGCCACCTCCGGATCGGCGCTCGCGAAGGACAGCGGGCGCCAGATGACGGCGAGGGCCACCAGCACCACCGCGGACGTGCCGACGAGCCACGCCATCTGCGGGGTGTCGACGGCGACGACCTGGCCGGTGAGGATCCCGAACTTGTTGGCCGCCCGCCCCTTGTAGAGGGACAGGAACAGCACCCCCAGGCCGAGGCCGAACGGCATGATGACACCGATGATCGAATTGCGGTCCCGGGCGCGGACGCCCAGGACGCCGATGGCACCCGCCGCCATCAGCGACCCCACGATCGACCCGGCCACGATGTTGAACCCGAGCAGCAGCGCCGCGGAGGCGCCGGCGAAGGAGAGCTCGCTGATCCCGTGCACGGCGAACGGGAGATCGCGCATGATCACGAAGACCCCGACCAGGCCGCCCACCAAGCCGAGCAGGGCCCCCGCCAGCAGGGAGTTCTGGACCAGAGCGAGCAGTTCGCCGTAGTTGTCGAAGTTGAAGATCTGCCGCCAGACGCCGCCGTCCTGCCCGTCGGCGAGCGGCCACCGTCCCGTCACCGCCCCGCGCCCCCGTTCGGCCCGGCCGCGTGGTGGTGCACGACGGCGGCGTCGGGTGCCCCCACGACCACGATGCGGCCCCGGACGTGGACGACATCGACCTGGGTCCCGTACAGCTGCGACAGGGTGGACGTGGTCATCACCTCGTCCGGCGGGCCGATCCGGAACCCGCCCGGGGCCAGGTACAGGACCCGGTCCACCAGCCCCAGGACCGGATTGATCTCGTGCGTCACGAAGACGACGGCGGTGGCGGCGGAGCGCCGGCGCCGGTCCACCAGGGTGGTGACCGTGCGCTGGTGCTGGAGGTCGAGGGAGAGCAACGGCTCGTCGCAGAGCAGGATCCGCGGGTCCGTGGCCAGCGCCTGCGCGATGCGTACGCGCTGCTGTTCCCCGCCGGAGAGCCGGCCGACGGGGACGTCCGCGCAGGGCATCGCCCCGACGGACTCCAGGATCTCGTCGACGCGGCGGCGGACCGTGCGCGGGGCGAGCGGCAGCCCCCACCGGTGCCCGTCCATGCCCAGCCGTACGAGGTCCCGGGCCCGCAGCATGGTGTGCGCGGGGAGGGACTTCTGCTGCGGGACGTAGCCGACGTGCCTGGCGCCGACGCGCGGGGTCCGGCCGAGCACCGTCGCCGTCCCCGCCGTGAGCTGCTGGCGGCCCAGGAGCACGCGCAGCAGGCTGGTCTTGCCGGATCCGTTCGGTCCCAGCACCGCGAGGAACTCGCCCGGCCGGAGGTCGAGGTCCAGCCCGCGCCACAGCACGCGGTCGCCGTAGGCCAGAGCGGCCCCCCGCAGGCTGACCACCGGTTCACCAGGGGCGCCGGCCTCGCGGGTGGCCCCGTCCGGCCGGACGAGCGGTGCGACGGACTCCGTACGGTCCATCAGCGGTCCAGGGCCTTCTTGAGGGCAGCGACGTTGGACGTCATCCAGCTGATGTAGTCCTCGCCCTGCGGAAGGGTCTCGGTCACGGGGACGACGGGGACGCCGTTGTCCTCGGCGGCCTGCTCGACCTTCTCGGTCTGGGGACCGGCCGTCTGCTCGTTGTAGAGCAGCGCCTCGACCTGTCGGCCGGTGAACAGCGCGAGCGTCTCCTGGAGGCTTCTGGGCGAGACCTCGTCGCCCTCCTCGATGGCCTCGCTGAAGTCCGCGGGTGTCTTGTTCACCAGGCCGCAGGCCTCGGTCAGGTACAGGGGGACGGGCTCGGTGACGGCCACGGCGGTGCCCCCGTGCTCCGCCTCGATCCGTTCCACTTCGGACCGGAGCGAAGCCAGCTTCCGCGTGAACGTCCTGGCGTTCTCCCGGAAGACGTCGGATTCGCCGGGCGCGGCCCTGGCCAGCGCGTCCGCGATCCGGTCGGCGAGCTTGCCCACGGTGGGGAAGTCGTACCAGACGTGCTCGTTCAACTCCCCGACCGGGCCACGGGACTTCCCGGACACCGTCACGGCATCGATCACCTCGGCCGAGGAGTTGCCCGAACTGCGGAGCATCCGGCCGATGAACGCGTCGTAGCCACCGCCGTTCTCGACGACGACCTTCGCCTTGGCCAGCCCCAACTGGCTGCGCGTACTGGCTTCGTACGAGTGGGGGTCCTGCGTCGGGTCGCTGATGATCGAGACGACATCGACCCGGTCACCGCCGATCTGCTCGACGATGTCCCCGTACACATTGGTCGACGCGACCACCGGGACGACGGACGAGGGGGTCGCGCGCCCGGCGCCCGCGGCGGCGGCGGCGGAGCCGCCAGAGCCGCCCCAGGAGCAGATCAACGCCAGAGTGACCCCGACGAGGACGCCCGGGCCGCGGGCCGAGGACCGCTGCATACCGTCCTCCCTACCGAGGGGAAGCCGAAACGGTCATCACTTGAAGTATCTCCCCGCCCTGTCGCCGCCTCCACCGGAGCATGAACGGGCCCGGTGAGGGAAGCCGCTTCGTAGGGCCGGCGTCCCTACCCGGGCGCCGCCTCCCCGATTCCAGAGGGGTCGGGCATCGTTCATCGGAGGTTGGTCATGGTTCCGCTTCTTCTGGTCCTGCTGCTGGTCCTGGTGCTCTTCGGTGCCGGTTTCGCCATCGACGTGCTGTGGTGGATAGCGATCGCCGTGCTGGTGCTGTGGCTGCTCGGCTTTGTGGCCCGCAGCGGCGGCGGGCGCTGGTACCGCTGGTAGGGCTCCGGTCGACTGCGCTGTGGCGCAGACCCGGCGGAAGGGTCCGCGCCACGGCGCAGCCGCCCGGAAGGGATCTCCCAGGGTCCGGGCCGCCTCGCGCGTCGACCCGCCGGTCGGCGGGTATATCGCACGTGGGTCACCTGCGACGGTCCCGCCACCCCCTCCCGGCGGTGGCCCCGGCCGTACGAGGAAGCACATGTCCCCCGCCCCCCGCGATACCGCGGACCCCCTCACCACCGAACGCTCCGGGGACCGATCGGCGCGCCCCGAAGAGTTCCCCGACGATCTTCTGTCCGTCGACACGTCCGAGGCCCGCGCGCTGTCCGTCGCACTGTTCCGACGGCTGCGCGGCCTGACGGAAGGCAGCGCCGAGTACTCGTACGTGCGCAACACGCTCGTGGAACTGAACGTGAGCCTGGTGAAGTTCGCCGCGCGCCGGTTCCGTCACCGCAGCGAGCCCGTCGAGGACATCATCCAGACCGGCACGGTCGGCCTGATCAAGGCCATCAACCGCTTCGACCCGGACCGCGGCACGGAATTCGCCACCTACGCCCTGCCCACCATCACCGGCGAGATCCGGCGGTTCTTCCGGGACACGAGCTGGGCCGTGAAGGTGCCACGGCGCCTCCAGGAGCTCCGGCTGGACCTTGCCAAGGCCCACGACCTCCTGGAGCAGCGGCTGGGGCGTGAGCCCACCGACCACGAGCTGGCCGAGCACCTGGGCACCACCGAGGCCGAGGTGGCCGAGGGGCGGCTGGCCGCGAACGGGTACGCCGCGAGGTCGATCGACCCGGTACTGCCCGCGGAGGCCCAGCAGAACTCACCCTTCGACGCGGGGGCGGTGGTCGGCGTCCTCGGCATGGAGGACCTGGCCTACGACCGGATCGAGTGCGTGGCCGCCCTGCGCCCGCTGATCGCCGCGCTCGGTGAACGCGACCGCACGATCCTGACGCTGCGTTTCGGTGAGGAACTCACCCAGTCCGAGATCGGCGAGCGGCTGGGCCTCTCGCAGATGCACATCTCCCGGCTGCTCGGCCGCATCATCGGTACCCTGCGCGAGGGGCTGCTGAGTGACGGACCACTTGCCGAGCCGGCCGAGCCGGCCGAGCCGGCCCCCGCACCAGGCGACCAGGGCCACCACCCGGGCCACCCGAGCCACTGACCCGGGCCCCTCTCAGGCACCCCGGTCATCTTCCTCGGCTGGAACCGTCCCACCGCGCGGGGGAGGCGGCGGAGTCCGGATCGGCCCGGACCTCCAGCCACACGCGCTTGCCCTCACCGCCGCGCGTCGCTCCCCATGCCTGGGCCAGCTGTTCCACTATGAGCAGCCCGTACCCCCCTGGCTGAGCCGGATCCTCCCTCTTGCGCGGCTCCGGACGCCTCGCGTCGCGGTCGGCGACCTCGATGCGCAGCCGCTCCGCGCTGCAGCGCAGCAGGAGTTCCGTCGGACCACCGGCGTGCAAGCACGCGTTCGAGACCAGCTCGCAGACCAGGAGCAGGACGTCCTCGACCCGTTCCTCCTGATCGACCCGTTCCTCCCGATCGCCGGGGGGCCAGGCCCATTCGGCCAGCATCCGCCGGGTGAAGTCCCGGGACCGGGTGACAGGGTCCACGGCATCGCGCAGCGGCAGCTGCCCGGTGCGTTCCGGTGGGCTCGTCGGGGGCATGTCCGCGTTCACCGCCCGTTCGCCCGTGCCCGGGCGGGCGCCTGGGCCGTGTCCGCGCCGAGGCAAGCGAAGCGTGGTCCGTTCCTCGTCGGCATGGTTCTTCACCACCTGCTCTCGGCCCTGGCGCCACGCCATGCGCTCAGGTGCGCTCATGGTGTCACCCAGTGGGTACCCGGACCAGCGTGGTGAGAGCCTGCAGAGCCTCCAGAGTCTTCAGCCCTGTCCTGGTGCTAGACGGCGCGAAACGCCGTGCAACGGCGCGCCCGTGGGCCCGCCGGCATCCGGCGGGCCCAGGAGGTTCAGCTCTTGCCCTTGGTCTTCTTCACCTTGTCGCCGGCCTTCGACACCGTCTCCTCGGTCTTGCCGCTCATTCGCTCAGCGGTTCCCTCCGCCTCCATGCGCTTGTCGTCCATCATGTCGCCGGCGGTCTCCTTCAGCTTGCCCTTCGCCTGCTTGGCCGTGCCCTTCGCCTTGCCCATGACGTGTTCCTTCCTGAACAGAATCATCCTTTACTGCATGATTCGGTCGAATTCTCGAATGAGGGCCGCGCAGAAGACGTCCAGGTCGTCCGGCTTCCGGCTGGTGACCAGCGTGGCGGGCGCCGCATGGCAGACCCGGACCGCCTCGTCGACCCAGGTGCCGCCCGCGTTGCGGATGTCCGTGGCCAGGCTCGGCCACGAGGTCAGCGTCCGGCCCCGTACGACGTCGGCTTCCACCAGGGTCCACGGGGCGTGGCAGATCGCCGCGACCGGCTTGCCCTGGGTGAAGAAGCTCCGGGTGAAGCCGACGGCCCGTTCGTTCATCCGCAAGGCGTCGGGGTTGGCGACTCCGCCCGGCAGCACCAGCGCGTCGAAGGCGTCTGCCGTGTCGCCGGCCAGCACGTGGTCGACGGTGAAGCGGCCGCCCTTGTCGAAGTGGTTGAAGGCCTGAACCTGCCCGGACCCGGTCGAGACCAGCTGCGGATTCCAGCCGGCGCCCTCGACCGCTTTCCACGGTGTGGTGAGTTCGATCTCCTCCACGCCTACGGGCGCGGTCAGAAAGGCGATGCGCACCCGCTCCACCTCCTTCAGCCGGGGCCCGGTGTCGTCAGCGGCGCGGCCCGGCACGTGGCTTTCGCGTACCTCCTGCGCCTGCCCCGCCTCGCGCCGCTCAATCACCGCCGCTCCATCACCGCCGTTCGCGCGCCGATGGGGAAGGAGACCGTCGTACAGCTCACGCCCGAACGTCTCATCTCAGGAGTCGCCATGCAGGACCTGGCCTTTTTCGCCGACGCCCTGGACGGTCCGATGTACGTGGTCACGGTCGCCTCGGGCGGCCGGCGGGCCGGCTGCCTCGTCGGATTCGCCTCGCAGTGCTCGATCGATCCGCCGCGTTTCGCCGTATGGCTGTCGATCGCGAACCACACCTACGCCGTCGCGCGCGAGGCTCGGTACCTCACCGTGCACCTGCTGCGCCGGGACCAGCGGGCGCTGGCTGAGTGGTTCGGCGGGCAGACCGGTGACAGCGTGGACAAGTACGCCCGGATCGGGTGGCGGCCCGGACGGGAGGGCAGCCCGGTGCTGTCGGACGTACGCGACTGGTTCACCGGCCGGATCGAGGAGGTCGTCGAAGGCGGCGATCACGTCGGCTTCCTGCTGTCGCCCGTCGAGCGGTCCGCGCCGGCAGGGGACCTCGCGTCCCGGCCGCTGAGGTACGGAGACGTCCGCGACGTGGAAGCCGGCCACCCGGCCTGACGTACGCGTCGAACCGGACGCGAAGGGTTTCGACGCCAGGCCCGTGAGCATGCGCCAGACGACGCGGAATGAGGTGCGGGATGGACGTGATGACCATGGGGGTGGAAGAGGAGTACCAGCTCGTCGACCGTGCCGGCCGGGCTCCCGTGAACCGGGCGCCGGAAGTGATCGGCGCGGTCGCGGGGGAACTGGGCGGTCAGGTCCAGGCCGAGTTCTACAACACCCAGGTGGAGGTCTGCACCGAGCCGGCCGCAGACCTCGGTGACCTGTACGAACAGCTGGTGCGGCTGCGTCGCACCGTGGCGGAGGGAGCGGCCGCGGCCGACTGCCTGCCGGTCGCCTCGGGCACGCCCGTGATCCGGCCGCAGGAGCCCCTCACCGTGACCGACACGGACCGTTACCAGCGGATGGCGCGCCGGTTCGCCGCGCTCCTCGGCCCCTACCACCTCGTCTGCGGCTGCCACGTCCACGTCGGCCCCCTCGACCGGGCGCGCGCCCTGGCCCTGGGGAACCACATGCGGCCGTGGCTGCCGGTGTTCCAGTCGATCACCTGCAACTCGCCCTTCGTGTGCGGCCGGGACACCGGCCTCGACAGCTGGCGCTCCGTCGCCCACTCCGGCTGGCCGACCGTCGGGCCGCCTCCCCTCGTCGACGAGGGCCAGTACCTCTCGTACGTCGACGGGCTCGTCGCCTCCGGCGTACTGCTCGACCGCCGCATGCTGTACTGGCACGCCCGCCCCTCCGAACACGTGCCGACCCTGGAGATCCGGATCGCCGACGTCAACGCCGACGTGTACGCCGTCGTCCTGACGGCCGCCCTCGTACGAGGTCTCGCCGGCACCCTCCTGCGGGAGGCGGACGCCGACGTCCCGCCGCCCGCACCGTCCGAACGCGCACTGCGCAGGGCGCACGAACTGGCCGCGAGGTACGGCGTGGCGGGCCCCGGCCTGGACCCGGTGAGCGGCCGGGAGCAGCCCGCCGCCCTGCTCGTGGACCGGCTCCTGGAGCGCGCGGCCCCCGGCCTGGCCGCGGCGGGAGACCTGGACGCCGTGCGGGTCCTGTGGGAGCGGCTGAGACGAACGGGGACCGGTGCGCGACGCCAACGGGCCGTCTACCGGGCCACCGGCAGCCTGGAGGCGGTCGTCGACAGTCTGAATCCGGCCCGTCCGGCCACCGCCGGGCGTGCGGTGGCACTACAGGCCGCCTGATCGCATCCCCTGCGCGCCCCCGGCGTGACATGCTCAAGAGATGGAGAGCGAATCGGCACTTCCCCCTGGCGCGGCGACGCCCGAGGTGCTGGCCCTGGCGAAGGTGGTGGCCAGGTTGCGTGCCGAGCTCGCGGACCTCGAAGGCGTGGCCTCCACGGGCGCCATCCTCGAACGCGCCAAGGGCATCGTCATGGCGCAGTCGGGGGTCTCGGCGGACGCCGCGTACGAGCTGTTGCTGGGGCGCGCCGAGCAGCAGCGGCGCAGCCTCATGGAGGAGTGCTGGATCACCCTGGGCCGGACCGGCCGGGGGCCGGCGCCGGCGCCCGTACCACCCGCGGAACCCGAGACCGGCACGGCCCGGGATTGCGACCTCGCACGGTTCAGCACCAGCCGGTACCTGGCCGGTACCGGCGGTGGCCGCGGCGGACAGCCGGCCCTCCTGGCCGCGCTCGCCGAAGGCCTGACGGGCGCCCGAACCGCCGGGGACGTGGCGGACCTGCTGCGCGCGGTCCTGAGCGGCACCGAGGACGTGGAAGCCGTCATGATCTACAGCGCGGCGCTCGGCGGAAGCCTGAAGCTGGCCGGGTACGCCGGCATCGACGACGCCCTCGCCGAGCAGTGGAGCCACATCCCGCCGCTCAGCGGGGTGGCGGCACTGGAGGCCGTCGCCGCCGGGAAGGCCCTGTGGCTCGAAGACCCCCGCGAGGACGCCGCCCGCTACGTGCTCATCGGCGACCCGCCCGAACGCTGGCCGTCGCGTGCGTGGATCCCCGTACCCGGCGAACGGCCGGCGGCGGCCGTCGTGGGCTTCTTCCGGACGCGCGAGGCCCCGTTCGACGCCGGTACGCGGACCCTGCTGCGCCGGGCCGTCAGGCTGTGCGGCGGACTCCTGTGCGCTGGCCGGGGCGCGGGCGAGGCCGACCCGGTCCACCAGGGCGTGGACGCGATCCAGCGGATCTTCGACGCCCTGTCCGGACCCGCGATCCTGCTCACGCCCCTGCGCGGCGTGACGGGTGCCGTGGAGGACTACCGGATCGACGCGGCGGCACCGGAATCGGTCGACGTGGCGGGACGCCGGGGCAAGGAACTGGTGGGCCGAAGGGTGCTGGAGACGTACCCGACCGTGGCGGGCACCCCCCTGTGGGAGGCGTACCTGGACACCCTGACGACGGGCACGGTCTACGAAGGGGAGCCCTTCACCTACCAGGAGGTACACGCCGGGGTCCCGGAGCAGTCCAGCTTCTCCGTGCGGGCGGCGCGGCTGGGGGACCGCCTGGTCGTGTCCTGGATCCGCCACGACACGAGCGAGCGCGAGGCCCGCCGCCTCGCCGACATGCAGCGCCTCGGCAACCTCGGGTGGGCGAGCTGGAACCTGACGACGAACACCATCGCCTGGTCCGAGCAGGTCTACGCCATCTTCGAACGCGACCCCTCCGAGGGGCCCATGACCTTGGAGGAACTGCCCCGGCACCTGATGCCGGACGATCTGCCGAGTCTGGGCAAGGCCGTCCAGCGGCTGCTGAGCGACGGCGTGAGCATCGACCAGCCGTTCCGTATCAAGACCGCCCAGGGCGTACGGCACCTGCGGATCGTCGCGGAGGCGCAGACGGACGTCGACGGGGCTCCGGTCGACGTGTACGGCTTCTTCCAGGACCTCACGGCGCAGCGGGACGCCGAAATCGCCCTCGGTGAGAGCGAACGCGCCGTCCTCGTCCAGCGGGGCATGCTCCAGGCCGAACGCGCCCTCGCCGCCCGGCTCCAGGACACGCTGCTGCCGATTCCCGAGCAGTCGCTGCAACTCGCCGGCCTGCGTGTCGACGTCGCCTATGTGCCCGCGGACAGCGGAGTGAACGTGGGAGGCGACTGGTACAGCGCCATCGAACTCCCTGACGGGAACGCCCTGTTCGTCGTCGGGGACGTCGCCGGCCACGGCCTGGCCGCCGTCGGCACGATGGCCCAACTGCGGTTCACCACGAAGGGGATGACCATCACGGGATCGGCGCTTCCCGACGTCCTGAGGCGCCTGAACACCCTCCTGCTCCACACCGCCGAGGGCTCGTACGGTGCCACGGCCACCATGGTCATGGCCCGCTACGAGCCCAGGGACCACCGTCTGACCTGGGTCAGGGCGGGGCACCTGCCGCCCTTGCTGATCCGCGGCGGCGAGGCGAGGTTCCTTCCGCAGCCCGAGGGCAGCCTCCTCGGAGCCGCCTTCGACTCCGTGTACGGGCAGGCCGTGATCGACCTGCTGCCCGGGGACCACCTCCTGCTCTACACAGACGGCCTCGTGGAGGAACCGAACGAGGACATAGAGGCAGGTCTCATCCGGCTCGCCGACACCACCCTCCGGCTCCTGCGCGACGGCCGGGGCGAAACCCTGGCCCGCACTCTGGCCGCGCAGCGGCCGCCGAACCGGGACGACATCTGCGTACTGGACATCCACGTACCCGACGAGCCCTGACCCCGGCAGGAAGCCGACCACCGGAGGCGGCAGGGAACCGGAGGCGGCAGGGAATCCGCCCACCCGGCCGGCTGACCCCGCACGGCACGGTGACGAGCGGCGCCAGGCGACTTCGGGCGGGCGGATCCCGCCGGGCACTCCCTAAGCCGCTTCCGTGGGGGTGGGCCCTTGCATGGCCGTGCTGAAAGCGGTCATGCAGGGAGCGCAGTAGCGTTCGGTCACCGGAACGGCAGCAGCCTCGATGGCGGACTGCAGCGGGGCGAGGAGGCTGCCGCAGAGGGTGTCGGCAGTCGCGTCCTTGGCTATGACGTGCCAGATCAGTTCGCATCGGTCGCTGGTGGACTCGGCGCGCATCTCATACATGGGCGTGCCTTTCTTCGCGTGTACCGGGAGGGACAGGCCCCCAGTCCATGAGAGGGCCCAACCCGCCCAGGGGGCCAATGGGGGTAGGCCATCGGAGGGAAAGTGGATCCTGGGGGGTTTGACCTCCGCCGCCGAGCTCGTCAGAATCTTGTTCACAATCCCGCAGCAGTGTGGTCGGGGGTGAGCACCGTGTTTCCCACCCAAGCCCTGATGCGCATCGCCGAGCAGCCGGACCCCGGACCGGACGCCGACTGGCTGAGCGTCTGCGTGATCCCTTGCCCCGGGGGCGGCGCCGAGATCAGCGTCGCCGGTGAGATCGACCTCGACAACGCGCCGCAGTTGCGCGGAGCCGTGCTGACCGCCCTTGACACCTGTCCCGGCGGGGTCTCCCTCGACCTCTCCGCCGTCACCTTCTGCGACTGCTCCGGACTCAACGTCCTCCTGCGCGCCCGCCGCCACGCGGCCGACCGGCATCGCAGCCTCCGGATCAGCGCGGTCAGCAGACCGGTCCGGCGCCTGCTGGAGCTGACGGAGACCGCCCCTTTGTTCGAAGGAGGCGGTCAGGCCTTCTCGCACCCCACCGCCTGAAGCAACCGGCACACCGGCCCGGTGGTGTCACGCCGTGTGAACGGTTGGCCGTGTCGACGTGCGACAGGGCGGGTCCGGGAGCAGGATGGTCGCGCTCCCTATCCCGTTCCCGGCAGGAGACGCCCGTGCTCGAACGCAAGCAGCGCAAGGACCGGACCGAGGTCACCTTCGTCCTCCCCGCGGACACCCCTCCGGGGCCGGTCAGCGTCGTCGGTGACTTCAACGACTGGGATCCCCACGCCCACCCCCTCAAGCCGTGGAAGGACGATGCGCGGGCCGTCACGGTCGCCCTGCCCCGGAAGACGAGCCACTCCTTCCGGTACCTGGCCGCCGGCGACTACTGGTTCAACGACGAGTCCGCCGACGGTCAGGACGGCCCCAACAGCCGACTCCACACCTGACCGGGACGGCGGGCGGTTCGCGCCGCCCGCCTCCGCACCGGAAGGAGGGTGACCGTGGTCCAGATGACGGCAGACGTCGTGGGCGCGCCCTGCTGGCTGAGCCTGGTGGCACGTGACCTCGGTGCGGCGCAGGACTTCTACAGCGCCGTGCTCGGCTGGACCTTCCGGGAGGGCGGTCTCGGGCACGCCTTCTCCGTCGCCGAGCTGGACGGGGTGCCCGTCGCGGGCATCGGGGCGGTGGCGGGCGAGTTCGCGGTACCCGTCGCGTGGACGGCGTACTTCGCCGTCGAGGACGCCGATGCCGCTGTGGCGCGCATCCGCGACCGCGGAGGCACCGTCGGGGTCGGCCCGGTCGCCTACCCGCCCCGCGGCCGGGCGGCGCTGGCCACCGACCTGGAGGGAGCGGCCTTCGGCATCTGGGAGGGCCGCGTCCTGTCCGAGTGGCGGGTCGGCGAGGGCGAGGCACCCGCGTGGCTGGAACTGCAGACCAAGAACGCCTTCGACGCCGCCCTCTTCTACGGCGGGGTCCTGCGATGGGCGGACGGGACCGCCGGCTGCTGCGAGGTCTCCTACGAGGAGGACCAGGTCGTCCTGCGGCACGAAGGACAGGCGGTGGCACGCCTGAACAGCGGACCGGTCAGAGCGGATCACCCAAGCCGCAGTTGCGGCCCCGGTGGCTGGTCCACTTCAAAGTCGCCGACTTGGCGGCCGCCGAGGCCGCGGCACTCGAACACGGCGGCAGCATCGTCACGGACGGTGCCCCGTGGCGCGGAAGCGGACGGCAGGTCACCGTGCGGGACCCGGACGGCGGCCTGTTCACCCTCGACCAGACACCGGCCCGTCAACAGCCGATCGCCCTCTGACGGATCGCCTTCCGACGGGACGGCCGGCGCGGTATCGGAGGTGGCCGGTGACGGCACGGGACCAGCTTGCGGAGTACCACCGGCGGCGCGACTTCTCGAAGACGACGGAGCCCGAAGGCGCCACCGGCGGGCCGTCGGCCGCGCGGCCTTCGTACGTCGTCCAGATCCACGACGCGACGGCCATGCACTTCGACTTCCGGCTGGAGGTGGACGGCGTACTGAAGTCCTGGGCGGTTCCCAGGGGCCCCTCCACCGACCCGCACGACAAGCGGCTGGCCATGCCCACCGAGGACCACCCGCTGGAGTACCGGGACTTCGAGGGCGTCATCGCCGGGGGCGAGTACGGCGCGGGCGTGGTGATCGTCTGGGACGAGGGGACGTACCGCAACCTCTCCACCGACCGGGCGGGCAGGGAGATCCCCTTCGCGCGGGCCCTGGCCGACGGGCACGCCTCGTTCCGGCTCGACGGCCACAAGCTGCACGGCGGCTGGTCGCTCACGCGGTTCCGCGAGGGCACGGGCGGCGAGCGGGAGGCGTGGCTGCTCGTCAAGCACGCCGACCAGCGTGCGTCCCGGAAGGGCACCCCCGACCCCCGCCGGGCCCGCTCCGCGCGCAGCGGCCACACGCTGCGGCAGGTCGCCGAGGCCGAGGCCGAGGCCGAGGAAGGGGAAGGGGACGGGGACACATGACGGCCGCCTGTCTCAGCGCGGCGGCGGGCCGCCTCCGGCGGGGTGGCGGACCGGCATGAAGGCGATGCACTCGACGTCGATCTGATCGGCGAGCTCGCTCAGTACATCGACCAGGGCCATGACGGTCCCGGGCTCGAGATCCGTCTCCCCGGCATCCACCGACTGCACCCAGCCCGCCGCGAGGTACCGCAGGAGGCCGGTGACCTGCTCGGCCGGCATGAGCAGATGGCCGCCCACGACCCAGACCAGTGGCACCTGCGCGTTCATCGTGAACCACCTCCGCCGAACGGTCGGGGCTCAGGTGCGGCCCTCTGCCAGGAGCGGGTTCCTCGCTGGGCGCCTACCCGGGCGGACCTGCACTACTCCACAGGAGCGCCGTGCCCGCCCCGGGCGTGAGTCCGAGGCGGGCACCCGCCGGTCAGAGGAGGGACACCCGGTACTTGGCGAGGGCCTCGGGCACCGGCTGGTAGAACGTGGTGCCGCCGACCGTGCAGTTGCCGCTGCCGCCGGAGGTGATGCCGAGTGCCTTCGTACCGTCGTACAGGGCGCCGCCGGAGTCACCCGGCTCGGCGCACACATTGGTCTGGATCATGCCGCGTACCGTGCCGCCGCCGCTGTAGTGGACGGTGGCGTTGAGGGCGGTGACGGTCCCGCTCTTGGTGCCGGTGGTGGAGCCGCTGCGCTTGACGGGCTCGCCCACGTAGGCGTCGGCGGCGGTGAAGCCGCCGGGGTGGCTGAGCGAGGTGTTGTCGTAGCGGACCAGCGCGTAGTCGTTGCCGGGGAAGCTGGATCCGACGGTGGGGCCGATCAGCGTGGTCTGGGCGGAGTTGGTGTACCAGGTCTTGACCACGTTGCCGCAGTGGCCGGCGGTCAGGAAGGAGTACGTGCCGCCGCTGACGACGTTGAAGGCGGCCGAACAGCGGTAGCCACCGCCGTAGATGGCATCGCCCGGGCCCAGCAGGCGCGTGAACTTCCCAGGAGTGCGCTCGATCCGCAGCGCACCGGCTTCCGCCCCCGCCGCCTTTCTGATCTTCGCGAGGCCGGCTGCGGACACGGTGCTGTCGGCCGTGACGACGACCCGGCCGGCGGCCTGGTCCACATGCCATGCGGTGCCGCCGACGTCGGCGCCCAGCACGGCCTGGTCGACCCGTGCGAGCTGGGTCGCGCTGAAGGACGGCGGGGCGGCTGCCTCCGCGGTCGGCAGGGTGAGCGCGGTGGCCGTCAGCAGGCCGGCGGCGACCATGGCGAAGGTGGCTCGCCTCGCCGTGCGGGTGGGGGAACTGGTGCGCGTGATCCTCACTGATCTCCTCCTCGGAGCGTCGGGGCCCAGGGGGTGGGCGGGCCCTGTGAGGCGCATTCAGGAAATGGCGTGTTCCTGACAAGCGCTGCCCCGTGAGTATGTGGAGGTGCCGCGCCGGGCGCAAGACCACCGGCGGTCAGGCCGTCGTGGTTCTGCGTTCGCGCTCGGGGATGGCCAGGGGATGACCAGGGAGGTGCCCACGACAGGGCAGGCGATGACCTTGCCGTCGCGCAGGGCGATGAAGTGTGGCCCTGGCGCGGTTGAGTCCCGCGACCAGCTTGAGTACGTCGACCTGGCGGGCGAGCCACCAGCGCTGGTGCGGGGTACGGCCGCAGGCCACGAGGTCCCGTACGGTGATGCCGTCCGGGGCGCCGGCCGTCTGCGGCAGCAAGGCGAGCCGCAGGGCCCCGCCGGGGAACGGCGCGATGGCGCTCGACAGCAGCGCGGTCGCGTCCCGCATGGCCCGGTCCTCCTGACCGAGCACGCGGCCCAAGGACCAGACGCCTCGCCGCCGGCGGGGTCCGATCGCGCTCAGCTAGTGCTGTACATGGTCGGCGACGGCGGCACGCAACTCGGCGCGCAACGCCTCGTCGGCCACCACCCGGGGGCCGGACAGGCAGGCGAATCCGGTCCCGGGGACGATCTCGAACGCGCCCGCGCCCAGGTCCAGCCGGACCTCGCGCCGACGGATGCGCGGCACGCGCCGCTCCAGGTACCAGCGCCGCTCATCAGCAGACTGTCTCCCGGGTACGTCGAGCGGCTGCGGGCGCCGCCAACTCGGCTCCGCCGACGTGTACTCCGGGCCGCCCCCGCCAGGCCGTCACGGCGGGTCCACGGTCGCGACCGCTGCCGGGGCGGCAGCCGGACGACGTGCGGGGTCGTGGCGTGGGAAAGTGGCCCCGGCCAGATTCGCGGCGGGCCGGCCTCAGGTGTCGGGCTCGGCGGCCGAGATCGCCGCGAGGGCCGATCCCGGGTCCTGTTCCACGGCGAGGTCGCCCAGGGTGACGACGCCGACCAGCTCGCCCTCCTCGGTTTCCACGGGCAGGCGCCGCAGCGCGTTCCGGCGCATGAGATCGACGGCGTGGTCGACGTCGTCGCCGGGCCGCACGGTAACCGGCTCACCGCTGCAGATGGCCTGCACGGTCGTCTCGGCGGGATCCCTGTTCTCGGCCACGCCACGGACGACCAGGTCCCGGTCGGTCAGGATGCCGCGCAGCCGGCCCTCGTCGACGACGAGAACGTCCCCGATGTCCGCATCCCGCATCACCCGGGCCGCTTCCGCCAGTGACGTCAGCTTTTCGACGGTCACCGGATTCTGGGTCATCACCTCGTGTACGCGTCGGGCCATGGTTCCTCCCGCTGCTGGAAGCGGCTCCTGCCGGGCGGCTACCCGTCCCGACGGAGAGTAAGCGTCCACGCGGCCCCGCGTCGTCGGTCAGGTCAGGTACCCGTGTAGCGCAGGAGCACGGCCGCACCGTCCGCCAGCGGCAGTTCGTCGTGGGGTACGGCGATCAGGTCGGCCTGCGTGCCGGCCGCGGCCCGGACCAGGGCCGCGCCCACCGCGGGCTCTTCCCAGTAGTAGCTCAGGCCGAAGGCGTTCAGGTCCTCGCCGGACAGGGCGAGGTGCGTGGGCGCCGCGCCCACCCACAGGTGCTGGTCGAGCTCCACCGGCTGGTTCAGGATCAGGCTCTGGGCCTGCCCGCGCTGGAGGGCGGCGACCGTGGCGCCGATTCCCTCGACGTACTCCGGATGCCGGGCACGCTGGCCGAGGTACGCATCGAGCTGGTGCCTGTCGTGGTCGGACAGCCTGTCGTCGAGCAGCCCGCCGAGTTCCTCCTCCAGCAGCGCCCGGCCGGGCTCCGGCCGCCGGTGGTGGCCGTCCTTGAGCTTGACGAAGTGGCCGTGCAGCTTCCGCGGGGCCGACCTCATCAGGCTGTTGACCGCCCACGGGTCACCGGCCAGCACGATCATCTCCAGGCCGTCGGCGTACGCGCGGTCCACCAGCTCCGTCAGCAGGTGGTCGGCCTCGGTGGGCCACCCCTCCACCGGTATCCGGCGGTGGGAGTGCTCGCCGGGGGCCACGCGGCTCATCGGCCATCTGCCGGTTTCGTGGTCGAGCTCCAGCACCTCCTCACCGCCCGCGGGCCCCCCGAGGTGCACGCGGTGGACGACGACCACCGCGTACGGGATGTCCGGGGCGCGCTGGAGAACCAGCGGCAGCGCGTCGGGCAGCATCCCGTACTCGGCGCTGTCGCGGGCGGGGGGCTCGGGCAGGCACTGCGCGAGCAGCAGCCGGCCGTGGGCGGCGAAGATCGCCTGGCCGTGCCGGCCGGACACCTCGCGGTCGGTGCCGACCGCCTCGTCGATGGCGCGCAGGGTGGGCTCGTCCGCTTCGTGCGCGAGCAGGCGCTTGTGCAGCTTGCGCCAGCGCAGGTCGATCGCCCGTTCGGGGTCGTCGAGGTCACGGGAGGTGTCGAGGCACACGGAGGCGATGGGGCCGGGATGGGCGTACAGCGGACTGAGGAACTGCAGTTTCACGGCTTCCTCCCGGCGGCGGGTGCGGGTGCGCCGCCCGTCTCAGGTGACGGGCTCCGGGGCCGGTACGGGCCCGGGCAGGGGGCCTGGCTGAGGATGCGGTTCCGGGCGCGGGCCCGGCGACGGACGGGGATCGGGCTCGGGCTGCGGCGGCGCCGGTGGCACCGGGTCCGGCCCGCCCGGAGCGGGCACCGGGCCCGGTACCGGCCCGGGCTCGGGCCCGGGGCCCGGGCCGGGCGCAGGAGTGGGGCTGGGCGGAACCGGATCGTTCGGGGGAGGGGGCGTACCCATGGCTGCTTCCTGTCGTCGTCGGCTCCGGCGGGAGCGGGCCTACAGGGGCGGCGGCGGTGGCGGTGGCGCCGGTTCGGGCGTCGGCTCCGGTCCCGGGGCGGGTTTCGGCGGCGCCGGCCTCGGCGCCTGCGGATCGGTCGGGAAGGGATGCGTGGGCGGAGCCGGGTGCGGGCCCGGGTCCTGGGGGAAGGGGTGGGTCGGTGGACCGTTCGTCGGATGCGGCATGGTGCGTCCGGTTGCGTGTCGGGGGGCCGGTCGGCGGCCCCGGGCCTGCGGGGTGGTGGGCGCCTGGTCGGCAGGGGCCTCGGATGCGGCTGCCCGAGCGGGCCGCCCTCAAGTGCGCCTGCCCGAGCGGGCCGCCACCAAACGGCGACGGTGCCCGCCGCCGGTCCGTGGGCGCCCCTCCGGTGGTCAGCCCAGCGCCTGCGCCGCGGTGCGCAGATCGGCGACCAGGCCGCGGTACGCCGCCTCGCGGTCCGTCGCGCGCAGTACGGCGGAAGGGTGCACCGTCGCCAGGAGCTGCGTGCGGCCCGGCTCGGCCGGGGGATGGCCGAGGGAGTCCGGCGCGGGCATCGACTGAAGGACGCCCCGCTGTTCGTTGACCCGGAAGGAGTTTCCCAGGAGAGCCTTTCCGGCCGTTCCGCCGAGGGCGATGACCAGGTCCGGTTCGATCCGGCTCAGCTCCGCTTCGAGCCAGGGGCGGCAGGCCGTCATCTCGCGAAGGCTCGGCGCTTTGTGGATGCGGCGTTTGCCGCGCTCGGCGGTCGTGAACTTGAAGTGCTTCACGGCGTTCGTGAAGTAGACGGGCTCGTCGTCGATGCCCGCCTCGTTCAGGGCCTTGCGCAACAGCGCGCCGGCGGGCCCCACGAAAGGCGCGCCCTGCCGGTCCTCCTGGTCGCCGGGCTGTTCCCCGACCAGGACCAGCCGGGCGTGCGCCGCCCCGGCGCCGAACACCGTCTGGGTGGCCTCGGCGAACAGGGGGCAGCCCCGGCACGCGGCGGCCGCGGTGCGGAGGTCGTCGATCCCTCCGCGGCCCGGTACGTAGGGTCGCGCGTCGTACTGTGAGCCCGCGGAGCCGTCCCGCTCGCCCCCTCGGGCGTCCGTCCTGCCGACCATGGCGACCACCTTCCTGTCCGTTCCCCCGGGTCGTGTCGTCGAAGCTCGAAGCCCCGTCCGGGTCCCGCGTCCACCGCGTCCCGTCAGCCGAGGACGGCGGGAAGGACCTTCTCGCGGTAGGCGGCGAAGAAGTCCTCTTGGTTCTGACCGATCTGTCCCACGTAGACCTCGTCGAACCCGGCGTCCACGTACGCGCGGATCGCATCGACGTGCTCATCCACGTCGCCGCCGCACGGCACGTTCTCGGACACCTGCTGGTGGGTGACGAGCTCGCTCGCCTGCTCGAAGTGCGCGGGTGTGGGAAGGATCTGGTTCAGCTCGCCCGGCAGCTGCTCGCTGGGCCACAGCCGGTGCGCGGTGTCGACGGCCGCTTCGCGGTCCTGATCCCAGCAGACCTTCAGGCCGCCGACCACTGGCTTGCCCGCGCCACCCGCGTCGCGGAACCGGCCGATGGCGTCCGTATCGGGGCCCATGGTGACGAAGCCGTCCCCGATCCGGCCGGCGAGGTCGGCCGCCTTCGGCCCGAAGCCGGAGACCAGGATCGGCAGCGGCTCCTCGGGTGCGGTGTAGAGGCGGGCGTTGTCGACGGTGTAGTGCCGGCCCCGATGGCTGATCTGGCGCCCGGTGAACAGCATCCGCATCACCTCGACCGCCTCCTCCAGCATGTCCGCCCGCTCGTCGAAAGCGGGCCACCGATCGCCGTGAACGTGCTCGTTCAGAGCCTCGCCGGTGCCCACGCCGAGCGCGAACCGGCCCCGGAGCAGCACGCTGGAGGTGGCCGCCGCCTGGGCCGTCACCGCCGGATGCAGACGCACGGTGGGACAGGTGACCAGCGTGGTCACCGGCAGCTCGACCGTCTGGGACAGGGCGCCGATCACCGACCAGACGAAGGGGCTGTTGCCCTGCGCGTCGTTCCAGGGGTGGAAGTGGTCGGAGATGGCCAGCCGGCTGAATCCCGCGTCCGCGGCCCAGCTCGCCTGCTGCACCAGCTGAGCCGGGGTGAATTCCTCGGTGGCCAGGAAATAGCCGAAGGACGTCATGACCTCATACCTCATCCCTTCGATACCGCGGGCCCCTGGTTTCCGGCTACCCCGGCCGGCCGCCGGGACACACTGCCCGGGAGGGCCGGAGTGAGGGGCCGAGGTTTGCCCGGCCCGATGCGGGTTAGGCGCGCGGCGTACGCGTGACGTCCGCCCAAGCGGCGTACGCGTGACGTCATCCAAGCGGCGTACGCGTGACGACCACCGAGAACGTGCCTGGTGATACGCCTGGCGCCCGGTGAAAGGGAGCCCCCACGATGACTCGTCCCCGCCCCACGGAACGCGCTGACGACGGCCTGCGGGTCGTGGTCGTCGGCGCCACCGGAAACGTCGGCACCAGCGTGGTGCAGGCCTGCGCGGACAGCCCGGCCGTCACGTCCGTGCTCGGCCTGGCGCGCAGGGTGCCCGAGTGGCAGCCCGCCAAGACGGTGTGGGCCGCCGCGGACATCGAGGAGGACGGCGGCCCGGACCTCGTGCCGATGTTCGCCGGGGCCGACGCGGTAGTCCACCTCGCCTGGAGGTTCCAGCCCACCCATCACCCGGCGCAGACCTGGCTGACCAACGTCCTCGGAAGCATGCGCGTCTTCGAAGCCGTGGCCACCGCCGGTGTGCCGGCCCTGGTGCACGCCTCGTCCGTCGGCGCGTACTCACCGGGGCCCAAGGACCGGGCGGTCGACGAGTCCTGGCCCACCCACGGATGGCCGCAGGCCGCGTACACCCGCGAGAAGGCCTACCTGGAACGCGTCCTCGACGCCTACGAGCAGACACATCCCGACGTCAGGGTGGTCCGCATGCGTCCGGCGTTCCTCTTCAAGCGGACCTCCGCCTCCGAACAACGCAGGATCTTCGCGGGCCGTCTCCTGCCCGGCCGCCTCATCCGCCCCGGCCTCATCCCCACCGTCCCCGACCTGCCCGGCCTGACCTTCCAGGCCCTGCACACCGACGACGCGGCCGCCGCCTACCTGGCCGCCGTCACCAGCCCGGTGCGCGGAGCGTTCAACCTGGCGGCCGACCCGCCCGTCGACGCCGAGGTCCTGGCGGGCATCTTCCACGCCCGCCGCTTTCCCATGCCCGCTGCCCCTGTCCGGGCAGCCCTTGCCGCCGCCTGGCGGCTGCACCTCGCGCCCGCGTCCCCGGACCTGTTCGACGCCGTCCTGCGCCTGCCGCTGCTGGACTCCTCCCGGGCCCGTACGGAACTGGCCTGGGAGCCCCGGCACACGGCGGTGGAGGCCGTCGAGGAGTTCCTGGCGGGTCTGCGCGAGGGCGCGGGCATGGCCACCGCGCCCCTCGCCGCCTGAGCCCCGGGCGGGCCGTCCGGAGGGCCTGTCTGAATGCGGGAACGGCGGGTAGGCGCCGGTCATGACGCACCGATGACACGAGGGAGGCGTCGGCCATGGAGGACAAACGAGTCGACAACCCCGACCCGGACCCCCGCAACACACCGGGCCTCGACGCCGGCGGCGGCGTGCCGCCGGGCGAGACACCGCCCGCGGAGGCGAGTACGACGTCCGGAGCCGGACCCTACCGGCCGCTGCGGCGCGGCTGGGGCAAGGGGCCGCTGATCGCGGTGTGCGTGGTGGCAGTGCTCGTCGCGCTCTTCTTCCTGGCCTACGCCATCGCGCTCAACGTCTGACGTCCATGACGAATCCGCTACGGGGCCGGGTCGGGATCCGGCTCAGCGGGATGGACAGGTCCTGTTGCGGTACGGCGAAGTCCAGCTCGGCCAGGGCGGGCGAGAGCGTGGCGAGCAGGGAAACGGTGATGTCCTCGCCGGGGCAGCGATGGCCGGAGCGCGCATCGCCTGCGCCCTGCGGGATCAGAGCGTCGCGGCCGGGCTCGTGACCGAGGAAGCGGCCGGGGTCGAAGTGGTACGGCCGTTCCCACAGCTCGGGGTCGTGATGGTGCCCGTACACGTCGAGGAGGAGGAGGGTCCCGGCCCGGACCTCGTGACCGGAGAAGGTGAGGTCGCGGACGCAGACCCCTGCGACGAAGGGGACGAACGGGTAGAAGCGGCGGACCTCGTGGGCGAACGCACGGGCCTGGGCGGGGCCGCCGGCACGCAGCTGGTCACGCCCGCCGGGGTGGCGGTGGAGGGCGTGGGCGGCGAAGACGGCGAACCAGGCGATGGCGACGGTGGGGCGGATGATGTTCAGGAGTTCGACGGCCGCCGTGTGCGGGTCGAGCAGGCTGCCGTCCTGCTCGCGGTGCAGTGCGACCGCCTCCAGCGGGCTCCCGGCCACCGACTCGTGCCAGGACGGGGAGAAGATGCCGTCCGGGTGCGGTCCGTGTTCGCGGAGGCGGAGGTCGGTGACGGCGGCCGCGAGGGCCTGCTCCTGACGGCGCCGGGCGCGCCGGGCCCGTAGCCGCCCGGGTCCGGCGGTGGCGGAGCCCTCGACCATGGCGACGCAGTCCTCGGCGATCTCCCGGGCCGCGTCGTCCGGGACCGGCAGTCCCACCCAGTCGCAGACCGCCCGTGTGAGCAGGGCGGCCACCTCGTCGAAGAGGACCACCCTGCGGCCCTCCCAGGCCGTCACGGCATCGCGCCAGCCGGCCTCGATGCTCTCGGTCAGGGCGGCGACGGCGTCCGGCGTCATGAGCAGGGAGACGAACAGCTCCTTGCGCGCCCGGTGCGGCAGCCCGTCCAGGGTGTGCACCGCACCCTTGCCGAAGAGGATGTCGGTCACCGGCGCCGGCAGGGCCCCGTGGCGGTGGACGCGACTCTCGTCGTAGAAGAGCGCGACGGCCCCGGGCCCGTGCAGAAGTGCCGCGGGACGGCCGAACAGGTGGGTCGGCACCAGGGGCGCGCCGTCATGAGATCGGCGCAGGTCAGGAGCCCAGGCGTAGCCATGTGTCAGCAGGGACAGGGTGCTGTCGGTCACCAGAACGGACATGATCTGCGCCTACCCGGATCAGGCGAGGGCAACCAGCCGGTCGCCGCTGCCGGTCAGGCGGCCAGGGACACGAGTTCGTTGTACGCCAGGTGGGCTAGGGCCGTGGCCTGGACGTCGACCTGGATGCCGTCGAGCAGGTCCCGCAGTTCGCCGTACGCGGAGGAGTACGCGAGCTTGTGCGCGGGCAGCGCCCCGTCGGGCATCCAGAAGATCATCACGAGGTCGTTCCTGCGGGCCCCGTCCGACGCGGCGAAGTGCAGGGAGTACACCACGAACCGGGGCTCATTGGCAGGAAGCGACGCCAGCATCTCCTCGTGCGTGAGGTTCGCCTCGCTCTCGACCACCACGGTGTCCAGGGACTCGTTCAGCCGGTAGACGACCGTGTTGATCTCTCGTTTGCTCCTCAGCTCCTGGAAGGCGCTCAGGCAGCTGTCGTCCACTGTGATGCCCCGGCTGCTCACGGCGATCTCCGATCATTCATTTCCGAGTGCGGTGCAGCGGCTCAACGACGGAGGGTCCGCAGGGGTTCTTCGCGGTGTTGACTCCGGTCCCTCCGCGCAGGCGCGACCACGGCCGCGCCGAAACCTCGGTCAGCTCAGCGGTCGTCGCTCTCCCGCTCGGGGCGCTGCTCTCCCTCCGGAAGGTGCCGGATCTGTTCCTCCCGGCCGATCCCCGGGCGTTGCCGCTTGGCGGCATGACCTGCGGCTCCGCGCCGGCCGGTGTCTCCTGTGCGACCGATGACCGCCTCGTCCGCTGCCTGCCGGGCCTCGCGGTCCCCGCTCTCCCCGACGGCTTCGGACGGAGGGGTGGGCGCACGGTCACGGGGCTGCTTGTGCTTGCTCATCTGGCACTCCCTCGAAGGTTCGGGGCCGGCCGCCGCGATGCGATGCCGGCGGTACGCGGACCCGCTCGCGTCAGTCGTCCCGCGTCATTCGTCCCGCGGGCTCACCCAGCGTGTGTCCTTCCCGCTCGCCTTCTCGGGCTGCTGCGGGCGGTCCCGTAGCAGCTCGGCCTGCTCCGGACGGTCGAGACGACTCGCCTCGTCCGTGTCGGCGGCCGCCGTCTTCTCGTCGTGGCGGTCGACGTGCGGCTTGCGGTGCCGGGCCTGTTCGGGCTCGTCCTGCAGCGGCACTCCTCCGGCGCCGCCCTGCTCGTCCATGGCCGTTCTCCTCGCTCCCGTCTCGCTCCCGTCTCGAACCCCCTCGTGGCGGCTGCCCGGCTCCTGGCCTGCGAAACCCCGACACCGCCGCTCGTCAGCGGCGGGACCCGCGCCCCGCGCCGTGGGGGCCGCGTCGGCACGGCATGACTGCGCGATCGCGGGCCGGGTAGGCGCACCATACGGGTTGGTTTGCCCGCCTTCCGGGTGGATAGGCGCCGGTCATCGACCCATGGAGGGACCCATGTCAACAAGCACACTCATCGCCATCATCGTCCCTGCGGCGGTCGTGCTCATCGCACTCGGTCTGGGCCTGTGGTTGCTGTGGCGCCGACGCCACCTCCAGCAGCGATTCGGGCCCGAGTACGACCGGGCCGTCCAGGACGAGGGGGGCCGGCTCGCCGCCGAACGGGAGTTGCGGGCCCGCGAGGAGGACCACGACGACCTGGACATCAAGGCCCTGCCGTCCGACCGGCGGCAGTGGTACGCGGACGAATGGAGCAGCGTCCAGGCACGCTTCGTCGACCGCCCGGAAGGGGCCGTGGCCCAAGCGGACGAGTTGGTGCAGCGCTTGATGCAGGAGCGCGGCTACCCCACCGCGGATTTCGACGGCCGGATCCGGGATCTCTCCGTGGAGCACGGCCGCACTCTCTCGCATTACCGCGACGCCCACGACGTCAAGGTGCGCAGTGGCCAGGGGCAGAGCACGACCGAGGAGCTCCGGGGAGCGATGGTGCACTACCGCGCCCTGTTCCAGGAGCTGTTGACCGAGGAAAAATGAGGAGCACTCGATGCAGCACGACGAGTACGACGACATCCAGCGCAACACCGGCGAAGCCGGTGGCGAGGGCGGTCTGACCACGGAGGACCTGGTCCACCCCGGGGCGGACGAGAACAAGACCGCCGTGTACCCCGGTGAGGCCACGGCAGAAGACACCGAAGCAGAGGACACAGCGGCACAGGACACCACGGCACAGGACACCACGGCAGAAGGCACCACGGCTGGCGCCGCGGGTGAGGAGGAGGCGGAGAAGGCGGAGAAGGAGGAGGAGCCGGAGGGCGAGGCGCTGCTCGACAGGAACGAGGCGGAGGAGTTCCGCCGGACCTGGGGGGAGATACAGGGCCGGTTCGTGGATGATCCACAAGACGCGGTGAGGTCTGCCGACCGACTGGTGGCCGAGGTGATGCAGACGCTCGCCGGCACGTTCTCGGCCCGCAAGAGCGAGCTGGAGGGCCAGTGGGACCGTGGGGAGCAGGTGGCCACGGAGGATCTGCGGCTGGCGCTGCAGCAGTACCGTTCCTTCTTCAACCGGCTGCTGAGCACGTGAGGTGGCGCCGCCCGTCGGCTGCCGACGGCACCCGACAGGCGGCGGCGTCCGACGACCTCAGAACGCGAGCTCTTCGGCGCGCACGATCCGCGCGCCCATGTTGGTCTCCATCATCGTGAGCGCGGCCTCGGCCAGCTCCGGACGGATGTGCGCCACGCCGTCTCGTACGACGGTGACGTCGAGGTGTCTGATGTGCGCGTCGAGCGCGGAGTAGAGCACGCACTGCTCGGTGACCTGGCCGCAGAGGATCAGCCGGCGCACGCCCAGCCGGTCCAGGAGGTAGCCCAGGGGCGTCTCGAAGAAGATCGAGTGACGGGCCTTGACGACGAACAGCGAGTCGTCCGCCGGGCGGATCGGCTCGACGAGTTCCGCGTGCGGCCCGGCCAGCACCGTGTCGAGGAGCTCGCCGTGGTGGGAACGCCACAGCCCGAAGTTGTCGTTCACGTACACGACGGGCACGTCACGCGCACGGGCGCGGTCGAGGACCGCGGCCATCACGGGCAGGGCCTCTCGTACGGACGGCAGGAGCCGTTCCGCGTCCTCGTGCTCGTAGGTGTTGAGCATGTCGATGACCACCACGGCGCTGCGGACCCCGTCGGGCGGGCCGGACGGAGGTCGCCCTCCGGCCTCCGCCATGGACGCGGGGCCCTCGCTCTCGCCCCCGCCGTGAGCGGTCACAGAGCCGTGCATGCGCGGCGTCTACCCGGCCCGGCGAAGCCGCATGCACGCCGCCGGTCTTCGGGTCCCCGGTCCGGGGTCCCCGGTCCCGGTCCCCGGTCCCCCTAGGACTCTCCGTCGTAAGTCCCCGCCTCCACTTCGAGCGCGAGCTGTTGCAGTACTTCGAGCGAGGAGATGTCGGTCCGGCCGTCATCGTGCACCATGGCCAGACTCGTGAAGGCCAGGCTGAAACCGGAGACCATCGTGTGCAGAGCGGGGCCGAGCGCCTCCGCGACGAGGCGGGCCACCTGCTGGGGGGACGCTTCCGCCGGCACGCTGATCGAGGGCAGCATCTCGTTCAGCAGCTGCGTGACCACTCCCGCTTCCGGCTCGTGGCTGTCGTCGTCCTCTCCGGCTTCCGCTGCCCGACGGATCTCCTGGGCTTCGGTGAGGATGCCGATGACTCGCTTGAGAACCTCTGAGCGCTCCATCCTCGGAGGGTAGCCCCGGGACGGCGCGACGGCTCCCGAGGCACGGAGGTTGTCCACAGGTTCCGGTGGGCGGAACCGGGGTGTCGGCGGGTGCCGATAGGCTTCGTGAATGGACTTTCCGGACGCTTCCCTCGAGATCTCCGATGCTTTGCAGGTGCTGCACCGCGTCTTCGGTTACGGCTCCTTCCGCGGCGAGCAGCAGGAGATCATCGAGCAGGTCGTCGGCGGCGGCGATGCGCTCGTGCTGATGCCGACCGGCGGCGGAAAGTCGCTCTGCTACCAGATCCCGGCACTCGTCAGAGAAGGCACGGGCGTCGTGATCTCGCCACTCATCGCGCTGATGCAGGACCAGGTGAACGCGCTCACCGCCCTCGGCGTGCGGGCCGGATTCCTGAATTCGACGCAGGACCCGTACGAGCGGCAGGCCGTCGAGCGGGCTTTCCTCGCCGACGAGCTGGACCTGCTCTACCTGGCTCCCGAGCGGCTGCGCACCGAGAGCGCGCAGCGGCTGCTCGACCGGGGCAAGGTGGCGCTCTTCGCGATCGACGAGGCGCACTGCGTCGCCCAGTGGGGTCACGACTTCCGGCCCGACTACCTCGCGCTGTCCATGCTGCACGAGCGCTGGCCCAAGGTACCGCGCATCGCGCTGACCGCGACGGCCACCGAGGCCACCCACGCCGAGATCGTGGCGCGGCTCGGTCTGGAGGACGCCCGGCACTTCGTCGCCAGCTTCGACCGGCCGAACATCCAGTACCGCATCGCCCCGAAGGACAACCCCCTCAAGCAGCTGCTGGAGCTGATCCGGACCGAGCACGACGGGGACGCCGGAGTCGTCTACTGCCTCTCGCGATCCTCGGTGGAGAAGACCGCGGCCTTCCTGGTGGAGCAGGGCATCGACGCCGTGGCGTACCACGCCGGAATGGACGCTCGTACGCGAGCGGCGAACCAGGCGCGCTTCCTGCGGGAGGACGGAGTCGTGGTGGTGGCCACCATCGCCTTCGGCATGGGCATCGACAAGCCGGACGTGCGCTTCGTGGCGCACCTCGACCTGCCGAAGTCGGTCGAGGGCTACTACCAGGAGACCGGCCGGGCCGGCCGCGACGGCGAGCCGGCCACGGCGTGGCTGGCGTACGGCCTGCAGGACGTGGTCCAGCAGCGCAAGCTGATCGACGGTTCCGAGGGCGACGAGGCGCGCCGCCGCTCGCTGGCCATGCACCTGGACGCCATGCTCGCGCTGTGCGAGACGGTCAACTGCCGCCGGGTGCGGCTGCTGGAGTACTTCGGGCAGTCGGGCGAGCCGTGCGGCAACTGCGACACCTGTCTGACGCCGGCCGAGTCCTGGGACGGGACGGTCGCGGCGCAGAAGCTGCTGTCGACGGTGTGGAGGCTGGCGAAGGAACGGCGCCAGAAGTTCGGCGCAGGCCAGATCATCGACATCCTGCAGGGCAAGAAGACGGCCAAGGTCATCCAGTTCGACCACGACGCGCTCTCGGTGTTCGGCGTCGGCTCGGACCTGAGCACCGCGGAGTGGCGGGGCGTCGTGCGCCAGCTGCTGGCGCTGCGGCTGCTGGCGGTGGAGGGCGAGTACGGGACGCTCGTGCTGACGGACGACAGCGGCGAGGTGCTGGGAGGGCGCCGCAGCGTCCCGATGCGCAAGGAGAAGGCGCCCGTCGCGCCGCCCCGGAAGGAGTCCGGATCGCGCTCCGGGAAGAGCGCCCGCGTACCGGTCGACCTGCCGGCCGCGGCAGAGCCGGTCTTCCTGGCCCTGCGTGCCTGGCGGGCCGGGACGGCGCGCGAGCAGGGCGTACCGGCGTACGTCGTGTTCCACGACGCGACACTGCGGGAGATCGCGACGCGGCTCCCCGCCACGGTGGAGGAGCTGGCCACCATCGGCGGGGTCGGCGAGGCCAAGCTCACCAAGTACGGCCAGGGCGTCCTCGACACCCTGGCGACGTGCAATGCCGCCGAGTCCGCCCCCGAGCCCGCCACCGAGCCCGTCCCCGACACCGCGCTCCCGGCCGAGCCCGCCCCGCCGGCCACGACAGCCCCGACTCCCGCGGCGCTCGTGCCGGCGGCACGCCCCGCGGGGCCGTATGCCGACGAGCCGCCCTTCGACCTGGACGAGATGGACCCGCCGCCCTGGGACGACTGGCAGTAGCCGGCTCCCCGGGGAGCTGTCCCGGTAGCGCAGGTCGGACAGGACGTACGCCTCCTCGACGCCCTCCAGGAGGCGGGTCATCGGCCAAACAGGCCCTGAACTCGTCGTCGTCGCATGGGAGTCGACCCGTCGCGCTCCCGCGCGAGCCTCGACGGGCTCTGCTGCACAGCGAGGTGACACAGCGGCACCTCCGGCTGGATCCCGACGGCGGTCGGCGCGGGGGGCACTCACTCGCCGTTGGCCGAGAAGTGCTGGTAGTCCCGGTTGGCCCAGCGGCCGCCCCAGCGCCAGCCCACCTCGCGGAACGCCGTCGTGAGGGCGTCGCCCGGGTGGATCTGACCCGGGCGGCCGAGGGACCGTTTGAGATGGGGGCGTCCGTTCGGCGGGTGGACGACGCCGTGGATGTCGACGTAGGGGTTCTCGACGGGGTTGATGTCCACCGCGTCGCCCCACGCGTGCTGCGACAGGCGCCGAGGATCGCCGGTGACCGGTCGGCAGTTGAAGGCGGACGTGTTGTCGTCGGCCATGGCCTCGGCGTCGTCGTCGTACTCGGCCATCACACGCATCCGGCGGATCGGGTAGCGCACCGCGAAAGCCCGCTCGAAGACGTGGAGGAGAGGGCCGACGGCGTTCTCGTGGACGACCATCTCGCCCGCGTGGACCCGGCCGTCGAAACCAAGGTGGTTCATCCGGATCAGCCTGAGCCGCTCGGGCGGGACCGGGCAGCCCTTCCGGTAGGAGGATCCCAGCTTCTCCGCCGGTACGGCCGTCACCCGCGCGGACAGGCGGGCCGGCGGGTCGGTCCCCAGGGCCTGGAAGCGCGGCGGATCGGCCTGGGTGGAGCAGGCCAGTGCGGCCGCGCACAAGGTGGCCGTCACGGCCACGGCCGCGGTGGTGTGGCGCACGGGACACACGCTACGGCGATCACCGCGGGCGGGCACTCCGGGCTCGGCCGGCCGGGCGGCGCGCAACCCTCAGACCAGCAGAACGATGGCCGCCGCCCCGAGGAGGTCCACGACGCCGCACCACTCCGACCATGCCCGGGGCACGACCTTGCCGGTGCGGTGGTGCACGACGTCCCAGACGCCGTGGGCGAACCAGCCGGCCGCCACGAGGTAGCGGGCGCTCGGCGGGCCCACCGCGAACGCCAGGAGCGCCACGGCCGTGAAGCCCAGCAGGCCGCCCACCTGCACCGCCAGGGCGCGCCGTGTGCCGAGCTCCCGGAGTGCGGCCCCGAAGGCGAGGTAGCACAGCGGCATGCCGACGAGGAGGGCGGCGAGCAGCTCGAGCGGCGCGGAACCGTCGGCGAAGGTGAGGACGACGAGGGCCACGGCGAGCCAGCTGGGCCAGCGTCGTGCGCCCGCGGCCAGGACGATGCGGACCGTCGAGCTCCTGCTGTCGTGCGGGACGTCGGTCGTGGTGCCGGCGCGGGGGCCACGGGAAAGGGGCATGCCCCTACGGTCGCGGCCGACGGCCCCGCGCGGAGCCCCGCGCCCTTTTCTTGTCACGAACCTTGGGGTGGAGGTCCGTCCGGCATAGGGTCGCCCCATGGGGGAACGGCTCGTGCTGGTGGTCGGCTACGCCTCGGCCGAGCTCCTGGACATCGCGTGCGTGACGACCGCCCTGCAGATGGCGAACCGGCTCGGGGACCTCGCCCGCCCCTACCGCGTCCGGCTGGCCGGACCGGGCGGCGCACCGATCGACTGCGGTTCCGGGATCCTCCTGGTCAGCCAGGAGCCCTTGGAACGGGCGACGGGTCCCCTGGACACGCTCGTCGTCTCCGGTGGCGTCGGCTTCGAGCGAGCCGCGCAGGACGTGCGGCTGGTGGGACACGTACGTCGACTGGCACGCGAGAGCCGCCGGGTGGCCTCGCTGTGCACGGGGGCCGCCGTGCTCGCCGCCGCGGGCCTCCTCGACGGACGCCGCGCCACCACGCACTGGCGGTTCGCGTCCTGGCTCGCGGCCCGCCATCCCGCCGTCACCGTGGACCCCGACCCCCTCTACATCCGGGACGGGAACGTCTATACGGCGGCGGGCATCACCAGCGCGATCGACCTGGCCCTCGCCCTCATCGAGGAGGACCACGGCTCCGAGCTGGCCCGCCAGGTCGCCCGCGATCTGGTCGTCTATTTCCAACGGCCGGGAAACCAGGCGCAGGTGAGCCTGTTCACCGCTGCGCCGCCGCCCCGCGACGACGTGGTCCGCCGACTGGTGGAGTACATCGCGGAGCACCCGGACCACGACCTCTCGGCCGCGGCGCTGGCCGCCCGCGCGGGGGTCACCCCGCGCCATCTGAACCGCCTGTTCCTGGAGCACCTGGGCCTGCCTCCCGGGCGGTACGTCCGCCGTGCCAGGTCCGAGGCCGCCGCCCATCTGCTGGCCTCGACGTCGCTCCCCCTGTCGGCCGTGGCCGCCAGGTGCGGCTTCGGCTCGGCCGAGACGCTCCGGCAGGTCTTCACCGCCAGGTACGGGATCTCGCCCGGCCGCTACCGCTCCGCGCACCGGGCGGCCCACGGGCACACCCCCTAATACTCCAGCCATGAAGATCGCGAACTACAGCTGGAGTGCCATTTAACCCATATTCGCGGCACCGTCAAGTCCCGACTTTCCGGAACGTGACCCGTGCCGTACTGATTGGGCTTACTGGTTGTGCGGCCCCCACCGGAAAAGCAAATGGGGCTGTAGATGCGGTGGAAACGATTCCATCTCCCAGTGCCCCGAATCCCCGGAGCGCGTTCAGTAGGTTCCACTCAGAAGCAGGAGAAAAACCATGAATCGTAAGTTCGAGACGCCCCAGTCCCGCCCCAAGCGCCGGGGTTTCCGCCTCGCGACTGCGGTGGCCGCCGCCGTGATCGGCGGTGGGATCGTCCTTCCCGCATCCTCCGCGATGGCGGCCCCCGCCACCTCGGTGACGAGCGTGGTCACCCACCACGACAAGGGCAACGACAAGCACAAGAACAAGAACAAGAACAAGAACAAGAACAACAACAACCGCGGCGGTAACACCCAGGGCGGTACGCAGGGTGGTGGCGGCGGCGGTAACACCCAGGGCGGTACGCAGGGTGGTGGCGGCGGTAACACCCAGGGCGGTACGCAGGGTGGTGGCGGCGGCGGTAACACCCAGGGTGGAACGCAGGGTGGTGGCGGCGGTAACACCCAGGGCGGTACGCAGGGTGGTGGCGGCGGTAACACCCAGGGTGGAACGCAGGGTGGTGGCGGCGGTAACACCCAGGGCGGTACCCAGGGTGGTGGCGGTGGCGGCAACACCCAGGGCGGTACGCAGGGTGGCGGCTCCGGCAACACCCAGGGCGGTACCCAGGGTGGTGGCGGTGGCGGCAACACCCAGGGCGGTACGCAGGGTGGCGGCTCCGGCAACACCCAGGGCGGCACCCAGGGCGGTGGCGGTGGCGGCAACACCCAGGGTGGAACGCAGGGTGGCGGCTCCGGCAACACCCAGGGTGGCACCCAGGGCTGATCAGGGACGAGTGCATCACCCCGCGGAGGAACCTCCGCGGGGTGATGCCGTGCTCGAGCCCCGGGCTTTCATGAAGCTGATCGGCTGGAAGCAAAGACGGATGGTATCGGCGGGATCCTGTTTGTCAAGCCCCGAATGTGCGTCGCTTTCCCGGTGTGTCCGGAAAGGGCAATCTGGAGTCAGGTAAAGCGCTCGGGTCATACGGAGCCGAGACACCAGGCAGATTATTCGAGGAGATTTACATGAAGAAGCACATCGCGCACATCGCCGGTCTGTCGTGTGTCACCGCGATGCTCGTCGGGTCGGCGGGGGTGGCGGTCGCCCAGACCTCCCGGGTTGCGGCTCCGTCCGCGGTTCCTGCGGCGGTGTGCAGCCTGCAGAATGGCGAGATCCGCGGTAATGGCTTCGCCCTCAATGAGGAATATGACGTCACGCGTGGCGGGAAGAAGATTTCTCGGGTCTTTGCCGGGCCGAAGGGTGACATCAAGGTCGGTATCACCGGTGGTGGTCCGGTTTCGGTGGGGTCGGTGCAGTGCGCGTCGTCGGCCTCGGCGGCGTCTGACGCCGCGGCGGCGACGGCCAGGGGTACGGCGGCGGCTCAGCAGGCGGTGCGCGGTGGGGCTTCGCAGGAGCAGGCGGCCGCGGTGGGGCGCCAGGCGGCGACGGTGGAGGCGCAGCGGCGCGGTCTGCCGCCGACCGTGGTGAACCAGGTGACGAACAATGTGACCAACATTGTCAACAACACCATCAACGGCGGTACGGGCAACACCATCGGCGGCACGCAGATCGGCGGCTCGGGCAACACCCAGGGCGGTACCCAGGGCTCCGGCTCGGGCAACACCCAGGGCGGTACGCAGGGCTCCGGCTCCGGTAACACCCAGGGTGGAACGCAGGGCTCCGGCTCCGGCAACACCCAGGGCGGTACACAGGGTGGCGGTTCGGGTAACACCCAGGGCGGCACGCAGGGTGGTGGCTCCGGTAACACCCAGGGCGGTACGCAGGGTGGTGGCTCCGGTAACACCCAGGGCGGTACGCAGGGTGGCGGGTCCGGTAACACCCAGGGCGGTACCCAGGGTGGCGGGTCGGGCAACACCCAGGGCGGTACCCAGGGTGGCGGTTCGGGTAACACCCAGGGCGGTACCCAGGGTGGCGGGTCCGGCAGCACCCAGGGCGGTACGCAGGGTGGTGGCTCGGGTAACACCCAGGGCGGTACGCAGGGTGGTGGCTCCGGCAGCACCCAGGGCGGTACCCAGGGTGGTGGCTCCGGTAACACCCAGGGTGGCACGCAGGGTGGTGGCTCCGGCAACACCCAGGGTGGTACCCAGGGCTGATCAGCAGACGATCGCATCACCTCGCAGAGGAAACCTCTGCGAGGTGATGCCGTGCTTTAGCCGATGAATCTTCGGCAAGGGACCGCGCTCAGCAGTCGAACACCGACCAGCAGATGTCGTTCCGCAATCGCTGGTCGTCCAGTACGAGCTCGCGAATCGCCTCCGGCAGCTGGTCGCGCTGCCACTGGCACTCGCGCCGTCCTGCGGCCTCGCTCTCGCCTTGTGGCGCGGCAGCGCGTACGGCCTTGATCGCATAGGCAGCCGCACCGAGCTCGTGCGCGGCGACGTGTGCGACGACTCCGGCCTGGCCGGCGGCATACGCGGCATGCCGTGCTGCGCCACGCAGGTCTCGAGCCGCGCCCATTGCATGGCCGCCCGCTGCGCGGGCCTGCATCATCTTGACCTCGCCACGCACCCAGGCGCGGGCATGCTCGATCGCCTGGCGCGGCCGTGGGTCCTCGGGCTGAGCCGACTCGAAGAGGTCAAGGACGTGCTCCGCGCAGGCTGCCGCCCAAAGGGCGAGGAGATGGTGATCCGAATCAGTGAGGGTCCCACCGCGGCGGATCGTTACGAAGCGAGGGTCCCTGACCTTCGGGAGGATCATGGCTGGCATTTCCTTCCTGCTGGCATCCGCCCCACACTCGAGGACGCGCACCCGCGACCATGCACGCCCCGAAGCGAAGCCTGCAAACCCGGTGGTCGATCCGCAAGCTCGGCACTCGTTGCGGTTGCCGCCGGTCAGGGTGGGGCCCGGATGTGAGAGCCGTCGACCGCCGCCACGCAACGTGGCGAGGAGAACCTCGTGCAGGTCGTCACCACCGTCGGTGCACGGTGGCTTTGGTGCCGGTCACCAGGCTTGCCGGTGGAACGTCATCGGCCACGACCGCGCCAGCGGCGATCACGGCATCACGGCCGATGCTGACACCGGGCAGGATCGTGGCACCGGCACCGATCCACACGTTCTCTGCAACGTCGATGGGCGCGCCGGTGAGGTACAGCCGCCGCTCCTCGGGATCGACCGGGTGGCCGCTGGTGATGAACGTGACCTTCGGGCCGACCATCACGCGTTCGCCGAGCCGGATACCGGCATAGTCCAGGAACGTGCAGTTCTGGTTGATGAACACGCGCTCGGCGATGTCGAGGCGGAGGCCGTGGTCCGTGTAAAAGGGCGGATAGATCGTGGCTCTCGGCGGCAGCGGCCTGCCGAGGATCTGTTCCCACAGTTCGGCCTTTCCCGCTTCGTCCTCGAAGGGCAGGACGTTCAGGCGGGAGGTGAGCTCGGTGACCCGCAGGACCCTCTCGGCCATGGCCTGGAACTCGGCGCTGTGGATGCGCATGAGCCGGTCGCTGGACATGCCACGATCCTTTCTCATGTACGTGCAACTGGACAAGATCCCATCAGAGGTCTTTCCTCCCGGCGCTTCATCCCGGTACAGAATCAGTTGGTCCGGCGCTGGCGCTAACCGCTGTCGCCCCCGAACCGGGAGATAGCCACCTGGTGTTGGACAGATCCGCGACGTCGTCGAACGCCTGAAGAGTGAGCGTGGTCACGAAGGTTGCTTCGTTCTGACGGACTATCAGGTCGTCCGGAAGCGCGTGTGGAACGCGCCGTCGAGCTCGTCGAGTCCTTCCTGGTCTGCCCCCACGCCGGAGCGCGCGGTCGGCTGGCTCGTCTTCTGGCGCTCGAGCCGAAGTGGCCGGCTCTGCCCATCGAAGAGCTGGCCGGTCCAGTCCCGTAGAGAAACACGCTGGTCAACCGGCACCCACACCGCGTGGCGCATGCCGGAAAGCCGGATGGTATCGGCGGGATCCGGTTTGTCAAGCCCCGAATGTGCGTCGCTTTCCCGGTGTGTCCGGAATGGGCAATCTGGAGTCAGGTAAAGCGCTCGGGTCATACGGAGCCGAGACACCAGGCAGATTATTCGAGGAGATTTACATGAAGAAGCACATCGCGCACATCGCCGGTCTGTCGTGTGTCACCGCGATGCTCGTCGGGTCGGCGGGGGTGGCGGTCGCCCAGACCTCCCGGGTTGCGGCTCCGTCCGCGGTTCCTGCGGCGGTGTGCAGCCTGCAGAATGGCGAGATCCGCGGTAATGGCTTCGCCCTCAATGAGGAATATGACGTCACGCGTGGCGGGAAGAAGATTTCTCGGGTCTTTGCCGGGCCGAAGGGTGACATCAAGGTCGGTATCACCGGTGGTGGTCCGGTTTCGGTGGGGTCGGTGCAGTGCGCGTCGTCGGCCTCGGCGGCGTCTGACGCCGCGGCGGCGACGGCCAGGGGTACGGCGGCGGCTCAGCAGGCGGTGCGCGGTGGGGCTTCGCAGGAGCAGGCGGCCGCGGTGGGGCGCCAGGCGGCGACGGTGGAGGCGCAGCGGCGCGGTCTGCCGCCGACCGTGGTGAACCAGGTGACGAACAATGTGACCAACATTGTCAACAACACCATCAACGGCGGTACGGGCAACACCATCGGCGGCACGCAGATCGGCGGCTCGGGCAACACCCAGGGCGGTACCCAGGGCTCCGGCTCCGGTAACACCCAGGGCGGTACGCAGGGCTCCGGCTCCGGTAACACCCAGGGTGGAACGCAGGGCTCCGGCTCCGGTAACACCCAGGGTGGTACGCAGGGTGGCGGTTCGGGTAACACCCAGGGCGGTACGCAGGGTGGCGGTTCGGGTAACACCCAGGGCGGTACGCAGGGTGGTGGTTCGGGTAACACCCAGGGCGGTACGCAGGGTGGTGGTTCGGGTAACACCCAGGGCGGTACGCAGGGTGGCGGGTCTGGCAGCACCCAGGGCGGTACGCAGGGTGGCGGGTCTGGCAGCACCCAGGGCGGTACGCAGGGTGGTGGCTCGGGCAGCACCCAGGGCGGTACCCAGGGTGGTGGGTCCGGCAGCACCCAGGGCGGTACGCAGGGTGGCGGGTCCGGCAGCACCCAGGGTGGTACCCAGGGCTGATCAGCAGACGATCGCATCACCTCGCAGAGGAAACCTCTGCGAGGTGATGTCGCGTTCCGTGCCGGGCGGTATGGAGTGCTGAGCGGTACGCCTCCGTCCGCACCGCACCGCATCACTCCCGAACGAACTACACCCGCATCACTCTCGAAACGGGCACACGTGTGGATCACTGGATAGACTTTCAGACAGAGGAAGAAAGGTCGTCCGTCGGGCGACACTCGCCGGGTGAGAGGGGCACCTGATGGCCCCGGCATCGAACCTGAGCCTGTACGACACGGGCCGCCCCTCCGCCCTGATCGGGAAGCAGATCGCGGGCTACCGGGTCGAGCGGATGATCGGCCGCGGTGGCATGGCCGTCGTCTACTGCGCCAAGGACCTGCGCCTGGACCGTACGGTCGCGCTCAAGCTGATCGCCCCGGAGCGCGCCCGCGACGAAACCTTCCGGCGCCGCTTCACGCACGAATCGCGCGTGGCCGCGATGATCGACCACCCGCACATCGTTCCCATCTTCGAAGCCGGTGAGACCGACGGCGTCCTCTACATCGCCATGCGTTACGTCTCCGGGCTGGACCTGGCGGCCATGCTGGACCGGGACGGTCCGCTCCCCGTCCCGACCGCCCTGCGCATCGCCGCCCAAGTGGCATCCGCCCTCGACGCGGCCCACGAGCACGATCTGGTGCACCGGGACGTCAAACCCGGCAACATCCTCGTCGCCGCGGGCACCGACAGCGACCACCCCGAGCACATCTACCTCACCGACTTCGGACTGACGAAGAAGGCGCTGTCGCTCAGCGGGTTCACCACCGTCGGAGAGTTCGTCGGCACGGTCGACTACATGGCGCCGGAACAGATCACCGGCCGGCCGGTGGACGGCAGGTGCGATCTCTACAGCCTTGCCTGCGTCGTCTACGAAACCCTCGCCGGCGCGCCGCCCTTCCAGCGTGACGATTACCTGGCGCTGCTGTGGGCGCACCAGTACGACCAGCCTCCGCCCCTGACCGAGAAGCGGCCGGGGATCGCACCCGCCGCCGACGACGTCCTGGCGAAGGCCCTGTCGAAGGTCCCCGAGGACCGTTACGGCTCCTGCCTGGAATTCGTGGCGGCCCTGCGCGCGGCCACCGGGGGCGGCGTCGTCAGGCACGCCGATCCGCTGCCGCCACCGGACCCACCGGCCTGGGCCCGGCCGGTCTTCTGAGGCCCGCCCGGCGGCCCTCGGATCAGTGCGCTCCGGGGATCAGTGCGCTCCGGGGATTACTGGGCTCCGTACGCACGCGCGTGGGGCACGCACGAGCGCCGGACCGCCCTCTGGCGGTCCGGCGCGGGTGAAACGGGCGTCGGTGGAACGAGCTCCGGTGGATCGAGCTCCGGTGGATCGAGCTCCGGTGAAACGGGCGTCACAGCCCCAGCGAGATGGCCAGTCGGGTCAGTTCCGCCGTGGTGTTGATGCCCAGCTTGGCCCGGATGCGGCGGAGGTAGGCGTCGACCGTGTGCTTGGAGAGACCCATGGAGCGAGCCGTCTGCAGGTAGGTGCACCCTGCGGCGATGTATCGCAGGGCCTCCTGCTCACGGGGGGCCAGCGCGGTCGCAGCGGCTTCGACGTGCGGCGTGTTGAGGGCGAGGCTCATGGGATTTCCTCCGACGCATCGGCTCGGTCATCACTGCTCACGCCCTCGGGAGCAGGGGACAAATGCCGGAATGTCGCTGTTTGTCCCTGCTAAGAATCCTGCGCGCGCTCCTTCATGAAGGTGTCCGCCGACTGTCACAGGCGTGTCACAGGACACGCCCCACGTCCCCACGTCCTCATCAGTACCTGAGTCAGTACCTGAGTCAGGACCCGAATCAGTACCCGGCGAGGGACTGCTCCGCCCAGATGGTCTTGCCGATGGCGCCGTGCCGCGTGCCCCAGCGCTGCGCGAGCTGGGCGACCAGCAGCAGGCCCCGCCCTCCCTCGTCGAAGATCCGCGCACGCCGCATGTGCGGGGCCGTATTGCTCGCGTCGGAGACTTCGCAGATCAGGGTGGTGTTCTCGTGAATCAGCCGCAGCTGTACGGGCGGCTCGCCGTACCGGATGGCGTTGGTGACCAGTTCGCTGACCAGCAGCTCGGTGACGAAAGCGGCCTCCTCCAGTCCCCACGCCGTCAGTTGGTCGGTGGCGTGCCGACGGGCGTGGGCCACGACGGAGGGGTCGGAGGACAGGTCCCAGACGACGACCTTGTCGGAATGGAGGGCCCGGGTCCGGGCGACGAGCAGGGCGACGTCGTCATCCGGAGGGTGGGTCAACAGAGCCGTCAGTACCCGGTCGCAGGTGGTGTCCAGCGTGGAGGCGGGACGGGCCAGGGCCGCGAACATGCTGTCCAGGGCCTCGTCGATGTCCTGCTCGCGGAGCCGGAGCAGGCCATCGGTGTAGAGGGCGAGGATGCTGCCCTCGGGCAGCTCGACTTCGACGGTCTCGAAGGGCAGGCCCCCCAGGCCCAGCGGCGGACCGGCCGGCACATCGAGCAGGTACACGGAACCTTCCGGGGAGACCACGGCGGGCGGGGGATGCCCGGCCCGGGCGACGGTGCAGCGGCGGGTGACCGGGTCGTAGACCACGTACAGGCAGGTGGTGCCGATGCCGCCGGCGGTTTCCCCCACGCCGTCCCGATCGGCCTCGTCGGCGGACAGATGGATGATGAGGTCGTCGAGGTGGGTGAGCAGCTCGTCGGGCGGCAGGTCGACGTCGGCCAGGGTCCGCACAGCCGTGCGCAGCCGGCCCATGGTGGCGGCGGCACGGATGCCGTGGCCCACGACATCGCCCACGACCAGGGCCACCCGTGCGCCGGACAGCGGGATCACGTCGAACCAGTCGCCGCCCACGCCGGCGTCGGTACCGGCGGGCAGGTAGCGGGAGGCGATCTCGAGCGCCGTCTGATGGGGCAGCGTCTGCGGGAGCAGGCTGCGCTGCAGCGTCATCGTGGTGGTGTGCTCGCGGGTGAACCGGCGCGCGTTGTGGATGCTGACGGCCGCCCGCGTCGCGATCTCCTCGGCCAGCCACAGGTCCTCGGGCTGGAAGGGCTCCCGCTGCTGGTGACGGCCGAAGACGGCCAAACCGAGCGTCATACCGCTGGCCCGCAGCGGCACCACCATCACCGAGTGGGTCCCGGACTCGCTGATCCAGGCGGCCCCCGAGTCCTCGGTCACCCATCGGGCGATGGCCGAGTCGGTCGTCCCGTACACGGCGCCACGCCCCGCCGCCACGCACTCGGCGGGAGGTGACAGCGGCGGATAGATGATCGTCTCGCCGACCGCGACCCGGGACCCCGGGCTTCCCTCGAGGACGGACTGCACAGCGGTACGGCGAACGGTGACGGGCCCCGCCACCGGGCCGGAAGACGGTTCGTCGCCGCGCGGGGGAGGCTCCAGCAGGTCGACGACCGCGAAGTCGGCGAGCCGGGGTACGGCGACATCGGCCAGCTCCTGCGCCGTGCGGGCGACGTCCATCGTGGTGCCGATGCGGGCGCCGGCGCCGTGCGGCAGGAGCACCTGCTGCCGGCGGTCACCCTCGATCGCGGTCCTGTCGTGCGCGGCCAGGCACACGGCGCGCACCCGGCCCTCCGGGTCCCGCAAGGGGGCCACCGAGGTCGCCCAGCCGTGCTCCGTGCTCGCACCCGCGGGGCGGACGAAGGCATCGACGTGCTGCGGCTCGCCGGTCTCCAGCGCCAGGCGCATCCTGCGCTCGGTCTCGTCGCTCACGGGATCCGGCGCGATTTCCGGCAGGCGCAGCCCGCGCATGTCGGCCTCCGTGAGGGACAGCGTGCGCTCCATGCCGGCGTTCGCCCGCACCAGCCGCAGGTCCCCGTCGAAGACCGCCAGGAAGCAGGGGGACTGGGTGAACGCCCATTCGTTCAACGTGTCGTTCCAGGGCGTACGCGGCCCGCCGCCCACGGCGGACACCACGAACCACTTGGTGTTCCCGCCGGTGGACGTCCAGCGGTGCGCGAGCAGTCCCAGCTCCAGCCGGCGACCGTCCCGGTGTCGCAGCGCCACGGTGCCGCTCCACCGCTCCTGTCCGGGCGGGATCCGCCGCGTGGCGTCGCTGACGCTGTCGGCGAGCAGGTCGGCAGCGGGGAGCCCCACGACCTCGGAGGGCAGGTAGCCGAGCAGTCGACGGGCGTCCTCGCTCCACTCGGTCACGATGCCCTGCTCGCTGATGGTGGCCGTGGCCGTGTACGCCGACTCGTGGGAGGCGTTCGTCTCCTCCGGCCGCTCACCAGGAGAGGTGGGAAGGTGCTCCATCGCCGCTCATCTCGCCCTCGCTAGTTCCTTTGCCGACGTTCCACGGCAACCTGCACGGCCAGGGTCTCCAATGACAAGCATGATCCGGGCGGGCAAGGAACACCAACGCAGTGCTGCCCCGGGGGGGAGGGGGAGGCTCGGCGGCCTGTCCGGCCGGGCGAGGACGAGGGCGAGGACCGCGTCCTGCGCCTGCCACACCATTGCGCGACGCCGGCCGCCGAGGAGGGGCGGCGTGAGACCGAGGATCACGATGCGGCGCGCAGCGGCGCCGAAGACGCCGCTCCGGTCGGCCTTGACCGCGGCTTCCTTCAGTGCCCAGGCGCCGGCCATGGCGTCGGGCCGGTCCGTACCGATGAGGGAGAGCTCCCCGGGGGAGAGGACATGGTCCGCGACACGGCGTACCGCTGCGGCCGAGACGGTCTCGCACAGGTCCACCCCGACCGGTTCCGGCGCCACGGCCGCGGCGACGTGGCGGGCGGTGTGGCTGAGCGAGACGTTCACGGCGGGCAGCGGGCTGCCGCTGACGACGACGTACGGGCTGCCGTCGTCACGCGGCAGGATCTCCACGTCGGACGCCGGCACGGCGACGACCTCGCTGACCAGGCGCTTGGCGAGCAGACGGCCGGCCACCCACTCGGCCTGCCGCCAGGCCGGCAGCGCGTGGACCACGCTCCACTCGGCCGGTGAGAGGGACGGCCCCGGGCGGAGGTCGCGGCGCCGGGCCACGATGAGGCCGGCCCCTCCCCATCGGTGGACCCGGCCCGGCGCGATCGACCGGAAGGTGGTGTCCATGGCCGCGGGGGTCAGGCCGCGGAGGCCAGGTCCAGGCGCCGCAGCTCATGCTCCAGCGCGGTCACCGTGTGACGGATCTGGTCGGGCGTGTGGTCGCGGGTGACGAAGAAGCGCAGCCGGGCCAGCTCCTCGGGTACGGCGGGGTAGAGGATGGGGTTGACGCTGATGCCCTGCTGGAAGAGGGCCTCCGCGAGCCGCAGCGTCTTCAGCGAGTCCCCGACGATGCACGGGACGATCGGCGTGTCGTGACTGTCCCCGATGGGGACGTCCGCCTCGCGGGCGAGGCGGGCGAACAGCGCGGCGTTCTCCGAGAGGCGTGCCACGCGCTGCGGCTCGGCGCGCAGCAGCCGCAGGGCGGCCAGGGACGCGGCGGTGTCGGCCGGGGTCATGCCGGCGCTGAAGATGAAGCCCGGAACGGTATAGCGCAGGTACTCGACGACCGAGCGGCTCGCGGCGACGTAGCCACCACAGCCCCCCAGTGCCTTGGACAGCGTCCCCGACCACAGATCGACGGCTGAGCGGTCCGTGCCGAAGTACTCGCCGATGCCGCGTCCCGTCGCGCCGATCGTTCCGATGCTGTGCGCCTCGTCGATCATCAGCAGCGCGCCGTGCCGGTGCTTGACCTGGACGAGGGCGGGCAGGTCGGCGATGTCGCCGTCCATGCTGTAGACACCCTCGATGACGACGAGCACCCGCCGGTACTGGTGGCGGACCTGCCCGAGGATGGCGTCGAGGGCGGCCGCGTCGTTGTGCGGGAACGGCCGCCGGGTCGCGCCGGAGAGCTTGCACCCTTGCACGATGCTGTCGTGGGCGAGGGAGTCGTGGACGACGAGGTCCCCGGGGCCGACCAGGTGGCCGATCACGGTGACGTTGGTGGCATGGCCGTTGGCCAGAGTGATCGCGTCTTCGCGTCCGAGCAGGCCGGCGAGTTCCGTCTCCAGCTCCAGGTGGAGTGGACGGTTGCCGGACAGCAGCCGGCTGGCCGACACCGACGTTCCGTAGCGTTCGACCGCCTCCTTGGCCGCCTCGTTCACCTGGGGGTGGGTCGCCATCCCCAGGTAGTTGTAGCTGGAGAACGAGAGGAGTTCCCGGCCGTCGATGACGGTCGTGTCCGTCATACCGCGCTCGTGGACGAGGAAGTACGGACTGGGCAACCCCAGCTGGGAGAGCGTGGCGACGCGCTCGCCGTGGGCGGTGACCTCCGGGAAGCACTCGATCCGCGTGTGCTCTTCGGGCAGCGCCGTGGTGGCGGAGGCGGCCGACACGGGCCGGTCCGGGACGGCGGACGGCGGCTGCGGGGGCGGGTCGGCGGACGCCGGGACCGCGTGCAGGACGACGGGCGGCGCCGGCGGGGCTTCCTCGCCGCTGCCGGTGCGCTGCCCGGGGACGGCTGCCGGTTCGGCGTCCGCGGAACCGCTCGCGATCATCGCGGCGATCCTCCCGACGGTCGGCCGGTCGGCAGCCCTTTCGTCGAACGCCCACTGCGGCCACTGCCGGCTGAGCGAGGTGAACAGGTCGGTCAGCATCAGCGAGTCGAAACCGAGATCGTCGATGAGCAGCTGGTCGGTGCGCAGATGATCCACCGGGAAGGCGCTGATCCGGGCCACGTGCGCGAGCACGGAGTCGGTGATCTCGTCGACGCCCCCGGTCGGTGAGGGCTCCTCGGCAGCCGGTGCGTGAGAAGCGGGCGGGGCGCCGGGGGCGGCTGGGGCAGCCGGCGCGGCTGGGGCAGCCAAGGCAGCCGGGGTCGCTGGGGCCGCTGGGGTAGGCGAGGCCGTTGGGGCCGTTGGAGCAGCTGGGGCAGCCGGGGCACTGGACGCAGGGACGGCCGGGACCGTGTTCTGTGCGGGGAGCGCCTCGGCGAGGCGGGCGAGCAGCGTCACCTGCTGCCGAGCCAGCTGGAGCAGTTCGGACATCGGCTCGCTCATGGGTTCCTTCACCGGCTCCTTCATCTCGGCGGCGGCGCCCTTCTTCGCCGGGCGCCTGCCGGGCACCCAGTAGGGCTGGGTGTCGAGCCTCGCCACCGGCAGGTCCAGCAGGCGGCGGTCCTCCTCGGGAACCAGGGCGCGCGGGTCGACCGGGGCGCCCAGGACCGCGAGCCGGGCGAGGGCCAGAACGAAGCCACGTCCGCCGTCCGGCTCCGCCCCCGCGGCGGGGACGAGGTGAACGTCGCCGTGGCCGGCGAGGTTGCGGCGGACCGGGGTGAGGAGCGAGCTGCCGCCCGTCACCTGGAGGAAGACGCGGGCCCCCTCCTCGTAGGCGGTGTGGACGGCATCCGAGAAGTGGACCGGCGTCGACGCGTGACGGGCCCACAGCTCCCGCAGACGGTCGGGCTCGGTGCAGACCTCCGCGTTCACGGACGAGACGAACGGCAGTACGGGACTGCTGAGAGGCAGGCCGGCCAGGTCCGCGCGCAGGGCCTCGTCGGCGCAGACCAGCCGCGGCGAGTGGAAGGAATGGGACACGTCGAGCGCCACCGTGACGATTCCGGCCTCGGCGCAGGCCTGCCGCATGGCGGCGAGCCCTCGCACCGTGCCGCTGACCACGACCTGCCGCGGCTCGTTGAAGCAGGCGAGCCACACCTCGTCGATGCCGTCGATGAGCCGGAGACAGGTGTCCGTGTCGCTCTGCACGGCGAGCATCCCGCCCCGGAGGCCGATCTCGGACCGCCGCAAGGCCGCGCCCCGGTGGACCAGCAGCCGGATCGCGTCCTCGTCGGTGAGCGCTCCGGCCGCCGCGGCCGCGGCGAACTCCCCGACGCTGTGGCCGAGGGCGAGGTCGGGAGTGATGCCGCAGCCGGCGAGGAGACGGGTGGCGGCCATCTGCACGGTACCGAGCAGTGGCTGGCACACATCGGTCGCGGCGAGCCGCTGCCTGAGCTCCTCGCCGTCACCCTCGGCGGTGGCGCTCTCGCCGTAGAGCACATCGGTCAGGTCCAGGCCGGTGGCCCGCCGGGCCCGCGCGCTGAGGGCGTCGACGGCCGCCCGGAAGTCGGGGAACCTCTCGTAGAGGTCCCGCATCATGCCCGGCCGCTGACTGCCCTGACCGGGGAAGAGGAAGGCGATACGGCGCTGCGCGGCCGGCAGGGGAGCGTCGGCGGCGAAGGCGCCGTCGCCGAGGTCGCCCCGGGCGCCGTCCTCCAGCTGTCGGCGGGCGCGGCGCAGCCGCTCGGTGAACTCGCCCGTGTCGGCGGCCACGATCGCGAGCCGCGCCCTCAGCGGCTCACGCGAGCCCAGGGTGTGGGCCAGTGCCGCGATCGGCGTGCCGGGCGCGCGGTCCACCGCGTCGAGTACGTCGCCGATGTGCCGGTCCAGCAGCTGGGGGCTGCCGGCCGAGAGCAGGACGAGCTGGGGTCCGGTGCTTCCGGTACGGGCCGAGAGGCGGCTGGTCGCCGGGGCGGGCTGCTCCTCCAGCACGACGTGGACGTTCGTGCCGCCGAAACCGAACGAGCTGACGGCGGCACGCCGCGGCGTGCGCGCGCTCGGCCAGGGCCGCACCGTGTGGGCGAAGCGCAGCCCCGCGGCGGAGATGCGCAGGTCCGGATGGGGGGTGGTGTGCGGCTGCGGCACGATCGTGCGGTGGTGGACGACGAGGGCCGTCTTGATCAGTCCCGCGATGCCCGCCGCGGACAGGGAGTGCCCGATCAGGGCCTTGCCCGAGGCGAGGTAGCACAGAGCGGGGTCGTCGTCGGGGTACTCGGTGCGCAGCCGGCGCAGCGCCTCCACCTCGGCACGGTCGCCGGCGGCGGTGCCGGTGCCGTGGGCCTCGAGGAAGCTCACGGAGGAAGGGGCGACCCCCGCGTCGTCATAGGCCCGGCGCATGGCGCGCAGCTGGCCTTCGGCGGTGGGCACCAGCGGTCCGGGAGACGCGCCGTCGTTGGCCGAGCCGATCCCCTTGATCACCGCGTAGACACGGTCGCCGTCGGCAAGCGCGTCGGCGAGCGGCCGTATGACGACGACACCGGCGCCCTCGCCGAGGACGAAGCCGTCGGCCCCCTCGTCGAACGGGCGGCACACCCCGGTCGCGGACAGCGCGCGCAGCTTGGAGAAGCCGATCAGGCTGTCGGGGGTCAGGTTGAGGTACACGCCGCCGACGACGGCGATCCGGCAGGTGCCCTGGCGCAAGTGGGCGATCGCCTGGTCGAGGGCGACCAGGGAACCGGAGCAGGCGGCGTCGACGGCGAAGCTGGGGCCGCCGAGGTCGAACTGCCGGCTGACGGTGCCGGACGCCATGTTGAGAAGGCTCCCGGGCAGGGTGAAGGCGTGGATGGCGCCGAGCCGTTCCGCCTGCTCCCTGACGGCGTCGGCGCTGCCGCGGTCGTCGGCCGCGTGCGCCTCGTCGGCCAGGGCGATGGCCCGGATGGGGGCCGTCAGGAGGTCCCTGTAATCGGACACCGAGATGCCGAAGAAGACCCCGGTGTTCTCCCGGTCGAAGTCGCCGCGGCCCAGCCCCGCGTCGTCGAGGGCTTCACGGGCGACGTCGAGCATCAGCCGGTGCTGCGGGTCCATGGACCGGGCCCGAGCGGGTGGGACCCCGTAGTGCAGGGCGTCGAAGCGGTCCACGTCGTCCAGGAAGGCGACCTGGTCGGTGTACGCGGCATGGGGGGCCGTCCGGTCGCCGGGTGCGTGGAAGGTCTCGTGCTTCCAGCGCTCCGCCGGGACGGCGGAGAACTGCCGTTCCCCGCTCACCAGGAGCTCCCAGTAGGCGCGGATGTCGGGGGCGCCCGGAAAGCGGCAGCCGAGTCCGGTGATGGCGATGTCGGTCATGAGGGGGTTTTCCTTGTCGTGGTCTGGGTGGCCTGGGTGGTCAGCGGCGTGCGCGGGCGTGCGCGTCGGCATGGGCGTACGTACGGACGGCGGTGCGGCCCGGGGGACACCGCCGCGCGGGAACCGGGGGAGGACGGGGCACCGGCTGCGGCACCCTGCGCCTCAGCAGCCGCGGTGCCCACCAGTTCAGGCCGCCCGCCAGACGCATGAGCGCCGGTACGAGGACACCCCGTACGAGCGTGGCGTCGAGGAGGACACCGAGGCCCGCGCCGATCCCGAAAAACTGCAAGAGGGAGACCTGGGAGGTGCCGAAGCTCAGGAGGGTGAAGGCGAGCAGGGCGCCGGCGGTCGTGACGATGCCGCCGGTGTGGGCGAGGCCGGAGATGATCGAGCCGGCGTTGTCCTGCCCGGCGTCGTGCGCCTCCTTGACGCGTGCGAGGACGAACACCTCGTAGTCCACCGAGAGCCCGAAGACGATGCAGAACAGCAGCACCGGCATGGTCGTACTGAGGGGTCCGGGCGTGAAGTCGAGCAGCTGGTTCAGATGGCCCATCTGGAAGATCCACACCATGGCTCCGAGGACGGCCGCGAGGCTCAGGGCGTTCAGCGCGATCGCCTTCAGCGGCAGGAGCAGGCTGCGCGTGAAGCCGAGCAGCAGCACGAACGTGGTGAGGGTGATGACGGAGAGCGCCAGCGGAATCCGGTCCCGCACGGTGTCCTTGGCGTCGACCAGCACGGCGCTCGGTCCACCGACGAGGACCTCGCCGCCCGCCGGGGCGGGGGTCGCGCGGATGTCGTGCACGAGCTGCTGGGCAGCCCGCGACTGGGGGTCGGCCAGCGGCACCACGGAGAGCTGGGCCGGGCCCTCGCCCGCGGGCCGCATCCCGGACGCGGCCGAACCGGAGACCGCTGTCCTCTCGCCGGACCGGAAGCTGCCGTCGGGCCCCACGACCTGCGCGACCTCGGGGAGCGCGGAGAGCCGACGGGCGTAGTCCTCCCGCGCCGACGGGGACGCGGTACCCGTCATGACGACCGTGAGCGCGCTGGAGCCCTTCATGTCGAACGCGCCGCGCACCAGGTCACCGGTCTGACGGCTGGACGTGCTCACCGGCAGGGCCCGGTCGTCCGGGGTGGCGAAACCGGCGTGCGCGAAGGGTCCGGCGAGCACCACCAGCAGGCCGATCACCGGCAGGGCCGCGAGCAGCGGCCGGCGTACGACGATCCGCGCCAGCCCCTCCCAGAAGCGTGACCCCGAGCCGGCCTGGACCCGGCGGCGCCACGGCACCGGCCAGGCGTTCACCCGCGGTCCGAGCAGCGTGAGCAGAGCGGGCAGTACGGTCACGGCACTCACCGCCGCGATCGCGACCACGGCGATGCCCGCGTAGGCGAAGGAACGCAGGAAGTACGGCGGGAACACCAGCAGGGTGGCGAGCGCGGCGGAGACCGTCGCGGCACTGAAGAGGATCGTGTGGCCCGCGGTGCGCACGGTCCGTATGGCGGCGTTGCGCGGCCGGTATCCGTCGGCGAGCTCCTCACGGAACCGCGAGACGATCAGCAGCCCGTAGTCGATGCCCAGTCCCAGGCCCAGCGCCGTGGTGAGGTTCAGCGCGAACACCGACACATCGGTGACAGCGCCCAGAACGCTCAGGACCAGCAGCGTCCCGGCGATGGCCAGGACGCCGATCAGCAGGGGCAGCGCAGCGGCGACCACGCTGCCGAACACCAGGACCAGCAGGATCAGGGTCCCCGGCAGGACGACGGACTCGGCCCGCTTGAGGTCGGCCTCCGAGATGTCCTGGAGCTCGGCGTCGGTGAGCGCCGTCCCTCCCACGTGCACCGTCAGGGCGGTCGCAGATGCGCTCGGGGATCCGGCCGGGGAGGCAGTGGGCGTGGTCAGCTCCTCGCTCAGCCGCTTGACCCGCGCTCCGAGCTGTTCCCCCTCGCCGTCCACGTGCGCGACGAGCATGGCCGCGTGGCCGTCCCGGCTGCGCAGCTCCGCCGCGTTGCCGGTCCAGTACGAGGTCACCGCGCTCACGTGCGGCTGGGCGGCGAGGCGCCTGGTCAGGACCTCGCCCTCGCTCCGGGCCGCCGGGGCGTCGACGGAACCGCCGCGGGCCTGCGCGACGACGACCAGGTTGGGCGAGGCCCCCGGGCGTTCGGCCACGACGCGGGCGACACGGCTGGACTCGGACCGCGGATCGTCGTATCCCTGCGTCTTCAGGCGGCCGGTCGCGTCCGCACCGAACACGACGGACAGCACGAGGAACACGAGCGCGCCGAGGAGGACGAGCCGGGGGCGACGGGTCACGAAGACCCCTGCGCGACGGGACATCGATCCTCCGGTCCGGGTGGCGTTCCGCTCCTGCTCTTGCGCAGGAAGGTGGAATTCCACGGTGCCCGGAGGAGGGACGGGGCCGTAGCCCCTGTTTTTCGTTACTTGACAGGAGCCGGCACGGCAGCACCTGGCGCCCGGAAGGGGGTGAGGGCGGGGCGCGCTCCCGCCCGGGTGGCGTCCGTACTCATGGCTCCAGCAGGGCCTTGAGCCGTGCCAGGTCCTTGTGCTGCGCGCGGCGCATGGCGGCCGCCAACACGGTCGCACCGAGCGCGGCGAAGCCGCGGGGCTCGCCCCGGTTGCGCAGGGATGATCTGGTTCATGACCTGCTCCTCATGATGCGGGTGTGCGGGCTACGCTCCCAGGACGGCGAGCGTGGCGGTGCGCAGGCACGCCGCCGCCTCTTGTACGGACATGCGGCCCGCCCCGACCTCGTCGCCCGCGGCGTGCCCCAGGCCGGTGACCGCGGCCGCCAGCCAGCCGGCCGGCGGCGCGGGATCGAACTCCCCTGCCGCCTGCCCCTGTTCGATGAGCCGCGTCAGCCGGTCGGTGACGGGCTCGTGGCGCACCCGGTCGTTCGTGGCGGCGACCGGGCTGCGGCCGAGCTGGAGCAGTACCGGGTTGCGTTCGAACAGCCGCCAGCCGATGTCCTGCAGCCGCATCAGAACCGCCAGGGCGGACCGTTCGTCCGCCTCCGCCTCGTCCATCGCGGCCATGGCTTCATCCGTGATCCGGTCCGCCACGGCCCGCAGCAGCGTGTCGCGGTCGCCGAAGTGCGCGTAGACGGTCTGGCGGGTGACACCGGCCGCTGTGGCGATGGCGGCCATGCCGGCATCGGGCCGTTCGCCGAGCAGCCGGATCGCGGCGTCCAGTACGGCGGCCCTGCTGCGTTCCGCGTCGGAGCGGCGGCGAGAGCGAGCGGGTGACGGGGTCGCGGGGCTCTCGGGGCTCTCCGGGGTCGCGGGGCTCTCGGGGCTCTCGGGTCCAGTCAAGTCTTACATCCTTGTCAGAATTGGACTTCTCCGCATATCTTACAGGCGTGTAAGAGATCGGTCCTGTGGGTGCCTTGGGTGCCCCCTGCCTCTAGCTGGAGCGCCGTGAAACCTCTGGAAACGAAGCCGCCCGATCAGTTCGTCGCCGACTTCTTCACCACCTTCACCGAGGCCGTCGTCCACGGTTCCGAAGACCCGGCCGGGTTGATGTCCAGGTACTACACCCGTGACGTCGTTCAGGTGGCCGACGGCATCCACCTCGACTGGGAGCGGCTGGCCGCCCACCTGCGCCCCGTACGCAGAAACCTGCGGGAGTGCCGGTTCGAAGTGCACGAGGCGCTCGCCCAGGGCAACCGGATCGCGGCGCGCTTCACGATCCGCGCCCGGATGCGCAAGAGCGGGCTGGTGGCCACACAGGTGCACATGTTCGCGGAGTTCACCCCCGACGGCCTGCTGCGCCGGGCCGTACAGCTCACACGAGCGCTCGACCCCACCGAACCCGAGACACAGAGGTGATCCGCATGCGCATCCGATTCGTCCAGGGCCTCGCCCTCCTGTCCACCGGAGCCCTGGCGGGCGCGTTCGGATACGGGGCGGCCAACCTGGTCCCCACCTTCAACGCCGTACCGCTCGAGATGAGGCTGTCCTTCCACACGCAGCTGATGCAGATGAACGGCATCACCATGCAGGGCGCCATGGCGCTGTCGGCCCTCAGCGCCGCGGCACTGGCCGTCATGCTCCGCGGCACGGCACGGCGCATGGCCGCCGGTGCGGGACTGCTGGTCCTGGCGTCCTTCCTGATCACCCGGCTCGGCAACGTCCCGATCAACGGCCGGATCAAGCAGTGGGCCGCCACTTCGGCACCGCTGGACCACGCCGAGATCCTGAACCGCTGGGAGGCGTTCAACTACGCCCGCACGGCCACCGCGTTCGTCGCCTTCGCCCTGCTGATCCTCATCGTGCTGCGCCGGCGGGAGACGGAGGGGCCATGACCGCGCGGTGTCCCCGCGCGGGAACCACGAGCGGGGCGACGCGCCGGATATCTTGATCTACCGACTCCTGACAGCGAAGGCGGTTGAGCATGGCGGCAGCGCAGCGGCTCGGCATCCGGAGAGCGGCAGCCGAGGACGGATCCCCCGCGCGGACGGTCGACCGCAGGTGAGGCCGGAGCCACCCGCCACGCCCGACGGCGCCGCGCAGCCCCTGGTGTCGCCGGTCAGTTCCCACAACGAATGGGATCCGCTGGAGGAGATCATCGTCGGGCGTCTCGACGGCGCCACCATCCCCTCCGGCCATCCGGTCGTGGCCTGCAACATCCCGCCGTGGGCGGCGCGGCTCCAGGGGATCGCCGCCGGCCGGAGGTATCCGCGCATCCTGATCGAATCGGCGCAGCGCGAACTCGACCAGTTCGTCACCCTCCTCACCTCCCTCGGGATCACCGTCACCCGCCCGGACGCGGTCGACCACAGGCAGCGCTTCAGCACACCCGACTGGTCATCACGCGGCTTCTGCAACACCTGCCCGCGCGACAGTCTGCTCGTGGTCGGCGAGGAGATCATCGAGACGCCGATGGCATGGCCGTGCCGGTACTTCGAGACCCACGCCTACCGCACGATCCTCAAGGAGTACTTCCGGCGCGGCGCGCGCTGGACGGCGGCACCGAAGCCGCAGCTCACCGACGACCTGTTCACGGCGGATTTCCGCATTCCGCTGGACGGCGAGCCCATGCGCTACATCCTCACCGAGTTCGAGCCGGTGTTCGATGCCGCTGACTTCGTACGCGCCGGACGCGACCTGTTCGTCACGCGAAGCAACGTCACCAACCGCATGGGCATCGACTGGCTGCGCCGCCACCTGGGGCCGGGCTACCGCGTCCACGAGATCGAAAGCCGCTGCCGGACGCCCATGCACATCGACACGACGTTCATGCCGCTCGCCCCCGGCAAGCTGCTGGTCAATCCCGAATACCTCGACGTCGCCCGCCTGCCCGAGGAGTTCAGCTCGTGGGACATCCTGATCGCCCCCGAGCCCGACCCGATCGACGAGCGCCTGCTCAAGGTCACCTCGATGTGCGGCAAGTGGCTCAGCATGAACGTTCTCATGATCGACGAAAAGCGGGTGATCGCGGAACGCCGTCAGACGGGCATGCTCCGGGCACTGGAGAAATGGGGGTTCGAACCGATCCCGTGCGACTTGCAGCACTACGCGCCCTTCGGCGGCTCGTTCCACTGCGCGACGCTCGATGTCCGCAGGCGCGGCGAGCTGGAGTCCTATTTCCCCTGAGTCCGGGCCTCCCCGAGGAACAGGCACGTGGTGGAGGGGGTGCCCGGACGGGCGGCCCGTAGGAGGGTGGACCCATGAGCGGACGAACGATCGTGATCCACGTTCCTGACGAGTCGGGTGGTCGGCGCGTCCACGTGGACTCGGAGATCCTCGGCCTCGCGCACAGCCTGCGCGACGTGGCCGAGTTCCTCCGGCGCGCCGGACTGGACTGGAGCGAGGAGCACATCGCCGCGTCCCCGCTGGTCGAGTGGCGTGGCGGGGGTCCTGATACCTGGCCGGCCCCCTGGGGAATGGACGAGGCGTAGCCACGGACATCCGAGCGCAACGGAGATGTGCCATGCCCTCGCAGGAAGCGCCCCGCGTCCCCGACCCGGTCACCGGACACCCGCGCCCGCCGTTTCCCGGCCAGGAGCAGGACCACCCCGGCTGGACCGAGGAGATGGATCCGCGACCCGACCACGGCGAGGACTCCTACCGGGGCCACGACGAGCTCATCGACCGGGCGACGGTCGTCACCGGCGGCGACTCCGGGATCGGCAGGGCCGTCTGCCTGGCCTTCGCCCGCGAAGGCGCGGACGTCGTCTTCACCCACCTGCCCGAGGAGGCGGACGAGGCGGCCGAAACGGCCCGCCTGATCCGCGGGGCGGGCCGCACGGCCGTATCCGTCGAGTGCGACATCCGTGACGAGGGTCAGTGCGCGGCTCTGGTCGAACGTGCCGTGAGGGAACTGGGGCGCGTCGACATCCTCGTCAACAACGCCGCCTACCAGATGGCCCAGCCCGACGGGATCGAGGCCATCACCACGGAGCAGTTCGACCGGGTGATGAAGACCAACCTGTACGGGATGTTCTGGCTCACCCGCAGGACTCTGGCCCACATGCCGCGCGGCGGCTGCGTCATCAACACCACCTCCGTACAGGGCTACAAGCCGAACCCCGCGCTCCTCGACTACGCCATGACGAAGGCGGCGATCATCTCCTTCACGCACAGCCTGGCGCAGCTGGTCGCCGAGCGGGGCATCCGCGCCAACGCGGTCGCGCCCGGACCGGTGTGGACGCCGCTGATCCCCGCGACGATGCCGGACGCCAAGGAGTTCGGAGGCCATTCCCCCCTCGGCCGGCCCGCTCAGCCGGCGGAAATGGCACCGGCGTACGTCTTCCTGGCCTCGCCCCGGTCCAGCTACATCACGGGGGAGATCCTCAACGCGACCGGCGGGACCCCCCTGCCCTGACCTTCCGGCGAGGGCGGATCACCCGACGCCGAGCACGAAGCCGCTGCGTGGGAGCGTGGGCATGCGCGACAGGGGGATGGTGAGGTCCTGGTCGGGGACGTCGAAGTCGAGCAGGGCGAGTTCGGTGGCGAGGGCGGCCAGGACCGTGACGGTGACGTCCTCGCCGGGGCAGCGGTGGCCCACGGCCGGATCCCCTCCGCCCTGCGCGACCAGGTCGTCCAGGCGGCTGTCGGCCGCGGTGAAGCGGTGGGGGTCGAACCGGTAGGGGTCCGGCCACAGGGCGGGGTCGTGGTTGTGGCCGTAGAGGTCCAGCAGGACCAGGGTGTCCTTCGGGACGTCTTCGCCGCGCCAGGTCAGGTCCTTCGCCGCGAGGCCGGCGACGAAGGGAGCGAAGGGGTAGAAGCGGCGTACCTCGTGGGCGAAGGCCTCGGCGTAGGTCTCCTCGCTGTCCGCCCGGATCAGGTCGCGGTGCCGGGGCCACCGATGGAGGGCGTGGGCGGCGAAGGTGACGAACCAGGCGATCGCGATGGTGGGCCGGATGATGTTCAGCAGCTCCACGGCCGCGGTGTGCGGATCCAGCATCGTCGCGTCGGCGTCGCGGTGCCAGGACACCACCGCGAGGGCCGTGTCGTCGGGGGCTGTCTCCTTGCCTGCGCGGACGTCGGTGATCAGGGCGGCGAGGGACTGCTCCTGGCGTCTGCGGGCGCGGCGGGCGCGCAGGTGGCGGGGCCCGGGGGTGGTGAAGCCGTCCACCATGGCGGTGCAGTCGTGTGCCATCTGCACGGCTGCCGTCTCGGAGAGCGGCACGCCGGCCCAGTCGCAGACGGCCCGCGCAAGGACCTTCGCCGCTTCGTCGAAGAGGACGACACGGTCCTGCTGCCAGCCGGCGACCGCCGCGCGCCACCGCACGGCCACGTGTTCGCGGAGCGCGGCGACACCGGCTTCGTCCTTGAGGAGCGCCAGGAACATCCCCTTGCGGACGCGGTGGGCCTCGCCGTCGAGGGTGTGGACGGCGCCCTGCCCGAAGAGGGTGTCGAGGACGGGGTCGGGCAATGCCGCCGAGCGCACGACATGGTCCTCGTCGTAGAAGAAGGCGACGGCTTCCGGGCCGTGCACGGCGATCGTCCGCCGGCCCATGAGTCGTGTCCTGAACGAGGAGTCCGCCGAGGCGCGCATGCGGTTGGGCAGCCAGGCGTAGCCGTTGGTCATGAGGGCGAGCGTGCTGTCGCTCCAGGGGGCGAGAAGGCTGTTCACAAGGGGCATGGCGCCCGACTACCCGCTGGGACCTCCCGCACACCCCCGCACCGCTTCCGCCACCCGGTCACCCGCTGGGCCCACCCGAATGCCGCAGCGAGGCGGAACCCACCCCCTAGGGGATGTCCGGCAGTTCGCGCGGTTCCAGGGGCCGGACAGCGGGTCCTTGCAGGACCGTGCCGTCGGTGGCGAAGCGGGAGCCGTGGCAGGGGCATTCCCAGGTCACTTCGGCCGGGTTGAACGCGACGAGGCAGCCCATGTGGGTGCAACGGGCTGACACCGCCGTGCTGTTGCCGTCGGCGTCCTTGTAGACGGCGCAGCGCCGGCCTTGCACGCGTACGACCGCTCCCGTGCCTGGCGCGACGTCGGCCACGGAGTCCACGTGGGTGGTGCGCAGGCGGTCCCCGACGAAGTGCCGGGCGACCTCGGCCTGCTGTTTGAGCAGGGTGGGGGCCTCGCGGATCATGGATTTCAGGCGACGGGGGTCGTACAGATCCGCCCACGGCGGTGTCGCGTCCTCGATGAGATCGGCGAGCAGGGCGCCGGCCATGACGCCGTTGCTCATGCCCCAGCCGCCGAAGCCCGTGGCGACGTACGTGTGTGCGGCTCCCGGGTGGAGGCGCCCGACCAGGGGGATCCCGTCGGCGGCGTCGTTGTCCTGGGCGGCCCACCGGTACGCCGTCGCACCGACGCGGAAGTGCTGGTGCATCCAGCCGTCGAGCCGCTCGAACCGCTCCTCCGGGTTCCCGGTGCCGGGAGTGAAATGCTCGCCGGTGACGATGAGCAGCCGCCGGCCCTCGGTGTAGGGGGCCGTGCGGACCGAGCGTGTGCCGCCCTCGTCCGTGATGAACATGCCGCCCGGGTCGTCCTGCGCGTCGAGGGGGGCCGCGACGACCACCTCGCGTCGGGGCGACAGGCGCGTGAAGAGCAGCGCGCGGTCGAAGACCGGATAGTGGGTGGCCACGACGATGTGCCGGGCGGTGACGGTGTGCCCGGACTCGGTGGTGATCCTGCCGGGGGAGCCCTCTTCCAGTGCGGTGACCCGGCTGCGCTCGAAGATGAGTCCGCCCCGATCGCGGAATGCTCCGGCGAGGCCGAGGAGATAGGCGCGCGGATGGAACTGGGCCTGGTTTCCGACGCGTACGGCTCCGGCCACGGCGAAGGGCAGCCCGGTGTCCCGCGTGTAGCCGGCGTCCAGACCCGCCTTGGCGGCCGCGCGCGCCTCCGCCTTGAGGGCCTGCGTGTTCGCCTCGCTCGTCGTGTAGGTGAAGGCGGCGGTCCGCTCCAGATCGCAGGAGATGCCGAGCGTCCCTGCCAGCTCGGCGACGCGCTCCACCGCCTCCTGCTGGGAGCGGGCGTAGAGCCTCGCCTGCTGCGCACCGCGGGTGCGCTCCAGGCGGTCGTACACCAGGTTGTGCTGGGCCGTGACCTTCGCGGTGGTGAAGCCGGTGACCCCCGCGGCGATCCGGTCCGCCTCCACGACGACGACCCGGTGACCGCGCGCGCACAGCTCCCAGGCGGTGCTCAGTCCGGCGACACCGGCTCCGATGACGGCGACGTCCGCGGTCAGGTCCTCGGTCAGTCCCGGGTACGCGGGGAAGTCGACACTGTCCATCCAGTAGGAGGTGGGCCTCACGCCGGGCTGCGATGTCACTGTGGCCTCCGTGACGGATAGGGGCGGTAGGGGCGGTAGGGGATTCACGGTCAGGCCTTGCGCCTGCCCCGCGCTGGCGGCCGTATGCCCCGCATCCCGCGCCGAGCCTCCCGAACCGGTCGGAAAGAGGATGATCACGGCCGTTCGGGGTAGCCGCCCGGCATGATCACTGTTGGGGTCGAGGAAGAGTACTTGCTGGTCGACCCGGTGACGCTGCTTCCCACGCCGTTCGTGGAGGAAGTGCGGGCCACGTCCGGCCTGACGCCGATCGCCGACGAGCGGGAGGTCCAGGAAGAGCTGCTCCAGGCCCAGATCGAAGTCGCCACCCCCGTGTGCGCGGCCCTGGACGAGGTGGGGGGCCATCTCCTGAGGTTGCGCCACGCGGTCGCCTCCGCCGCCCAGGCGAACGGCTGCCGCATCGCGACCTCGGGCGCCGCGCCGCTCAGGGACGCCGTGCCCGTCCCCGTCACCAGCAAGGCGAGGTACCTGAAGATGCGGGGAGAGGCCCGGCTGCTGGTCGACGAGCAGCTGATCTGCGGGATGCACGTCCATGTCGGGATTCCCGACCGGGAGACCGGAGTGGCGGTCCTGAACCGCCTGAGCGTCTGGCTTCCGGCGCTGCTGGCGATGTCCACGAATTCGCCCCTGTGGGACGGGCGGGACACCGGGTTCGCCAGCTGGCGCACGATCATCTTCGGCCGCTGGCCGGTCAGCGGCCCGCAACCGCGTTTCGCGGGGCTCGCGGACTACGAGGCGCGGGCCGAGGCACTGGTGGCATCGAGAGTGATCGCGGACCGGGGACAGCTGTACTGGCAGGCCAGGCTCTCCGAGCGGTATCCCACCCTTGAGGTGCGCTGCTGTGACGTGCAGCTGGAGGCGGACGAGGCCGTCATGGTCGCCGGCATCGTCCGCGCCCTCGTGGCCACCGCCATCACCGAGGAGCAGGCGGGAGCGCCCCCCGTACGGTGCCAGCCCGAGATCCTGCAGGCCGCCACCTGGCACGCGGCCCGGCACGGGCTGAGCAGCACGCTGCTGGACCCGGAAGGCCGACCGCGCAGCAGCGGGGACGTGCTGTCCATGCTCCTGCGGCACATCGGCCCCGCCCTGGAAGAGTCCGGCGACCACCGCGAGGTGGGCTCGCTCGTACACCGTCTCCTGCGCCGGGGCACGCCGGCCGACCGCCAGCGCCGCGCCCTCGCCGACGGCGGCCTGCCTGCCGTCACCGAGCTCATCACCGCCGAGGCCGCCGCGTCGTGAGCCCCCGGCCGGGCGACGGAGGAACGCCGCGGACGGGGTGCCATCGCTGGAGGAGTGCCATGGAGCACGGGGGGTAGGCGCTTGGCATGATCCGGGTGACCACAGCAGTGCCGGGCCGAGGTGTGGTGATGCCCCGCGGTCCCAGTTCCAGTTCCAGTCCCAGTCCCAGTCCCAGTCTCCGGCGTCAGCGCCGCGAGCTGGAGGGCCGTTCCTCCACGCACACGTCGCACAGGTCCGCGCTGAAGCGCCAGCCCGGTCGCTGAGCAGCACGGATCGAGCACTGTCATGCGACTGAGGACCAGTCACCCGGATCGACCCGGCTACGCCCGCGTGCGCCACGGCCGCGGCTTCCGCTTCCTGGACACCGCCGGCCGGCCGGTCACCGACCCGGGGGAGCGGGCCCGGCTCAAGGCGCTCGCGATCCCCCCGGCCTGGACCGACGTGTGGATCTGCCCGTGGGCCAACGGGCACATCCAGGCCATGGGCACGGACGCCGCCGGAAGGCGCCAGTACCTCTACCACGACCGGTTCCGAGAGCGTCAGGAGGCGTCCAAGCACGAGCACGTCCTGCACGTCGCCGCACGGCTGCCGCGGCTCCGGGCGGAGATCGACGAGGACCTCGCCAGGCGTGGCCTGGCGCAGGAGCGCGTGCTGGCCTGCGTCGCCCGGCTGCTCGACCTCGGCTTCTTCCGGGTCGGCGGCGCCGCGTACCGGCGCGACCACGAGGCGTACGGCCTGACCACCCTGCTGCGCGAGCACGCCGAATGCCGTCACGGCGAGGTCTGCTTCACCTACCCGGGCAAGTCCGCCCGGCAGCAGACCCGGGCCCTCGTGGACCCGGCTTCCTACGCCGTCGTACGGGCCCTGCTGCGCCGGAGCGACGCCCGCTCGCAGTTGTTCGTCTACTGGGAGGCGCACGCCTGGCACGACGTACGCGCCGGGGAGGTCAACGACTACCTGCGCGACAAGTCCGGGACCGACATCACCGCCAAAGACTTCCGGACCTGGCACGCGACCGTCCTGGCCGCGGTCGCCCTGGCCGTCTCCGAGGAGATGGCGGACGCGTCCCCGACCCTGCGCCGCAGGGCTGAGGCCCGCGCGGTGAGGGAGGTGAGCCGGTACCTCGGCAATACGCCGGCGGTGTGCCGGGCCTCGTACATCAATCCGCGCGTCATCGAACTCTTCGAGGACGGCGTCACGATCAGGCCCGCGCTGGAGGGGCTGGGCAAGGACATCACCCACGGCCACCCGGCCACCCAGGGCGCGGTGGAGACGGCGGTGCGCCGCCTGCTCGACGGTGGCCGGAAGCGGGACCTGGCGGGGGGCGGTTCCCGGTGATCGCGCCACCGTCCGGGCATGGGCGGCGCCCCAGTGGGCAGCCGCATCATCCGGAAGCGGCACCATCGCCCACCTGCAAGGGAGAGCAACGATGACTCTCCACCTCCAGTGGCACATCGACCTGCACCGGCCGTCGGCCGCCGCTGATTCCCGCCGGGCCGCCCGCCGTCTCCTCGACACCGCTCTGGACGCCGGCGAGTCGGTGGAACCCGACGTCGTGGACACCACCCTGCTGCTGGTCAGCGAGCTCGTCACGAACGCGATCCGACACACGGACGGCGACTGCTGGCTGGACCTGGAGTTCGACGAGTACGGAATCGGTATCGACGTCACCGATTTCAGCACCGCTGATCCGCTTCCCAGGCGGCCGGACCACCAGGGCGGAGGCGGATGGGGGTGGAATCTGGTCAAGCAGCTCGGCTCCGACGTGGCCATCCGGCACCGCGCGGGGGGAAAGACGATCCACGTCCGCGTCCCGTGCTGATCCCGGCGGGGAGGGACCGCCCCGCCGTGCGCCGTGCGCCGCGCGTCAGGAGGGCAGCGCTCCGGTTTCCACCGGGCCCACGGCGGCGGTCAGGGCGCGCTGCCGGTCGGCGAGTGCCCGGATGAGGTGGCGGAAGCCGGCGAGCGCGTCGGCACGGCTGTGAGGCCCGCCTGTCGGGAGGCCCGCCACGGAGGCCATCAGGCGCCTGGGCTGCGACTGCCATCCCACCACCAGCACCTTGAGGCCGCGGTCCAGGGCGCGCTGGTGGAGGTCGAGGAAGAGGAGCAGGCCCGCGGAGTCCATGAACGGCACCTCGTGCACGTCGATCAGGGCGACGGTGGCCACCGCCGTGGGCAGCTCGGGCGGTTCGGGCGGTTCGGGCGGTTCGGGCAGCTCGGGCAGCTCGGGCAGCTCGGACGGAGCGGCCGCGTGCTCGGACAGCTCGGGCGGTTCGTCCAGGAGCCGCCGCAGGGCCGGCTCGGCAGCGGCGTCGAGCTCGCCTCGCATGGTGATCAAGGCCGTGTGGCCGAGGCCCTGGATCTCGGTCCGGAAAGCGGCCGTCATGGGGTCCTCCCTGCTGCCAGTGGCTCGAACGGGCGCTTGTGCCGAACGGCCCGGGCGCTCATCTTGCCGCCGCCCCCGGCGGCTGCGGCCCGAGGCACGCCGGGAGCGCATGTCACCGGTCAGGGGGGTGGTTGCCTGGACGGGTGCGCGGGGCCAGTATCGAAGACGAAGACGAAGAAGCCGTGCCCGTCCGCGCGCCCGGCGGACGGCGTCGACGCAACGGCCCCTTTCCGGGGAGGTGGGACGCCATGGGATCCGACTTCCACCTCATGGTGCGGCGCTACGGCCCCACCCTGCACCTCGCCCCGATCGGTGAGCTGGACATCGAGGCCGGGCCTGCCCTGGCACGCGTGCCGGACCGCCTCGACCCCGAGGTGGCGGTGGTGGTCTGCGACATGCTGCGCGTCTCGTTCATGGACGTCACGGGCATGAACTCCCTGCTGGCCCTCGCCCACGACATCGAGGCCCGGGACATGGGGTTCTTCGCCTTCAACTGGGCCCGGCAGCCGCAGCGGCTGCTGGACCTCGTCGACCGCGTCGACGCCGCGAGGGCGGGGAGGCCCGCCGACGGGCGGCCTGCCGCCACCGCTGCCCTGCGCCGCACCCTCAGCGCCCGGGCGCGGGCAGAACGAGACCGAGGTACCGCCGAGGCCCGCGTGGAGCGGCCCGCGATCGGGCTGATCAGGGCGATCGAGGCGGCCGGCCGCGGCCGCAACAGGTTCCGTACACCGGGCTGAGGCCGGGTGCGGGCCCGGGTGGAGTCGTCCATCTCCCAGCGAGGGCGACCGGCTCAGCGAGGGGCGCTCGCCCGGTCCTCGCGCCGCTGTGGGAGCTGTTCCCGAAGCTGATCCAGGAACAGGGCCACGGTGTGCGCCCCCCGCACCAGCGCCCGTACCTCCACCTTCTCGTCGGGCCCGTGCCAGCGGTCGTCGAGCAGACCCGTGCCGAAGAACAGGACGGGTGCGCGCAGGGCGCGGGCGAGCTGCGCCGCGGGAGCCGCGCCGCCGTTGCCCATGAGGTGCGCGGGGCCGCCGAACACGCTGCTCACGGACCGGCTCAGGGCCCCGAGGGCGGGACCCGGTGGCGTCGTGTAGGGGTCGGAGATGGTCGACGACACGTCGAGGTCGTAGGTGTAGCCCGCCCGTCCGTTGTCGTTCACCCATCGGCGAAGCTGAGCAGCCACCTCGTCCGCGGTCTGGTCCGGGACCAGCCGAAGGAGGAGGTCCGCCGACGCGACGGGAGGAATGACCCCGCGGGAAGGCTGGTGGGGATCGCCCCCGACCAAGCTGCTGACCTCCGCCGACGGCCGGAACCAGATGCGTTCGTACACGCTGCGGCCCGCCTCGCCGCTGATGTGGAAGGTGCCCGTGTCCGCCGTCCACGCGCGGGGATCCAGGGCGGGCAGCGCGCGGAGCCCGCCGTGCCCGGGCGCCGGGGGCTCGCGCACCGCGTCGTAGAACCCGGGCAGCGCCACCCGCCCGTCCGCGTCGTGGAGCCGCCCGAGTACGCGGCACAGCTCTGCCAGGGAGTTCGGAGCGGCCCCCGAGACGGCTCCGCTGTGCACGTCCCGGTGGGCGCCGCGGATCTCCAGGTGCGCGTTGACGGAGCCGCGGACGGCGGTGCAGACGGCCGCCCGTTCCAGCGACCAGAGCATCGTGTCCGAGATCATGACCACGTCGGCCGCGAGCTCGTCCTCATGCCGCGCCAGCAGGTCTGCCAGGTGAACGGAGCCGATCTCCTCCTCGCCCTCCACGATGAGTTTGAGCGAGACCGCGGGAGCGGACCGCGCGCCGAGGGCCAAGTGGGAGCGCAGCGCCCACAGGTGGCAGATCACCTGCCCTTTGGCGTCGGACGCGCCCCTGCCGTACATCCGGCCCTCGCGCAGGGAGGGTGTGAATGGGCGGGCCTCCCGCCATTGCGCTTCCTTGACGGCATGGACGTCGTGATGGCTGTACACCAGCAACGTCGGAGCGGCCGGGTCCTCGGCGGGCCAGTGCGCGTAGACCGCCGGAAGGCCGTCGCCCTCCCACAGGCGGACCGTGGGGAACCCCTGCTCCTGCAGCGCGGAGGCCAGCCACCGGGCGGAGCGGGTCACATCGGCCCGGTGGCCGGGGTCCGCGGAGACGGAGGCGATCGAGACCCACTCCGCCAACCGCCCCAGCATGGCCTCGGCCCGGCTCCCGACCGCCTGTCCGAGCGGGGAGGCTTCGGCGCCGGTCACCGGGTCGCGTTCCGCCCGGGACGGCCCTCGCGAACCGTCGGTCAAGGGACGGAAATGGCCTGCAGCAGGTCACCGACCTGGGGGTCGGGCAGCGCGCGGGCGACGTCGGCCTGGGAGACCATGCCGACGAGGTCATGGCCGTCGATGACCGGCAGCCGCCGTACCTTGTGCTCGCTCATGGTGCGCAGGATCTCCGCCGCGTCGTCGTCCGCTCCGATAGTCACCACCTCGCCCTGGGCGAGTTCGCCGGCCGTGCAGCTGCCGGGGTCCTTGCCCTCGCCCAGCACCTTCACGACGATGTCGCGGTCGGTGAGCATGCCCTTGAGCTTGTTGTCGTTCCCGCAGATCGGCAGGGCGCCCACACCGAGGCGGGTCATCTTCTCCGCTGCCTGCAGGACGGTCTCGTCGACACCGATGCACTCGGCGCCCGCGGTCATGATGTCGCGTGCCGTGGTCATGATGATCTTCCTTTCCGCGTCCACGTGATGGTTGCCGTCTGCCCCGGGAGGCGCACCTCTAACACGAGGGAGAACCAGGGCGGAGCGGGCGGGCACGCGGAGTCCGCGACCCGGGCCCGACCCGCCCGCGGCAGCGCCGTTTCCCCGCCCGGTGCAGGGGCAGACGGCGACCATGGATCAGTCGCGAGCACCCGTACTGGAAGCCCTGGCAGCCCATCACCGCGGCGGGCAGACGCCCTTCACCCCTCCCGGGCACAAGCAGAGCCGCGGTGTCGATCCCCGGGTCCGGGCCGTGCTGGGAGACGCGGTCTTCCTGTCGGACGTGCTGGCCACGAGCGGTCTGGACGACCGCACCGGCTCCCAGGGCGTCCTGGAAGAGGCCCAAGCGCTGATGGCCGATGCCGTCGGGGCCGAGCACGCGTTCTTCTCCACGTGCGGCAGCTCGCTCTCGGTGAAGTCCGCCATGCTCTCCGTGGCGGGCCCGCACGAGACGCTCCTCGTCGGCCGGGACGCGCACAAGTCGGTCGTGTCGGGACTGGTCCTCTCCGGCATGGTGCCCGTCTGGATCGAACCCCGATGGGATGCCGAACGTCACCTGGCGCATCCGCCCTCCCCCGAGGCCTTCGAGGCCGCGTTCAAGGAGCATCCCGAGGCCCGGGGGGCCCTCGTCACCACCCCCACCCCCTACGGCACCTGCTCGGACCTCCGCGCCGTCGCCGAGGTCTGCCACCGTCACGGCAAGCCGCTGATCGTCGACGAGGCGTGGGGCGCGCACCTGCCGTTCCACCCCGACCTGCCCACCTGGGCGATGGACGCGGGGGCGGACGTCTGCGTCACCTCCGTCCACAAGATGGGCTCGGGAATCGAGCAGGCGTCGGTCTTCCACCTCCAGGGCGATCTGGTCCGCCCCGAGGTCCTCGCCAGTCGCGAAGACCTTCTCGGCACCACGAGTCCCTCCGTCCTCATCTACGCGGCCCTCGACGGGTGGCGCCGTCAGATGGCGGAGCAGGGGCGGAGGATCTACGACCGCACCCTCGCCCTGGCCGCTTCCGTACGGTCGCGGATCGACGGGGTCCCCGGCCTGCACGTGCACGGCAGGGACGACTTCTGCGCACCGGGCCGGGCCGACGACATGGACCCGCTCCAGATCATCATCGACATCGCCGGCCTGGGCACGACCGGTTACGCGGCGGCTGACTGGCTGCGCGAGCACCACCGGATCAACCTGCACCTGTCCGACCACCGGCGGATCAGCGCGCAGTTGACCCATGCCGACGACGAGGAGACGACCGGCACGCTGCTGGCAGCGCTCCGGGACCTCTCGGCGTCCGGCCCGCAGCGCTCCCGCCGTCCCTCGCCGGTCGACGTTCCGTCCCCCTCGTCCCTGCGGCTCGAACAGGTACTGCTGCCCCGGGACGCCTTCTTCGCGGAGACCGAGCAGGTGCCATGGCAGCGGGCGGCCGGCCGGATCGCCGCTGAAATGATCACGCCCTATCCGCCGGGAATCCCGGTCGCGCTACCGGGGGAGCGGCTGACCGAGGACGTGTTGCGCTACCTGCGCGGCGGCGTCGACGCGGGCATGCTGGTGCCCGACGCGGTCGACGCCGAGATGAAGAGCGTGCGGGTGACGAAGACGGAGCGATGAGGCCCCGCGAGGCCCCGCCGCGCCGGATCCCGGCGCAGCGGGTTCAAGGCGTCAGCCCGGCCGACGGGGACGGGGACGGGACGGGAGCCAGGACGGTCTCCGGCGTGAGCCGGCGGCGTACGAGCTGATCGGCGACCTCGCTGGGACGCTGACGGTGGCCGGCCGCGTAACGGGCCAGGTGGCGCGCGCCGCGTGTGGGACGAAGGGTGCCGCTCATCCGTCGGGGCGCCCTTGATCACCGCTGCGGGCCCGGAGAACGCCGGACGCACGCTGGGTCAGGGCCCTGGTCGTCAGGACGCCGCGCAACGCCGCCGCCGCGCCCCCGGACGGGGCGGGCGGCACCGAGGAGGTGACGACCGGCGTGCGGTCCGCCAAGGCCGGCCCGATCGTGGTCAGGCAGACGCGGCGCGACGCCGCCCAGGCGCGTGCGGTGGCCAGAGCGGCGGATCCGGTCGGGCCGGGGGCGTGGTCGAGGTACAGGACGAGGGAGTCGGTCTCCGGCGGGAGCGAGCCGAGTGTTGCCGACACCTGACGCCCGCACTGTTCATCGGCAGTGGATTCGGCTTCGCAGCGCAGGGTCAGTACGGCGAGCGAGCCCAGGCACTGGACCTGGACCGTGTAAGGCTTCATGTGCTTCCCCGGGTCGGGGGCGGCAGCCCTGAACGACGGGCATGCGGCCCGCGTCCGGGAGCGCGGCGGCGCCGCGCACAGTCCGGCGTTCAAAGCCGCGACGGCGCCGCGCCATGATGCGCGGCACGCCCGTCTGGTGCGGGGGTCGACGTAGCCTCAAGCGACAGGACCAGGCTGGTCCATCACTCCCACTATCCCACGCGGGGCCGGCAGCGAAGCCGTCCCGGAGGCGGCTGTTCGCGGAAGCGCGCCGCGCTGACCGGTCGAGCTGCCCGGGCGGCGGTCCGTCCGGACGCGCACGCGTCGAAGTGGCGTAATCCGGCATGCCCGCCACCCCTCGGCTCCCCACAGTGGGGAGGCGGGCGCCGGCAGCCGTCGCCGCGCCCACGACCGACGAAAGGTGACGCGATGAGCGGCGTCGTGTATGGAGACCTCCGGGGCAGGCAGGCCCTGGTCACCGGCGGAGCGCGGGGCCTGGGCGCCGCGATCTCGCGGAGGCTGGCCGAGGCGGGCGCCTCCGTGCTGGTGGCGGACGTACGCAAGGACCTGGCGGAAGAGCTGTGTGCCCGGCTGGAGGCATCCGGGGCCCGCGCCCGGTTCGTCAAGATGGACGTCTGCGATCACGAGGCGGTCGCGGCCGTCGTACGCGACCTTGAGGAGACGGGCCAGAACGTGGACATCCTCGTCAACAACGCGGCCGTGGACGTCTCGAAGGCGATCGAGCACCTGACGGCGGACGAGGTGACCCGGGTGGTCACGACGAACCTCCTCGGACCGATGTACCTGTGCCTGGAGGTCTACCGGCGCATGGTCGCGCAAGGCGGAGGGCACATCGTCAACATCCTGTCGACCGCGGCGAACCGGACGTGGACCGAGGCCGGACCCTACTCGGCGAGCAAGTCCGGTCTCCGCGCCTTCACGCACACCCTCTTCAAGGAAGCCCAGCGGGACTGCCCCGGCATCGGCGTCACCGGCGTCATCGCGGGCGGCATGGAGACGGCGTTCATCATGGAGCGGTTCCCGGACGCCGACGTCTCGATGCTCCAGAGCCCCGAAGTGGTCGCCGACACGGTGCTGTACGCGCTGTCGGTGCCGGCGGGGAGCGCGGTGTCCGAGGTGGTGGTCGTGCCCCGCAGGGAGCCGTCCTGGCCCTGATCCGCACACGCCTGGCCCTGATCCGCACACGCCTGGCCCTGATCCGCACACGCGCGGCCCTGATCCGCGCACGACGACCGCATCCCGCGGCGCCGGGCCGCACGGTCACGCTCCGTGTTTCACCTCAATGCCCCATCCCCGCATGCCGACCGCGCCGGGAGACAAGAGGCTGGACCCGTCCACGCTCCGGCCGCGCCCCCGACGGGCCGCCCGGCCCCCCCGGGCGGCCCGTCCAGCGTCCGGACCACTGGTGCGGGCGTCCGAGCCCCGCTGCGTCAGAGGAGATATCCCCATGGACAGCACAGTCCCGCGCCGCTGGGATCACGCGGTCGTCACCGGTGGTTCCGGTTTCGTCGGCTCCCATCTGTGCACCGCCCTGATGGACGCCGGCACCGACGTCACGTGCGTGGACGACTTCAGCACCGGGCGGCCCGAGAACATCGCGCACCTGCGGGACCGGCCGGGCTTCGTCTTCCACCAGGCCGACGTCTCGCAGCCGTTCACCGTCGAACGGCCGCCCGACCTCGTCCTGCACTTCGCCTCGCCCGCCTCGCCCGCCGACTACCTCCGGCTGCCCCTGCACACCCTGGACACGGGCAGCCTCGGTACGCGCAACGCGCTGGCCCTCGCCCACGGCGCCGGCGCCCGCTTCCTGCTCGCGTCCACCTCGGAGGTGTACGGCGACCCGCAGGAGCACCCGCAGAACGAGCGCTACTGGGGCAACGTCAACCCCGTCGGTCCGCGCAGCGTCTACGACGAGGCGAAGCGCTTCGGCGAGGCGCTGACCACGGCCGAGGCGGGCGAACACGGCACCGACACGGCCATCGTGCGGCTGTTCAACACCTACGGGCCGCGGATGCGCGGCTACGACGGCCGCGCCGTCCCCACCTTCATCCGCCAGGCCCTGGCCGGCGAGCCGCTCACCGTCACCGGCGACGGTCTGCAGACCCGTTCGCTGTGCTACGTGGACGACACCGTACGGGGCATCCTGGCCGCCGCGGCCCACGGGATGCGCGGGCCCGTGAACATCGGCAATCCGACCGAGATCACGATGCTGGAGCTGGCCCACTGGATCATCGAACTCGCCGGCTCTTCCTCCGAGATCCGCTACATCGAGCGCCCGACCGACGACCCGGCGGTGCGTTGTCCTGACATCACGCTGGCGCGCGACAAGCTCGGCTGGGAACCGGTGGTGACGGCCGAAGAGGGGCTGCGGCGAACCATCGCCTGGTACCGCGAGCACACCGCCGACTGATCCACGGCCGCCGGGCCGGGTCCCTCCCGGGGCCCTTCGAGCCCCGGGGGGCTCGGCGCGACTCTCATCGAAAGGCCTGTCACCCATGCGCATTCTCGGGATCAACGCTCTGTTCCACGATCCGGCGGCGGCGGTCGTCGTCGACGGACGAACCGTGGCGGCTGCGGAGGAGGAACGATTCTCCCGACGCAAGCACGGCAAGCGGCCCGTGCCGTTCTCGGCATGGGAAATGCCGGAACAAGCCGCCGCCTGGTGCCTGAAGCGCGCCGGTCTGCGCCCCCAGGACCTCGACGCGGTGGCCTACTCCTTCGACCCGGACCTCGCACGGCCCACGCACCTCATGGGGCTGGACGACCCCTGGGACCACCTGCGTCTGACCTACGCGCGTCAGGCGCCCGGATTCCTGGCGACGGCCCTTCCAGGCCTCGACGCGGGCATCGTCCGCTTCGTTCCGCACCACATGGCCCACGCCGCCTCGGGCGCCTTCGCCGCGGACGGGGCGCGGACGTCGTCCGTCCTGGTCCTCGACGGACGGGGCGAACGCGCCTCCCACCTCGCGGCACGCCGCGTCGGTGACCGGCTGGAGCCGCTGTACGCCCAGGACCTTCCGCACTCCCTCGGCCTGGTCTACGAAGAACTCACCGGCCACCTCGGCTTCCTGCGCTCCTCGGACGAGTTCAAGGTCATGGCGCTGGCCTCGCACGGAAGCCCGCGCATGCTGGCGGAGCTGCGCCGTCACGTCTACCCCACGGGCGACGGCGGCTTCCACGCGACCGGCGTTCCCTGGCACGAGCTGTGCGCCCCGCGCGGCCCCGAGGAGCCCTGGACGCAGGACCACGCGGACGTCGCCGCCAGCGCCCAGGCCGTCCTGGAGGAGACGCTGCTGGACCTCGCGCGCTGGCTCCACGGCCAGACGCACGACGAACTGCTGACCCTCGCCGGAGGCGTCGCGCTCAACTGCGTGGCCAACTCCCGCATCGCCCGCGAGGGCCCCTTCTCCCGCGTATGGGTCCAGCCCGCCGCCGGCGACGCCGGCACGGCCCTCGGCGGCGCCCTGCTGCTCGCGGCCGGCGCCGGTGACGAACCGGAGCCCATGGCGGGCGCGGACCTGGGACGCGACTGGACCGACGCGGAACTCGGCGCCCTCCTCAAGACGGCGGCCGTACCCTTCGACCGCCCGCCCGACATCGCGGAGACGGTCGCGCGGGCGTTGGCGGACAACGCCATCGTCGCCTGGTTCCAAGGGCGTTCGGAGTACGGCCCACGGGCTCTGGGACACCGCTCGCTGCTGGCGCACCCCGGCCACGCGGGCAACCTCGAACGCCTCAACGACGTCAAGGGCCGCGAGCAGTTCCGGCCGGTCGCTCCCATGGTGCTGGCCGACCGGGCGGCGGAGATCTTCGACGGACCGATCCCCAGCCCCTACATGCTGTTCGTCCACGACGTGGCGCCGCGCTGGCGCGAGCGCATCCCGGCCGTCGTGCACGTCGACGGAACGGCCCGGATCCAGACCGTCGACCCCGCCTCCGAACCGCTCGTGGCCCGCATGCTCAGCACCTTCGAGCAGTTCACCGGGCTGCCCGTGGTGGTCAACACCAGCCTCAACACGGCGGGCCGCCCCATGGTCGACGACCCCCGCGAGGCACTGGAGTGCTTCGGTTCCTCGCCGGTGGACCTCCTGGCCATCGGCCCCTACGCCGTCCGGCGCGGCGCCTTCTTCCGCCAGGGCGAGGACGAGTGGTCACGATGACCAGGACCACGCGGCACGGCAGCGCCACGGCCGCGCCCGACACGGACCCGCCCGGCCCGGCGCCCCACTACGCGGTCGTGATCCCCACCCTCGGCCGCCCCAGCCTGCGCATCTGCCTGACGGCGCTGGCGCGGGCCGCCGGGCCGAAACCCGCCGTGATCGTCCTCGTGGACGACCAGCGCCCGGGCAGCGGCCGCCCCGTGCACGCCCAGGTCCCCGACGAACTGAGGGCCGTCACCACCGTGGTGTCCGGCGGCGGCCGCGGTCCCGCCGCCGCCCGCAACACGGGGGCGCGGACCGCGGGCGCCGTGGAGTGGATCGCCTTCCTCGACGACGACGTGGTCCCCGGCGCCGACTGGTGCCAGGAGCTGGCGCGTGACCTGGCCACGGCGTCCAGCCGTACGGCGGGCGTCACGGCCCGCATCACCGTGCCCCTCCCGCCCGATCGCAGGCCCACCGACTGGGAACGCGGCACGGCGGGCCTGGCCACCGCGCGCTGGATCACCGCGGACATGGCGTACCGCCGGGAGGCCCTGGAGGGCGTCGGCGGCTTCGACGAACGTTTCGGCCGCGCCTTCCGGGAGGACGCCGACCTCGCGCTCCGCGTGCTCGACGCCGGCTGGACCCTGGCCGCGGGCAGCCGCCGCACCACCCACCCCGTCCGCCCCGCGGACCGCTGGATCTCCCTGCGCCAGCAGGCGGGCAACGCCGATGACGTGCTCATGACCCGGTTGCACGGCCACGACTGGTGGGGCCGCGCCGCGGCCCCGCGCGGCCGCCTGCCGCAGCACCTCCTCGTCACCGGGGCGGCGGTGGCCGCCCTGGCCTGCGCCGTGCTGCGCCGGCCCGGCCCCGCGGCCCTGTGCGCCGCGGGCTGGCTCGTCGGCAGCGCGGAATTCGCCGCGGCCCGGATCGCGCCGGGACCGCGGACCCGCCGGGAGGTCTCCACCATGGCGGTGACGAGTGCGCTGATCCCGCCGGCGGCCACCTGGCACTGGCTCAGGGGCCTGCTCGTGCACCGCCATGCCGCTCCCCTGACGGCGGGGACCTCCCCGCCCCGCCGCGTGGACGCGCCCGCCGCCGCGCGGGTAGGGGCATGACCAGCCGCCCCGGCGCGACCGGTGTCCGGCGGCGCGAGGCGCCCGACGACGACGGCCCGTGGCTGTTCGACGGACCCGCGCCCGCCGCCGCGCCGGGACCGCCCCCCGCGCCCCCCGACAGCGGCGACCGAGGGCTTCCGGGCGCCGTGCTCTTCGACCGCGACGGCACCCTGGTCGTCGACGTCCCCTACAACGGTGATCCCGGACGCGTGGTGCCCATGGCCTCGGCCCGGGACGCCGTCGCCGCGGTCACCGCCCTCGGCATCCCGGTCGGAGTGGTCAGCAACCAGTCGGGCGTGGCCCGCGGGCTGCTGACCCGTCGCCAGGTGGAGGCCGTGCGCGAGCGGGTGGACGCCCTCATCGGGCCGTTCTCCGTCTGGGCGGTCTGCCCTCACGGCCCCCACGACGGCTGCGGCTGCCGCAAGCCCGCCCCCGCCCTCGTACTCGCCGCCTGCGCGCGGCTCGGCGTACCGCCCGACCGTACGGTGGTCATCGGAGACATCGGCGCCGACATGGCGGCCGCCCGCGCCGCCGGGGCCCGTGGCGTGCTGGTGCCCACGGCCCTCACCCGGCCCGAGGAGGTCCGGCGGGCACCGGAGTCGGCTCCCGACCTGCTGGCCGCCGTACGCCTGGCCCTGCGGGCGCGAGCGTCGGGGACGGAGCGTCCCCGGACCGCGGGTGGCGTGCGGTGAACGACCCGCGCACGCTCGTCGTCCGGCTGGACAGCGCGGGCGACGTCCTGCTGGCCGGACCCGCCGTACGGGCCGTGGCCGCGGGCTCCTCGTACACCGCGCTGCTGTGCGGTCCGCAAGGCGCACCCGCGGGCCGTCTGCTGCCCGGCGTCGACGACGTCCTGGTGTACGAGGCCCCCTGGGTCGGGCTGGAGCCCGCGCCCGTTTCGGAGCGGGCCTGGCTGGACCTGGTCGCCACCGTGGCCGCCGCGCGCTTCGACCGGGCGCTCATCCTGGTCTCCCACCACCAGAGCCCGCTCCCGGCGGCCCTGCTGCTGAGGCTCGCCGGCGTGGGGTGGACGGCGGCCGACTGCGAGGAGTACCCCGGCGCACTCCTCGACCTGCGCCACCACCGGGCGCCGCACCGCCACGAGGCGCAGGCCGCCCTGGACCTCGCCGCCGACGCGGGCTTCCTCCTCCCGCCGGGCGACACGGGGGCCCTGCGCGTCACCGATCCGCCCGACACCACCTGGCTGACCGGTCCCGGCCCGTACGTCGTGCTGCACCCCGGAGCCGCCGTCGCCGCGCGCGCGTGGAGTCCCGCGCGCGCCGCCCGGGCCTGCGCTGCCCTGAGCGCCGCCGGGCACCGGGTCGTCGTCACCGGCGGCCCGGCGGAACGCGAGCTGACCGCCCGGGTCGCCGGCCGCCACGCGCTCGACCTCGGCGGCGGGACGGGTGACCTGCGGTGCCTGGCGGGCGTACTGGCCGGCGCTGACGTCGCCGTGGTCGGCAACACCGGCCCCGCGCACCTCGCCGCCGCCGTCGCCACCCCGGTGGCCTGCCTGTTCGCCCCGGTCGTCCCGGCCGAGCGCTGGCGCCCGTACGGGGTACCGCACGTTCTGCTGGGGGACCAGGAGGCGCCGTGCCGCGACAGCCGGGCCCGGCGCTGCCCCGTTCGCGGACACCCCTGTCTCGACGGTGTCCGGGACGCGGAGGTCCTCAGGGCCGTGGCCCGGCTCGGCGGCCGCACGCTGCCGTCGGCAGCCGCCGCGGGCGACCCAACCGAATCGGAGCAAGGAGCGAGCGCATGAACATCCTGCTGTGGCACGTCCACGGGTCGTGGACAACGGCGTTCGTGCAGGGGCCGCACACCTATCTGGTCCCCGTGACCCCCGGCCGGGACCCGGATGGACTGGGGCGTGCCCGCACCTTCTCCTGGCCCGAATCGGTGCACGAGATCACCCCTGAGCAGCTGCGGGACGCCCCCGTGGACCTCGTGATCCTCCAGCGCCCGCACGAGATGGAGCTCGCCGCGCGGTGGCTGGGCGGCCGCCGCCCCGGCCGGGACCTGCCCGCCGTCTACCTGGAGCACAACACGCCCGAGGGCGACATCCCGACGACCAGGCACCCGTACGCGGACCACGACGACCTGACGCTCGTCCACGTCACGCACTTCAACCGGCTCTTCTGGGACAACGGCTCCACCCGGACCGAGGTGATCGAGCACGGCATCGTCGATCCCGGCCACCTCTACACCGGGCGGCTCCCGCGGGCCGCGGTCGTCGTCAACGAGCCCGTCCGCCGCGGCCGTTACACCGGGACCGACCTGCTGCCCGCACTCTGCGACGCGGTCCCCCTGGACGTGTTCGGCATGCGCACGGAAGGGCTCGCGGCCCACCTGGGCGTGCCCGCCGACCGCTGCCGCAGCGCGGACCTCCCCCAGGAGGCGCTGCACGCCGCGATGGCGCAGCGCAGGCTCTACCTGCACCCCGTACGGTGGACGTCCCTCGGGCTGTCCCTCCTGGAGGCCATGCACCTCGGGATGCCCGTGGTCGCCCTGGCCACGACGGAGGCCGTGGAGGCGCTCCCGCCCGGCACCGGAGTCCTCTCGACGCGCCCCGAGGTACTGGCCCGCGCCGCCCGCCGCTATCTGGAGGATCCGCAGGCCGCGGCCGAGGACGGGGCGCGAGGGCGGCAGGCGGCCCTCGAACGGTACGGGCTCAAACGCTTCCTGGCCGACTGGGAACGGGTGATGGCGGAGGCGCGCTCATGAGGCCGGGTCCGCGCGCCTCCGGCCATGCCGCCGGCCGGCTGTCGATCGCCCTCGTCTCGGAACACGCGAGTCCACTCGCGGCCATGGGCGGGGCGGACGCCGGGGGACAGAACGTGCACGTCGCCTCGCTGGCCGGGGCACTCGCCGACCGCGGCCACCGCGTCACCGTCTACACCCGCAAGGACGCACGCGACCTGCCGCAGCGCAAGCGCCTGCGTGCGGGCGTCGAGGTGCACCACGTGCCGGCGGGCCCGGCCCGGCACATCCCCAAGGACGAACTCCTGCCCTACATGCTGGAGTTCGGCCACTACCTGACATGGGAATGGCAGGAACAGCCCCCCGATCTCGTGCACTCCCACTTCTGGATGTCCGGGTTGGCCGCGCTCGCCGCCACGCGGGAGCTGCGGCTGCCGCTGCTGCACACCTACCACGCGCTGGGCACGGTCAAGCGGCGCCACCAGGGCGAGGCGGACACCAGCCCCCCGTCCCGGATCCCGTGCGAGCGGGAGGTCGGCCTGCACGCCCACCGGGTCATCGCCACCTGCCGCGACGAGGTCGCCGAGCTGGCCCGGATGGGGATCCCGCCCGACCGCGTCGACATCGTGCCCTGCGGGGTGAACCCCGAGGTGTTCACCCCGCACGGCCCGGCAGCCGAACGCGGCCCCCACCGCCACCGGCTCGTACAGCTGGGCCGCCTGGTCCCGCGCAAAGGCGCTTCCGTCTCCATCGCCGCCCTCGCCGCACTGCCCGGCACGGAACTCGTGGTGGTGGGCGGGCAGGCCGGGGACCGCGTCGGCGACGACCTGGAGGTGCGCCGGCTGCGCGCGATCGCCCACGGAGCGGGGGTGGCCGACCGCGTGCACTTCACGGGCGCCGTGCCGAGCGCGGACGTGCCGACCGTACTTCGCAGCGCCGACGTGGTGCTGTGCCCCGCGGACTACGAGCCGTTCGGCATCGTGCCGCTGGAGGCGATGGCCTGCGGCAGGCCCGTCGTCGCCAGCGCCGTCGGCGGCCAACTCGACACCGTCGTCGACTTCGTCACGGGCCGGCTGGTGCCGCCCGGCGACCCGGAGGCTCTCGCGGCCGCCGTGAGCACCTTCCTCGCCGACCCGGCCCGGCGCCTGAGCTGCGGGGCGGCGGGCCGCCAACGCGTGCTGAGCCGCTACAGCTGGGCGAGCGTCGCCGAGGCGACCGAGGCGGTGTACCGCTCGGTACTCGCCGCCCGGCCGGCCGTGGCGGGGGCGATCTGAACCCGCCACCGACGCCTTCGCGCACCCCTTCGCACATCCCTTCGTACATTCCTTCGCACATCCCTTTGAACCACCGCGAACCACCGACGACCGAGGGAGGCAGGGACACGGACGCACCCGACCTGCGACCTGTCCGACCGTCATGAGCGAACACCACGTGAGCGAAGACGCGCACCAGCACTGCCAGTCGCTCCAGGACGCCCTGGACCGGCTCCGCCGGGACGGCCTCGACCGATTGGCGCACTGGGGCGACCGGCTGGCCGCCATCCTGCCCGCGGGCGGCCGCCTGCTGGCCGCGGGGAACGGCGGCAGCGCCGCCCAGGCCCAGCACCTGACAGCCGAACTCGTCGGCCGCTACCAGAAGGAACGCCCCGCGTACTCGGCCATCGCCCTGCACGCGGAGACCTCCAGCCTGACCGCCATCGGCAACGACTACGGCTACGAGCACGTCTTCGCCAGGCAGGTGTCCGCCCACGGCCGCCGGGGAGACGTGCTCCTCCTCCTGTCCACGTCCGGCCGCAGTGCCAACCTGATCGCCGCCGCCGCGACCGCGCGCACCGCCGGCTTGCACGTCTGGGCGATGACCGGCCCCGCTCCGAGCCCGCTGGCCGACGTCGCCGAGGAGACGCTGTTCATCGACGCGCCGAGCACCGCCACCGTCCAGGAGGCGCACCTGGTGGCCGTCCACCTGCTGTGCGAGCGCTTCGACGCGGCCGCCGGCCGGGTCCGGGGCCGGCCCACCGGGACCCACGAGCCGATGGCCACCGCCCCGAGGCCGCTGTGAGCGCGCCCGGGCCGCTGGTCGTCGTCGGGGACGCCCTGCTCGACCAGGACATCGAAGGCACCGCGACGCGTCTGTCACCCGACGGCCCCGCCCCGGTCGTCGACGTCACCGAGGACCGCAGCCGTCCGGGCGGCGCCGGACTCGCGGCGGTCCTGGCGGCCCGCGCGGGACGCGAGGTCGTCCTCATCACGGCGCTCGGCGACGACGAGGCCAGCGAGGAGGTACGGCGAGCCCTGCGCGGCCGGGTCACGCTCGCCGAACTGCCCCTGACGGGCGAACTCCCCGTCAAGACCCGGGTGATGGCGGGCGGGCGCCCGCTGGTCCGGATCGACCGGGGCGGCGGCCGGCCGGGCCCGCCGAACGACGCCGTACGCGACGCGCTGGCCTCGGCGGGCGCCGTCCTCGTCGCCGACTACGGCCGCCACGCCGGACGATCCGTACGCGAGCAGCTCGCGGCCGCCGCCCACCGGGTGCCCCTGGTGTGGGACCCCCACCCGAGGGGCGACGATCCGGTACCCGGAGCGCGACTCGTGACCCCCAACGCCGCCGAGGCGCGCGCCCTGTGCCCCGGCGAGGGCAGCACCTCCCTGAGCGCCGACGCCCTGCGCGGCGCGCGGCTCGCCGAGCGGTGGGCGGCGGCGTCGGTCGCCGTGACGCTGGGCGAGCGCGGAGTGCTGCTGACGAGCCCGGGCCAGGACACGCCGATGCTCGTCCCGCCGCCCTACCGGGCCGCCGGAGACCCCTGCGGAGCGGGCGACTGCTTCGCCGCCACCGCGGCTGCCGCCCTCGCCGACGGGGCCCTGCCCGAGGAAGCCGTGGAACGCGCGGTCGCCGAAGCGTGCGCCTTCGTGGCGGCCGGAGGCGCGGGCAACCCCGCCCTGTGGCACGCGGCGGCCGCCGCCCACGAGGGCCCGCCGTCGGACGCCTTCGCCCTCGCCCGGAGCGTCCGGGCCCGGGGCGGGACCGTCGTCGCGACCGGCGGCTGCTTCGATCTGCTGCACGCCGGTCACGTCGGACTGCTGGAGAGCGCCCGGCGCATCGGCGACTGCCTGATCGTGTGCGTCAACTCCGACGCGTCGCTCACCCGCCGCAAGGGTCCTGGCAGACCGCTGACTCCCCTCGCGGACCGCATGCGGGTACTCGGCGCGCTCGGCAGCGTCGACGCCGTCGTGGCCTTCGAGGAGGACACCCCCGCCGCGCTCCTGGCGGAGCTGAGGCCGGACGTCTGGGTCAAGGGGGGCGACTACGCGGTCGAAGACCTTCCGGAAGCGGCCGTCCTGCGGGAGTGGGGCGGGCAGGCCGTCGTCCTGCCCTACCTGGCGGGCCGCTCCACCACGATGCTGGCCGACCGCGCGGCCAAGGCGGCCGCCACGATCCCGGGTCCGTGAGGCAGCCCCCATGACCCGCCCCGCGAAACCCCGCAGCGACGCCGACAAGCCCGCCGCCCCCCCTGCCGCCCCACCCGCCGACCCACCTGCCGGCACGCCCGGCGGTCCGTCTGCCGCCCCGCCCGCCGGTCCGCCTGCCGCCCCGCCCGGCGGTCCGTCTGTCCGTGCGCCTGGCGGTGCGTCTGCCGGTGCGCCCGGCGGGGCGTCCGTCCGTACGCGCGGCGGTCCGCCTGGCGGTACGCCCGGTGGCACGCCCGGCGGTCCACCTGCCGGTGCGCCCGGCGGTACGCCCGCCGGTACACCTGCCGGTACGCCTGGCGGTCCGTCTGCCGGTGCGCCTGCCGGTCCGTCTGCCGGTGCGCCCGGTGGCACGCCCGCCGGTACACCTGCCGGTACGCCAGGCGGTCCATCTGCCGGTACGCCTGCCGGTCCGTCTGGCGGTGCGCCCAGCGGTGCGTCTGCCGGTACGCGCGCTGGTGCGGCTGGCGGGGCGGGCGGTGGGGGTACGCCTGGGCGGGCGCTTGCCCGTGCGGGCGGGCGGGCAGGTGCCGTCGGGGCGCGGCCCCGGGTGCTTGTGCTGCGCGCACTGGGTCTGGGAGACCTCCTCACGGCCGTGCCGGCGCTGCGCGCCCTGCGCGGCGAGCTGCCGGACCACGAGATCGTCCTGGCCGCTCCCGAACGGCTGGCGGAGGCTGCGGCCGCCACCGGCCTCGTCGACCGCACCCTGGGCACCCGGGCCCCCGGGCGAGAGGTCCCCGCCTCCCTCGACTGGCACGGCCCGCCGCCGGAGGTGGCCGTCGACCTGCACGGCAACGGCCCGCCCAGCCACCTGCTGCTCCAGCGGCTGCGGCCCCGCCGGCTGCTCGCCTACCGCCACGCACACACCCCCGGCATCCCCGGCCCGGTCTGGCGCCCCGAGGAGCACGAGCGGGACCGCTGGTGCCGGCTGCTGCGCTGGTACGGGTTCCCGGCCGACTCCGGCGACCTGGGCATCGCGCCGCCCCGGGAACCCTCGCCCGCGCCCGGCGCCACCGTCATCCATCCGGGCGCCGACGCCGCGGCCCGCCAGTGGCCGGCGGAGCGGTTCGCGGCCGTGGCGGCGGCGCTGCACCGCGCGGGACACCGGGTCGTCGTGACCGCCGGTGCCGCCGAAGGACCACTCGCGCACCGCGTCGCCGCCGAAGCCGGCCTGGCGCCGGACGCGGTACTGGGCGGGACGGCCGACGTGCCGTTCGCGCGCTTGTGCGCCCTCGTCGCCGGGGCACGGTGCGTCGTCGTGGGGGACACCGGACTCGCCCACCTCGCGTCCGCGCTGCGCACGCCCTCCGTCGTCCTGTTCGGCCCCGTGTCGCCGAGGCTCTGGGGCCCGCCCACGACAGGACCCCACCGCGTGCTGTGGCATCCCGAACCGGGCGGGGACCCGCTGCGCCCGGGAGACGCGCACGCGGACCGCCCCGACCGGCGCCTGTTGCGGATCCGGGTCGAGGAGGTCCTCGCCGCCGTGGAGAGCGTGACGCCGTGCGTCGGGGCGGTCAGACCTCGCAGTTGATCTCCGTGTCCGCGCCCGCCTCGCCGTCGCAGTCGTCCCTGCCCGCGCCGCCGTTGAGGGTGTCCGGGGCCGGTCCGCCGCGCAGGAAGTCGTTGCCGGAGCCACCGCTGAGGCTGTCGGACCCGCCGGCCGTGCCGATCGAGGAGCCCAGCGAACCGGCGTCGACGTTGTCGCCGAAGATCTGGTCGTCGCCACCGCGGCCGTCGATGATGTCGTTGGCCGCCGTCGAACCCGTGGGGTCGCCCACTCCGCTGTCGCCGACGAGTACGATCTCGCTCGCGCTGCCGCCCATGATCCGGTCGTTGCCGGAGCCCGAGGCCTGGCCGGAGAAGGTCTGGTGGTCGCCCCAGGCGCCGAAACCGCCGTCCGCGCCCAGGTCGATGTAGTCGTCGCCGCCCGCGCCGCTCACGTTGCCGAGGACGGAGACGCTGTCGCCCGTCACGTCACCGTTCTCACCGGGGCCCTCCAGCAGGACGTCGTCCCCGGCGCCCGTGGCGTCGTAGAACCCGAGGGAGTCGCCGATGATGCCGTCGCTGCCGGTGCCGCCCTCGATGTGGTCCCGTGCGCCGCCGAAGGCGTGGTCGCCTCGGCTGTCGCCGGTCAGGGAGTCGTCGCCGTCGCCACCGTAGAGGGTGTCCGTGGCCCCGCCGCGGGCGGTGCCCTGGACCGACCAGTGGTCGCCGGTCAGGCTGTCGCTGCCGGTGCCGCCCGTGACGCGGTCGCGGCCGACGGGGCCCGTCGCGTCTCCGGTGAACGCGAAGTCATCGCCGACCAGGGTGTCGTGGTCGGCCCCGCCGTCCACCTGGTCATCGCCCGCGCCGCCCGAGAGGCTGTCGTCTCCCAGACCGCCGATGAGGATGTCGTTGCCCCCGAGCCCGCAGATCTTGTCGTGGCCGCCACCGCCATCGATGACGTCGCTGCCCGGCGTGCCGATGATCACGTCGTCACCCGGGGTGCCCGTGGTGCCCGTGGTCGTGGCGACGGAGTTGAAGCACGTCGTGACCTGGGCGCTCGCCCCGCCCGCGCCGAGGCCGACCAGGGCCGCGGCGGCCAGCGTCTGCGCGCACACGGCGGCCGCGATCCGCCGGCCGCGGCCGCCCCTACGCCGGCTGTGAAGTCCCTGCATGGCTGTCTCTCCTCTTCGGTGTGAGCGCTGTCTGGCGCTCACTGTGCGTGAGAGGTGCCGGCCCGGATGCCCATCGACATCCCATTGCAGTGATTTCATCCGATCGGCGTCTTATGTGACATGACGATGTGTGACGGTTGGGCCCCCGGCGAGTCAGAGCGCGCGGCTGACGGAGCGCGGGACGCGACTACGACGTCGTCATCACCGGAGCCGGCCTCGCCGGCAGCGCCGCGGCGATCCTGCTCGCTCGACGCGGTGTCCGTGTCGCCCTGCTGGAACGCCGCTCGGACCCGGAGGCGTACAAGGTGCTGTGCACCCACTCCCTCACGGCCAACGCCTACCCGGTGCTGGACGAACTCGGCCTCATCCCCGCTCTCGAGAAGGCGGGGGCCGTCCGCAACACGTCGCGCTGGTACACGCGTTGGGGCTGGATCGAGCCGAGGGCCGCGCCGGCGGACCCCGAGCTGCCGTACGCGTACAACGTTCGGCGCAGCACCCTCGACCCGTTGATCAGGTCCCGTGCGGCGAAGACCCCGGGCGTCGATCTGCTCCTCGGTCACCACGTGACCGGGCTGGTCCGGGAGGCGGGGCGAACCTCGGGGGTGCGCGCGTCGACACCCCAGGGCGAGCGCGAGATCCGGGCCCGCCTGGTGGTCGGCGCCGACGGCAAGGACTCGGCCGTGGCGAAGTTCGCCGGGGTGCCCGCTCGGCAGTACGAGAACGCGCGGTTCGGCTATCTCGCGCACTTCCGCAACCTTCCACTGCACGGCGGAATCGGTCAGACCTGGTTCCTGGAGCCCGACATGGCGTACGCGTTTCCCAACGACGACGGGGTGACGGTCCTCGCGGTGCTCCCGGACAAGAAACGGCTGCCGGCCTTCCGGGAAGACCTGGAGGGCAGCTTCTCCGCATTCGTCCGCGCCCTGCCCGAGGCACCGCCCATCGACTCCGCCGAGCGCATCACGAAGATCACCGGCACGGTCAACCACCCGCTCCACAGCCGCAAGCCGACCGCAGCGGGCGTCGCGCTCATCGGCGACGCCGCCCTGACCGGCGCCCCCCTGTGGGGCGTGGGATGCGGGTGGGCTCTGCAGTCCGCGCAGTGGCTGGCAGAGGCGGTCGCCTCGGCCGCGACCGGTCGGGGCGACCTCGACAGGTCGCTCGCGGTGTACGCACGCAGACACCGGCGCCGGCTGCGCGGTCACCAGTTCCTGGCCGCCGACTTCGCCACGGGCCGCCCGTTCAATCCCGTGGAGCGGCTGATGTATTCGGCGGCAGCGCGCGATGAATCGGTGGCGCGGCACATGCATCTCTTCGCGTCCCGCCTGATCGGTCCGCTGCGGTTCCTGAACCCCGTGGCGCTCGCCAAGGCTTCGGCCGTCACCATCCGGCATCGCGGAGGGGGAACTCACCCTGTCGGGGGAGGCCGCACCTGACTCGGGTAGGACCTGAGCCGGGTGCGCGCCCTCCTGGCGGGCGACGCGTGACTGGCATGTCCACGGCCAGCATGTACGTCATGACGACGACGACCTCTCCGCTCCCTGTTTCCGCCCCCGCGCCCGTCTGGGCCCGTCGCGCCGCCCACGCCATCGCCCTGTGCGCCGTCCCGTCCGGCCTGTGGCGCATCGCCATGGCATCCGGTGTGTACGTCGGCTACAGCGACCAGGTCCTGCGCGACGTCTTCGACATCCCGGGGTGGGGCCGTCCTCGTCGTGGTGGCACTGTGGCAGGTCGTGGTCGCCTTCACCGTCGAGAGTCAGACGTATATGTCGAGCGGTACGGCACAGACCGTTTGGGGCTTCGTCTTCGCCCCGCTGTTCGCCATACCGGCCCTGATGACCGCGGTGACCTGGTCATACGCAAAGCGGCACCGGGTACGCGCGGGCGGTGTCCCGGCCGTTCGGCCCCTGCGGTGCGGCGGTCAGCCCAGGTAGTCGGCGACGAGTTCGGCGAACGCCTCCGGAGTGAGGACCGTGACGCCCAGCTCCGCCGCCTTGACGGCCTTGGAGCTCGGCTTCCCGTTCGGGGAGGGCGCGCAGACCAGGTAGGTGGTCTTGGAGTTGACGCTGCTGCCCGCCCGGCCGCCGGCCTTCTCGATCAGCGCGTTCACCTCCGAGCGCCCCATGTTCTCCAGCGGGCCGCTCATCTTGCCGGTCACGACGGCGGTCCTGCCCGCCAGCGGGCCCTCACCGGCCGCCTGAGGCTGCTGCGGCTCCTTCATGTTGACCCCGGCCGCGGCCAGCTTGTCGATGACCTGGGCCAGGGAGGCGAGCTGTTCGACGATGACCGGGGCCTTCTCCGCGCCGATCCCGTCGACTTCCCGCATCGCGGAGGCGTCGGCCTGCCGGATGGCATCCATCGTCCCGAAGTGCGCGGCGATGCGACGGGACATGCTGCGCCCGGTGCCGAGCACGCCCAGGGCGCAGAAGACGCGGCTGAGCGGGCGGGCCTTGGCGGCCGCGATCTGTTCGGCCAGCTTCGCCCCGCGCTTGGCACTGCCGGAGGCGGCGGCGAGCTGGTCCTCGGTGAGGGTGAACAGGTCTGCGACGTCGGTGACGTCACCGGACTCGATCAGGGCCTTGACGTACGTTCTGCCCAGGCCGTCTATGTCGAGCATGTCGCGTCCGGCGGCGTACTCGATCAGTGCGGGCAGGGCGCAGCCGGTTCCCTTCGCACAGCGCCACCGCTCCTGGTCCTTGTTGATCTCTCCGTCGCAGTTGGGGCATGCCGTGGGCAGCGGCACCTCCCGCGCGTCGTCCGGGCGGCGCTCGACGACGGCGGCCTGGACGCGGGGGATGATGTCGCCCGCCTTGTAGACCGTCACGGTGTCCCCGAGGTGGAGGTCACGGCGGCGGATGTCCGCGGGGTTGTGGAGGGTCGCCCGGGTGACCGTGGACCCGTCGATGTCCACCGGCTCCAGGATGGCCGTCGGGGCCAGTACGCCGGTGCGGCCCACGTCCCAGACCACGTCCTTCAGCACGGTCTGCCGCTCGACGGCCGGGAGTTTGAAGGCGATCGCCCAGTGCGGGAACCTGCTGCCGAACCCGGCCGCGGCCTGCTCGGCCGCGTCGTTCGCCTTGATCACGACCCCGTCGATACCGAAGGGCAGCCCCGGGCGCATCGCGGCGATCGCGTCGACCTTCTGCTGCGCCTCGGCGAGGGTCGCGACCACGTGCAGGCCGGCGGGCGTGTCGGCCGTGGTCCGCACTCCGGCCTCGGCGACGGCGGCCAGGACCTCGGCGTGCGTGGCGCCGGAGGGGGCGAAGGCGACGCCGTCGAGCTCGACCGCTCCGTACGCCCAGAACGTCATCGCCAGCCGGTACGGACGGTCCTTCGCGCGCAAGGTGCCGGCCGTGCCGTTGCGCGGGTTCGCGAAGACCTGCGCGCCGTACGCGGTGCGGACCTCGTTCGCGGTCTCGAACTGCGCTTGCGTGAACAGGACCTCGCCGCGCACCTCGAACGTGGCCGGCACCGGCAACTGCTCGGGCAAGCCCTCGATGGTGCCGATCACGTGGCTGACGTCCTCGCCGTACGTGCCGTTGCCACGGGTGATGATCTGCTCCAGCCGCCCGCAACGGTAGCGGGCGGCGACGGCCGCGCCGTCCATCTTCGGCTCGACGGTGAAGCCGCCCGTCGGCGCGTGGCCCAGGCGGCGCTCGAGCGAAGCTCCCCAGGCGACCAGGCCGGCCGGGTCGAAGACGTTGTCGAGGCTGAGCAGCCGTGTGGTGTGCGCTATGTCGCCGACCGGGGCCGCCCCGTCCCCGACCAGGCCGGTCGGAGAGTCCTGGGCGACCTCGCCGGGGTGCTCGGCCTCCCAGGCGAGCACGGACAGGCGCAGCCGGTCGTAGGTGGCGTCATCCAGCAAGCTGTTCTCGCCGCCGTAGTACGCCTGGGATGCGCCACGCAACTGCTGGAGCGCGGCACGGTAGTCGGCACGGCTGGGCAGGCTGGGCAGGCTGGGCAGGCTGGGCAGGCTGGACAGCGCCTCATCGGCGGGAAGGATCGTCATGAGAATGATCCTCTCCCAAGGGTCTGACAACGCCCTGCAAGCAACGGGGGCATGGGCCGTAGGAGTGACCTCGCGCCCGCAGACCGTCAGGGCCACTGGGTCCCGGTACGTCCGCCCCACTGCGGACCCGGTGGCGCAGGAGGCGGCGTGGTACCCGGACGCAGGGGCAGGGCGAGGAGCATGCCCGTGACGAAGCCCGCGACGTGCGCCAGGTAGGCCACGGTGCCCGCGCCGGAGACCACACCGCCGTAGGAGTACACGGCCTGGAGGACGAACCACATGCCCAGCACCACCCAGGCCGGCAGCTTCAGCGGCAGGAAGATCAGGAAGGGCACCAGTACCCACACCCTGGCCAGCGGATACAGCACGAGGTAGGCGCCCAGCACCCCGGCGATCGCGCCGGAGGCGCCGATCAGCGGGGTGGCCGACGAAGCGTTGGCCAGCGCGAAGCCGTACGAGGCGGCGTACCCGCACACCAGGTAGAAGAGCGCGAACCTCAGGTGCCCCATGCGGTCCTCGATGTTGTTGCCGAAGATCCACAGGAACAGGAGGTTGCCGAGCAGATGCAGCCAGCTCCCGTGCAGGAAGGTCGCCGTAAGCACCGACAGCGGCGGGCTCTTCTCGTACCCCGGCGGCCCGATGACGCAGCCGGGACCGGTCGGGCCGAAGCCCACGTCCCCCGTGGGTACCAGGCGGGGGACGCGCTGGTGGATCAGTTCCCGGGGCACGGCCGCCCACCGTTCCAGGAACGCCTGGAGATCGCAGAACTGGGCGAGCGAGCCCTCGCCCGCCACCGAGCCGGCCAGGCCGGGCGTACGCAGGAAGGCGACGAGGTTCACGATCACCAGCGCGTACACGACCCAGGGCGTGCGCCGGGCCGGGTTCAGGTCGCGGACCGGAATGACCATGAGGCCGACCTCTGCCGTGTGGGATGAATCACCCCTATTGCATCACGGCGCCCAAAAGCCCCAGAATCACGCCATGTCTCCCATAGAGAATGGCCCGGCCGGGGTCCATGTGCACGTGCGCCTGAGAGACGGCATGCACGTGACCCAGGCCGGCGACCTGGTCGAGCAGTACCTCTGTCGGTGCGGCAGGAAATGGACGAAAAGCTACAGCATCGCGGAAAACGATCCGGAATAGTCAAAAGGGCAGATAGAGCCCATTCCGGCTCCTTTCCATGGAGCGCCCAGCCGTATCCGGAGTCCCAGTGGCGGGTACTCGCCCGGTTCAGCGGGTGGCGAGGAGGGTGAGGGTGTCGATCACGCGGTTCGAGAAGCCCCACTCGTTGTCGTACCAGGCGACCACCTTGACGTGGCGGCCGTCGACGCGGGTGAGGGCCGAGTCGAAGATCGACGAGGCGGGGTTGCCCGTGATGTCGGACGACACGAGCGGGTCCTCCGAGTACTCGAGTACGCCGGCCAGCGGTCCCCGCGCCGCGGCACGGTAGGCCTCCAGGACGTCGTCGCGCGACACCTCGCGGGCGACGGTCGTGTTGAGTTCGACGATCGAGCCCACCGGGACCGGCACGCGGATCGAGTCGCCCGACAGCTTGCCGTCGAGGTTCGGCAGCACCAGGCCGATCGCCTTGGCGGCGCCCGTCGTGGTCGGCACGATGTTGACCGCGGCGGCGCGGGCGCGGCGGGCGTCGCGGTGCGGGCCGTCCTGCAGGTTCTGTTCCTGCGTGTAGGCGTGCACCGTCGTCATGAAGCCGTGTTCGATGCCGGCGAGGTCGTCGAGTACCGCGGCCAGCGGCGCGAGCGCGTTGGTCGTGCACGAGGCGTTCGAGACGATCGTGTGCACGGCCGGGTCGTAGGCGTCGGAGTTGACCCCGAACGCGAGCGTGACGTCGGCGCCGTCGGACGGCGCGCTGACCAGTACCTTCCTCGCGCCCGCCTTGATGTGGGCGCGGGCGGCCTCGGCCGACGTGAACCGGCCGGTGGCCTCCAGCACGATGTCGACGCCGAGCTCGGCCCACGGCAGCCGTTCCGGTTCCCGCTCGGCGAGCACCGTGATGCGGCGGCCGTCGACGAGGAGGGCGTTGCCGTCGACGGTCACCGGGCGGCCGAGCCGGCCGGCGGTGGTGTCGTACGCGAGCAGCCGCGCGAGGGTGGCGGGCTCCGTGAGGTCGTTGACGGCGACGACCTCGAGGTCGCTGTCGCGTTCGAGGAGCGCGCGCAGCACGTTGCGGCCGATGCGGCCGAATCCGTTGATGGCGATGCGAGTCATGAGCGGTGTCCCTTTCGTTCGTCATCAGGTTCGCGTCCGGCGCCTGCCCGCGACAGCGGCGTGATCGCCACGGTTCAAAAGGATCTCGCCACGTGGTGGTGGACTGATGGCGGCTGATGGGGGCTGATGCGAGGCTGTTCGTCGGAGGCTATTCGTCCTGGGTGAAGGTGCGCCGGTACTCGCGCGGGGTGGTGCCGAGGATGCGCTGGAAGTGCGACCGCAGGTTCGCGCCGGTGCCGAGACCGACGTCGGCGGCGATCTGCTCGACGCCGCGCTGCGAGCGTTCGAGCAGCTCGCGGGCCACGTCGATCCGGACGCGCATCACCCACTGCATCGGCGTGTACCCCGTGTCCTCGGCGAATCGTCGCGAGAACGTGCGGGCCGAGACCCCGGCGTGCCGGGCGAGTGCCTCGAGGGTGAGCGGCTCGGCCAGCTGGTGCAGCGCCCACTCGCGTGTGGCGGCGAACCGCTCGCTGAGCGGCTCGGGCACGCTGCGCGGCACGTACTGCGCCTGTCCGCCGCTGCGGTAGGGGGCCGCGATCAGGCGCCGGGCCGCGTGGTGGGAGGCGGACACGCCGACGTCGCCGCGCAGGATGTGCAGACACAGGTCGATCCCGGAGGCGGCGCCGGCCGACGTGAGGACGCTCCCCTCGTCGACGAACAGGACGTTCTCGTCGAGCCGGATGGACGGATGCCTCGCCGCGAGGGCCCGGGTGTAGTGCCAGTGGGTCGTGGCGCGCTTCCCGTCGAGCAGGCCCGTGGCGGCGAGCGCGAAGGCGCCCGTCGAGATGGCGGCGAGCCGCGCGCCCCGCTCGTGGGCGGCGATCAGCGCGTCGATGACGGCCCGCGGCGGGTCCTCGCGGTCCGGGAACCGGTAGCCGGGGACGAAGACGATGTCGGCCCACGCGAGGGCGTCGAGTCCGTGGGTCACGTGGTACGAGAGGCCGTCGCCGCCGGTCACGAGGCCGGGGGCCGCGCCGCACACGCGCACCTCGTAGGGCATGCTCTCGCGGGTCGTGAAGACCTGCGCGGGGATGCCGACGTCGAGGGGCTTCGCGCCTTCGAGAACGAGGACGGCGACGCGGTGGAGGCGGGAGGCTGGCACGGGATGAGGGTACGCGCGTCCGGGTGACGCACCTTCGCCGTGGTCGGCGCGGTGGCGGTGACCACGCTCAGCACTTCACGCCGATCCCTTCCTCGCCCTTCCCCGCCCTCCTCGCCCTTCCCCGCCCGTGCGGCCCCCTGCTCGGGGGCCGCACGGGGAACCGACGGGCTCAGGCCCGGGAGTGGCGCCGGGCCGGTGGGGAGGGGGCGGCCGCGCGGCGGACGACGGGGTCTGACCGACGACAGCGGCTCAGGAACCGGTGGCGCGAGCCGAGCCGGTGCTGGCGCCGCTGGTGTCGCCCAGGAAGCAGATGACCTCGCGGTCGCCGAGGGCCCAGGTGGGGGCCTGCGGGTAGTAGTAGTACCCCTCCAGCTTCTCCGGGAGCTTCGCGGCGTCGCCCACGTAGTCGGTGAGCGCGGTGCCGGAGCACTTCTCCTCGGTGATCGAGATGACCTTCTCCTTGCCCGGGTACGGTCCGGCCTCCAGGTTGAAGACGGCGTACGCCTCCCCCTCGTGGGGCTGGTCGCAGGGCACGATGCGTACCGAGAGGGCGGCTTGGCCGCCGTCCTTGTCCTGGTACTCCGCCAGATCGTCGTCCGTGTTGAAGCAGTCCCCCTTGCGGATGTCCTGTACGTCGCTGGAGCCCGGGCCGGTGACCTGGCCACTGGTGTCGCGCTTCGGCGTGGGGCCGTCGTCCAGCGCTCCGGTGATTCCGAGGATCAGCAAGATCGCATAGAACGCGATGGTCGCGCCGTGGATGACGATGGCCGCGATGGCGAGGCCCTTGCCCTTCTCGCCGCGGCTGCGGATCTGGGAGAGGGCGATGATGCCGAGGATCAGCGGGACCAGCGGCAGCGCGCAGACGAGCGACATGACGAACGCCACGATGGCCAGCGGGTTGGTCTTCTGCGAGGGCAACGGCATCTGTGGCGGCGGGTACCAGCCCTGCGGGCCTCCGTACGGACCGGGCTGCGCCGGCTGCCCGTACGGCCCCGGCTGCGGGTACGGCTCAGGGGACGACGGCGGCGGAGGTGGTATGGACATGCGTGTGGCGCTCCTTGCTCAGAGGGTGAGACGCAACCAAACGGCCGGGCGCGGACACCGCGGCCGCCGGGTGCGGGCCTGATGGTCGCACGGTGCTCGGACCGCCCGAGCCCCGGCATCCCTCCGCGGGCCCCGGCCCGTTCGCGCCGGCCCACCCGGCCCGGACCGCGGCCGTCCGCAACACGCTGATACGGTGCCGGTGTCCGGTTGATCTCGGACCTGACCCGCAGACAGGAACGCACCCGGCCAGGGCGGTCCGCCGGTTCGCCCGGCCCGCGACCTCCCACGCTCAGCCGCCTGCGCCGTCACCACCGCTTAAGGAAGCACGCATGACCGAGCAGACGCCCTCCGCCGCCCCGGACGCCGCCGCAGACCCGCTGCGTAACGTCTACCTGCGGCTGGCCGCCGCCGAATCCATACCGCCGCAGGCCGCCCACCAGTTCGGCTACCTGCGGCCCGTCGCCACCGACCTGCTGGAGGGCATCGCGTACGACACCCCCGACAGCGTCCGGCTGCTGGACGACCAGGACGTCGCCCGAGTGGACCGGGACGTGCTCTACGCGGCCGCGCGCGCCAACCTGCTGGCCGAACCGGTGGGTTACGACACGATCGAGCGGCCCGGCGGCGCCGTCCTGCACATCATCGGCGGCGAGTCCGTGTACGCCGCCAGCAAGGCGCTCGTCTTCGAGGAGGCGGTCCGCGCTGCGGGTGGCCCCGAACTCCCCGCCGAGGGAGCGCTGCTGACGGTGCCGAACCGGCACAACCTCGTCTTCTACCCGCTCGCCGACCGCCACGTGGGCGAGGCCGTCAACGACCTCGCCCAGTTCGGCCTCGGCGCCTACGAGGACGGCCCCGGACGGCTCTCGCCGCGGGTTTTCTGGTGGCAGGCGGGCCGCCTGACCACGATCACCGTCTTCGACGACGAGACCAGGACGATGAGCATCGCCCCGCCGCCCGAACTCATGGACACGATGCGCCGCCTCGCCGGCACCGGGGCCTGACCTCGGCCTGGGGCCTGTCCGGCGGCCCGCGGGGGATCAGAGGCGGTGAACCGTGTGGAGCTTCTTCGCGTAGGTGCCGGTGCCGTCGAGAAGTGAAGCGCCGCCCAGGTCGGACATGGTGGGGCCGTTGCCGGTCTTGCGGCTGGAGAGGAAGCGGCGCTTGCCGGCGCTGTCCAGGCCGAGGTAGATGCCCACGTGGTCGACGGTGACGGTCACCGTGTCGTCACCGGAGTCGGCGTTGAACAGGAGCAGGTCGCCGGGCTGGAGTTGCTGTGCGGCGGGCGGATTCGTGCCGTCCGTCTGGTCGATCCGGGTGCCGGGGGCGTAGTCCACCATGTGGCGGGACTTGCGGGGGATGCGGGTCCTGGAGGTGTCCTCGCCGGCGGCCATGGGGATGCCCATGTGGTAGCCGTAGACCATGCGGGTGTACCCGGAGCAGTCGAGGTTGCCGACCTGCTGGCTGGACGGGCCCGTGTAGGTGCCGTCGGGGAAGGTCCAGCCGAGGTCCATGTACTCGTGGAAGTCCGCGCCCTCGTAGCGGTAGCCGTGCGGGTCCGTGTAGCCGTAGCCCGCCTTGCCCATGACCTGCTTGCCCGTTGCCGGGGTGGCGGCCGTGGTCACCGCGGGTGCTCCCGCGAGGAACGCGGCCGCGTGGGCCAGGACATCGGGGGTCGGGGAACCGGCCCAGCCGCGGATGATCTGTTCCAGGGCAGGGGTCCAGGTCCCGTCGAAGGGCGCGGGGAGCACGCGTACCCAGGTGTCGTGGGTGACGGTCGGCGGCTGCTGCCAGGTCGCCTCGCGGACCTCGAAGCGGCTCACCACCAGTTTGACGGGCAGGTTCGTGCAGCCCTGATTGGCCAGTGCCCTCAGGCCCACCCGCCCCTTGGGGAAGGTGGTGTCCGTGACGTCCGCGGCCCAGCCGGTGGGTTCGGCGCTGTCCGTGCGCCAGGCCTTGGCCCGGATGCGGGCGCCCTCGCGGCGGACACGGATCGTCCAGTTCGTGCCCGCCGGAACTCCGGTGGCGAGGGTCGTGGCCGTGGTCAGCTGGGTGACCGTGTCCGCGACCTCCTTCTCGAGGCGCAGTTCGACCGTGCCCGAGGTCAGGAAGGACAGCCTGGCCCGGTAGTTGTTGTGGACGTCCTGGTAGCCGAAGGACAGCGCGTACGAGCAGGCCTGGCCGGTGGGAACCTTGTCGAACTTCGCGACGGAGCGGACGTCGACGTCGGTGATCTCGTCGTCCCGGAGGGTGGCGTGGCGGCTCGCGTAGTCGGTCGTGAGCTCGATGGTGGCGCTGCCCGGCACCACCGAGTAGTCGGTGTCGGCGGGCCCCAGCGTGGACCAGCTGCCGCCGGAGGGGGAGGTCCCCCAGTACGTGCGGTCCGCGACCGGGAGTGCCTGGTTGGGGAGGGTGCGCCGGAAGTCGTCCTCGAAGGACTGCTTGTTCTCGGTGAAGGTGCGCTGGGGACCGGTCAGGACGACGGTGCGCGCGCCCTTGGTCAGGACGGCGACGCGGTGGGGGCCGGAGGTGACCTCCAGGCGCTCCGGCGTGCCCGGCAGCACGGTCGTGGTGAAGGAGCCGAGGGAGACCTGCGTGAAGTAGGCGGGGTCCAGCGGTCCGATGGTGACGGAGGACCGGGGCGAGGTGAGGGACGCGGGCGCCGCGGCCATGGCTGAGAGGGATGCCGTGCGTGCGGGGGCGGCCGGGACCGAGGTTCTCGGCGAGGCTGCGGCGCTCGAGGTCCCGAGTGGAACGGAGGCCGCCGCGGTGGCGAAGACGGCGAGCAGATTGCGTCGAGAGGTGTATGACATGCGGTCATGATCCGGTGGGGGTGCACTCCAGCGAACGCCGCCCCCCTGAACGCGGTCAGGCCGCTGGATCGGGAGACCCTGCCCGGGGCCCTGCGCCTGTCGCCGCCAGCTCCACCCCGGTGCGGTACAGCTCGACCAGCAGCGGCCGCAAGACCGCACCGGCCGCGGTCAGACCGTAGCGGGTACGCACGGGAAAGCCGGGCAGCCGTTCCCGGACGGCGAGACCCTGCCCCTCCAGCGTCCGCAGCCGCTCGGTGAGCACCTTCGGGCTGATGCCGGGAAGCCGTGCAGACAGCGCCCCGAACGACAACGGCCCGCCCATCAGTTCCCGCAGCACGAGCGTGGTCCAGCGCCCCGACACCGCCGCGAGGGCCAGCTCCACCGGGCAGTCCGGCTCCGGTCGCCGGGTACGCCCATCGACGTCCGGGACCAGCTCGGTGTCCCACGGGCCGGCGTGGCTTTCCGTTTGGTGACCCATTTCGGCCTCGGCTTGGCTGCGGCCATGAACATCGAACGCGATCATGCGCCCACTGTCCTCCTGACCGACGATCCCCGGCAACACCCGGCCGTCTTCGCCGCGGCCTTCAACACCGGCGACCCGGCGGCGGTGGCCCAGGTGTACGCGCCGGACGCCGTCTTCGTCCCGCGCCCCGGAACCCCGCTGACGGGCGCCGCGCTCGCCTCGGCCACGGCGGACTTCCTCGCGCTGGGTCTGCCGATCGACGTGCGCCCCCGCCACACGTACGTGGCAGGTGACCTCGCTCTGCTGATCGTCGACTGGAGCATCGACGGCACCGGCCCCGACGGCGCGGCCGTCCGGCTGGCCGGCACCGCCACGGACGTCGCCCGGCGCGGGCCGGACGGTCTGTGGCGCTACCTCATCGACAACCCGTTCGGCACCTCGCCCTCCTGACACATACGCGGAGGCCGGGTTGTGTGGCCGGCCGCCATGGCCGGCCCTGCCGGGTGCTTCCTACGCTCGGCTGCAGTCGCCGCGGTGTGGCCGCGCGCGTGCGCGGCGGCCGCCGGCGGAGCCGGAGAGCGAGGGGCATCGGATGGGCTTGGACAAAGTGGTCGCGCACGCGGCCGGGGCAGTGGCCGACATCCCCGAGGGGGCGTCGCTGGCGGTGGGCGGGTTCGGCCTGTGCGGCATACCCGGTGTACTGATCCACGCACTGCTGGACAGGGGCGTCGGCGGCCTGCGGGTGGTGTCCAACAACTGCGGTGTGGACGACTGGGGTCTCGGGCTGCTGCTGAGGGAGGGGCTGATCTCCCGTATGACCAGCTCCTATGTGGGTGAGAACAAGGAGTTCGCCCGCCAGTACCTCAGTGGCGAGCTGGAGGTGGAGCTGGTGCCGCAGGGCACCCTCGCCGAGCGGCTGCGGGCAGGGGGCTGCGGTGTTCCGGCGTTCTACACCCCGCGGGCGTGGGCACGCGGATCGCGGACGGCGGGACGGCGTGGCGGTATCACGAGGACGGCACGGTCGCCGTCGCCTCGCCGCCGAAGGAGACCCGTACCTTCGGGGGGCGCGAGTACCTCCTGGAGGAGGGGATCACCACCGACTTCGCTCTGGTACGGGCGGCTGTCGGTGACCGGCACGGCAATCTCGTCTTCCATTCCTCGGCCCGGAACTTCAACCCGCTCACCGCGATGGCCGGCCGGACCACGATCGCCGAGGTGGAGGAGCTCGTCGAGCCCGGCGAGCTGGACCCGGACCGGATCCACCTGCCCGGCGTCTTCGTGCAGCGGGTGGTGCATGCCGAGGCCGGCGACCCGAGGGCCGAGAAGCGCATCGAGCGTCGCACCGTACGGGGGGACCGGGGAGGGCGGAACCGAGATGTCTCTGACACGTGAGCAGATGGCGGCCCGCGCCGCCCGGGAACTGGAGGACGGCTCCTACGTCAACCTGGGCATCGGCCTGCCCACGCTGATCCCCAACCACCTGCCCCCGGGGATCGAGGTGGTCCTCCAGTCGGAGAACGGCATCCTCGGGGTGGGCCCCTACCCGTACGACGACGAGGTACGGCCCGACCTGATCAACGCCGGGAAGGAGACCGTGACCACGCTTCCCGGTGCGTCGTACTTCGACTCCGCGCTGTCCTTCGGGATGATCCGCGGAGAGCACATCGACGTGGCCGTCCTGGGCGCCATGCAGGTGTCCGCGTGCGGCGACCTGGCGAACTGGGTGATCCCCGGAAAGATGGTCAAGGGGATGGGCGGGGCCATGGACCTCGTCCACGGAGCCCGGAAAGTCATCGTGCTGATGGACCACACCGCCCGGGACGGCACCCCGAAGCTGGTGGAGGAGTGCACGCTGCCGCTCACCGGCCGGCGGGTGGTGCACCGGGTGATCACCGACCTGGCGGTGCTCGACGTCACCCCGGGCGGCCTGTTGCTGCGCGAGCTGGCGCCCGGCGTCGGCGTGGATCAGGTCCGGGCCGCGACCGCGGCCGAGTTCACGATGGTGCCCGAGCTCTCGGCGACGGCGATCGCCTGACTCGCTGACCGGTCCGTATGGCTGTCTTCGCCATAACGAGGGGGCAGAGTGTGGCATCCGGACACATGGGCTGCCGTGTCGTATGTCTCTAGCGTTTCCCGCCATGACGAGCGAATTTCACGCAGCTCCCGGATCCTTGGCGCACCGTGCGGACGGCCTGGACCTCACCGGCCGCACGGCCCTGGTGACCGGCGGCGGCAGCGGCATCGGGCGGGCCTGCGCCCACGCGCTGGCCGCCGCCGGGGCCCTGGTGCACGTGGTCGACCTCGACGCCGCGGCGGCCGAGGACGTCGCCAAGGCCACCGGCGGACGTGCGTACGTCGTGGACCTGGCCGAGGCCGGGGAGGTCCGCACGCTCCCCGGCGAGGTGGACGTCCTCGTGAACAGCGCGGGGCTCCAGCACGTGGCGGCCATCGAGGACTTTCCTCCGGCCCGGTTCGAGCTGATCCAGAGAGTGATGGTCACCGCGCCGTTCCTGCTGCTCCAGCAGTGCCTGCCGCACATGTACGCCGGCGGCTGGGGCCGGGTGGTCAACATCTCCAGCGTGCACGGCCTGCGGGCCAGCGCCTTCAAGTCCGCGTACGTCGCCGCCAAGCACGGCCTGGAGGGGCTGAGCAAGGTCGCGGCGATCGAGGGAGCCCCGCACGGGGTGACCAGCAACTGCGTCAACCCCGGCTACGTACGCACGCCCCTGGTCGAGCACCAGATCACGTCCCAGGCCGCCGCTCACGGCATCGACCCCGAGGACGTCGTCAGCGATGTGCTGCTCAAGCGGTCCGCGATCAAGCGGCTCATCGAACCGGAGGAGGTGGCCGCGGTCGCCGCCTGGCTCTGCGGACCCCACACCGGCTACATCACCGGAGCGTCGATCCCCGTCGACGGCGGGTGGGGCGCGAACTGAGCGCCCCGCCCCTCACATTCCCTCCCCTCACATTCCCTCCCCTCACATTCCCGCCCCGTCAACGAAACACGGTGACACCATGAGTTCACAGCCGGCCGGCAGAAGCGGTATCCGCCGCATCGTCGCCGCCAGCCTCGTCGGCACCACCATCGAGTGGTACGACTTCTTCCTCTACGGTTCCGCGGCCGCGCTGGTGTTCAACACCCTGTTCTTTCCCACCAGCGACCCCCTGGTCGGCACGCTGCTCGCGTTCCTGACGTACGCGGTCGGCTTCGCCGCCCGGCCGCTCGGCGGGATCGTCTTCGGGCACTTCGGTGACCGGATCGGCCGCAAGAAGCTGCTGGTGCTCAGCCTGCTGATGATGGGCGGGGCCACCTTCGCGATGGGGCTGCTGCCCACGCACGCCAGCATCGGCGCTGCCGCGCCGGTCCTGCTGACCGTGCTCCGCCTGGTCCAGGGCTTCGCGCTCGGCGGCGAGTGGGGCGGCGCGGTGCTGCTGGTCTCCGAACACGGCGGCCCCGAACGCCGCGGCTTCTGGGCTTCCTGGCCGCAGGCCGGCGCGCCCGGCGGCAACCTCCTCGCGACCGGTGTCCTGGCCCTGCTCGCCGCCGTCCAGTCCGACGAGGCGTTCCTCGCCTGGGGCTGGCGGATCCCCTTCCTGCTCTCCGGCGTGCTGGTCATGATCGGCCTGTGGATCCGCATCTCCGTCTCCGAGTCGCCGGTCTTCCTGGAGGCCCAGCGCAAGGCCGCCGAGGAGGCCGCGGCGGGCGTCAAGGAGAAGCCCCCGATCGTCCAGGTGTTCCGCACCAGCTGGCGCCAGGTGCTGACCGCGATCGGCACCCGGCTGGGGGAGAACATCTCGTACTACATCCTCACCGCCTTCCTCCTCGTCTACGTCACCGTCCACCTGGGCCTGCCCAAGAGCGACGCGCTGAACGCCGTGCTGATCGGCTCGGCCGTCCACTTCGTCACCATCCCGGCCTGGGGCGCGCTCTCCGACCGGATCGGGCGCCGCCCGGTCACGCTCATCGGCGCGGTCGGCATGGCCGGTTGGGCCTTCGCCTTCTTCGCGCTGCTGGACTCGAAGTCCTTCGCGGTCATCGCCCTCGCGGTCACCGTCGGACTTCTGCTGCACGGCGCGATGTACGGACCGCAGGCCGCCTTCATCTCGGAGATGTTCGACACCAAGGTCCGCTACTCCGGCGCCTCCATGGGCTCCCAGCTCGCCTCCATCATCGGCGGGGCGCTCGCGCCGATCATCGCGGTGGAGCTCCTGAAGGACTACGACAGCTCCCTGCCCGTCTCCGTCTACCTCGGCGTGGCGGCGGCCGTCACCGCGCTGACCGTCCTGGTGGCGAAGGAAACCCGCGGACGCGACCTCGCACGGGACGGCCTGACCGTTTCGGTCCCGCGGCAAGCCGGCGCAAGGCAGGACTCCGTCCCGCTCGGCGGCTGACCGCCGCCGGTCCGCCCGCCGTGCCGCCCGCCCGCAGGGGGAGGGGCACGGCGGGCAGCTCCGTTCCCGTACGTTCTCGTACGTTCTCGTACGTCCCGTACGTTTCCGTACCGACGCCGACCGTGGAGGCGGACCCCCGTATGCTCCCCAGCGTGACCGATGACGCCCCCGGCGGTGCGCGGCGACTGCTCGACCTGCTGGTCCAGGGCGCGTCCGCCGAGGCGTTCGCCCGCCCCGCCGCCGAGGCCAAGGAGGCCGGGGCCGGCTCCGCCGAGCTCGCCGCACTGGCCGAGGCCACCGACGTGGCCCTGCGCATCCGCCGCACCCTCAGCCAGCACCGCAGGCGCGAGGCCCAGCTCACCGCGCTGTTCGACACCGCGAGCGACCTGGCGGCCCTGCGCGATCTGGACGCGGTACTGCGGGCCATCGTCCATCGGGCCAAGCTGCTGCTCGGCACCGACGTCGCCTATCTCTCCCTCAACGACGACGCCGCGGGCGACACCTACATGCGGGTCACCGACGGTTCGGTGGCCGAGGCCTTCCAGCGGGTCCGGCTCGGCATGGGCGAAGGGCTCGGCGGCCTCGTCGCCCAGACCGCCCGCCCCTACGCGACCGGGGACTACCAGGCGGACACCCGTTTCCACCACACCGGCCCCATCGACAGCGCCGTGCTGGAAGAAGGGCTGCGGGCCATCCTGGGCGTGCCCCTGCGCGTCGGGGCGCAGGTCATCGGGGTGCTCTACGCCGCCGACCGTACGGCCCGCGAGTTCACCCCCGACGAGGTCGCGCTGCTGTCCTCGCTGGCCGACCACGCCGCCATCGCCATCGACGGTGCCCGGCTGCTGGAGGAGACCCGGGCAGCGCTGGTGGAGCTGAACTCCGCGACGGAGACCATCCGGGCCCAGAGCGAGGCCATGTGCCGTGCCGAGCAGGCCCACGACCGGCTCACCGACCTGGTTCTGCGGGGGGTCGACGCCGGCGGAGTGGCCGCGCAGATCGCCGGCATCCTGGACGGCGGCATCCTGGTCCACGACGCCGAGGGCGCCGAACTGGCCCGTACGGGGACGGATCCGCTGCCCGCGCCCACCCAGGCGGTGGCGGCCTCACGGGCCAGCGGCCGGGCCGTCCCCCTCGACGGGACCTGGGTGTGCGCCGTACTGGCCGGGCCCGAACTGCTCGGCAGCATCGCCCTGACCGGCCGCCCGGACCTCGCGGACGCCGACCGTCTGCTGTTCGAGCGCGCCGGTGTGGTCACCGCCCTGCTGTTGCTGCTGCGCCGTTCCGTCGCGGAAGCGGAGGACCGGGTACGCGGAGAGCTGCTGGGCGACCTGCTGTCCGCGACCGGGGACCCCGGCAGCCTCGCGACCCGGGCCCGTCGGCTCGGCCTCAACCTCGGCCGCCCTCAAGGGGTGTTCGTCACGCACGCCGAGAGCGGCGCCTCACGGCACCGGCTGCTCGCCGCGGCCGCCCGTAGCGCGCAGGCCCAGGGCGGCCTGGCCGGACTCCACCACGGGCATGTGGTGCTCGTCGTACCGACCGCGGATCCCGGCCCGTCCGCCCAGGCCTTCGCCGCCGAGCTGGGCCGGGCGGTCGGCGCCGAGGTCACCGTCGGCGCGGCAGGGCCCGTAGCCCGGCCGGCCGGACTCGCGGACGCGCACGCCGAGGCCCTGCGCTGTCTCTCCGCCCTGCGCGCCCTCGGCCAGAGCGGCCGCGGCGGCGCGCTGGCCGATCTCGGCTTCGTCGGTGTACTCCTCGGCGACCAGGCCGGGGTCGCGGGGTACGTACGCAGCACCCTGGGCCCCGTCCTGGACTACGACACCGAACGGGGAACGGACCTGACCGGCACCCTGGAGGCCTACTTCGCGCAGAGCGGCAGCCTCACCCGGACCAAGACCGTTCTGCACGTCCACGTGAACACCGTCGTCCAGCGGCTCGACCGGATCACCCGCATCCTCGGCCCGGACTGGAACACCCCGGGCCGGTCCCTGGAGCTCCAGCTGGCACTCCGGCTCCACCGGCTGTCGCCGGAGCGCTGAGCCGTACGCCCACTGGTCCCACTGGTCCCACTGGTCCCACTGGTCCTACTGGTACTCGACCGTGAGGGTCGCCTGCGTGTCCCTGTTCACGAACAGGTAGGCCGTCGAGGCCTGGTTCTGCTCGAAACGCAACCGGACCTGGGTCCGGCCGGAGCGGTTGATCGCGTCCAGGCCGGCTGACGTGAGGTTGCCGGACGCCTTGACGCCCGAGGAGAAGGAACCGATCTCGGCCGCGCCCCGGGCCGTCGTGGTGGCGGCCCAGTCGGAGGTTTCGACCGGGCAGCCGCCCAGGCAGCCGTTCTGGACGTCCACGAGGAGCCGGTTGCCGGCCGGGCTCGCCCAGGGGTCGCCCGAGCCGCTGCTCCTGGTCAGCGTCACGTAGGCCCGGGTGACGGCCTTGCCGGCGGGGATGGCCGAGGTGTCGAAGGACAGGAGCGTCCGGTTGAACTTGCCGTCACTGCCCCGGGCCAGAGCCAGACCGGACGTTCCCTCGAGCGTACCCACGGTCGGGTCGGAGCCGTCGGCCGCCGCCTTGACGTAGCCGTCCTCCGCGTCGATGCTCGGCAGCGTCACGCTGCCGGTCGGCGGCGTCGTGCCTCCGCCGTCACCCCCGAGCGCGCGGACCATGGCCGTGATCGCCTCGATCTGCCTGCCGCCGTGCCGGGCGTAGGCGGAGTCACCGAGGTATCCCCACCAGTTCCAGCAGCCGTTGGGATTGTCCAGCGTGGCCGTGGCGACGGCCTGCGGGTAGAGCACGATGAGGTTGTTGGTGTCCGCGTACTCGTTCATGTACGCCGTGTCGATGAACGTGGTGCCGAAGCCCTGGTACGAGTAGCCCTGCTTGCAGCCGTGCAGGGTGACGACCACCTTGCAGGCGGCGCCGCCGGCGCAGCTGCGGGGTACGTAGACGAAGCCCTTCTCGTCCATGGAGACCGGCTTGGCCCGTCCCCCGGGGACGTACTTGTTCTGGTCGAACTGGATGAGTGCGCCGGTGGGGGAGGCGGCGGGGGAGCTGACCGTGCCGAGCAGGTGACCGAGGAAGTCGCGTTCGGCGTCGAAGCCGCAGTGGTTGATGAAGGGACTCGCGGTCACGGAACAGGAGTTCGGTCCCAGCGGGCTGATCCAGGCGTGGCCCGCGGCGGTGCTCCTGTCGTAGCGGACGTTCGCGCCGAAGTGGCCGTAGTAGTCGGCCAGGGCAGTGGCCACGGGCTGCTTGACCGTCGAGTCGCCCGTACCGCTGAAAACGTAGACCGGGTCGCCGGACAGGCCCGCCGCGTCGTCGATCGCGCCCTGCGCCGACCAGTCGGTCGTGGTCTGCTTCAGCGTGGCCAGTTGTAGGTCCTGTGTGGTGTTCATACAGGCGTTGAGGGCGGTTCCGAGGTTGTTCCGCGCGCAGTAGTGGGGTCCGGACGCGAAGACCGCCGAACCGTCGAACGTGCCCGAGTAGGCCACGTGGAGTTGCGTGGCCATATAGCCACCCGACGATATTCCCGCGCTGTAGACCCCGTCGACGACGTAGGGCTTCAGCTCGCCCGGCGAGGGCGGGACCGTTGCCGCCGCCGCCGGTCCCGCCGGAGCGCCGACCGTCGCGAGAATGACCAGAGCCAGGACGGCGGCGGCCCTGCCGCGCACCCCCGGCCTACCGAGAAACGTTTTCACGAACCCCTCCTGCGACGTGAGTCGGATCACCCCGTGGGGATGGCTGGAAGGGACCGTAACCGTGACGGGGTCCGAGCGCTCATGGCAAGGGGCGCCACAATCCGCCGCGCCCTGGTGGTGGCCGGTCACCTGGACGCGGCGGGGTTCCTCGTCCGCACCTGGCCCAGGGCCAGCACGCTCAGGGCGAACATCAGGATGCCCAGGGGGACATGGAGCGACGGCATGTGCGCGATGCCCAGCACCACCTGTACCGAAGCGAGTACGAGGAAGCCGGACGCGTACAGGACGGGACGGGGTGACCCGCCGCCCGGCCGCCACGCCAGGATCGCGGCGAGCACGTACAGCATCGACGCGCCGTACATCACGCGCGATCCGACGTCGTGCAGTACCGCGCCGTGGGACGAGGAGAGCAGCATTCCGGCGGTGACCGCCTGGAAGAGCAGGGACAAGGTCTGCAGGGCGATCGCCACGTGCAGGAAGGTGAGTCTGCCCTGTGCTGCCGTCGTCCGTGTGGCCATGACGTGGCCCCCCTCTTCTGCCTCGCGGCGGTGGATCGGTACTGTCTCGGTGGTCCGACGAAGTGGGCCCGCGAAATGTGAGGCGAAGCGCGGAAGCGGACGAGAAGAAGCAGGGAGCGGTCCCCCCGATGAGCACCCCGTCCGAACCAGGGCATGACCCGTCCGACCCGGGCCTGAGCGCGATCGTCGGCGAGCGGCGCCAGCTGATCGGTCTCGCCTACCGGCTGCTCGGTTCGCTTGCCGAGGCCGAGGACGCCGTGCAGGAGACCTGCACCCGCTGGTACGCGCTGTCGCGGCAACAGCAGGAGGCCATCGAGTCGCCCGGCGCCTGGCTGACGACGGTGGCCAGCCGCATCTGCCTGGACATGCTCGTCTCGGCGCGGGTACGGCGCGAGCGGTACGTCGGCGCATGGATACCCGAGCCGCTGCCCGACCGCGGGGAGTGGTCCGGCGGGCGAACGGGCGGCGGCCGGGCCGAGCCGGACGACCCCGCCGACCGGGTCACTCTGGACGAGTCGGTGAACATGGCCTTCCTCGTCGTCCTGGAGTCGATGACGCCGGCCGAACGCGTGGCGTTCATCCTGCACGACGTCTTCCGGTACCCCTTCGCCGAGGTCGCCGAGATCGTCGGCCGGACGCCCGCGGCCTGCCGGCAGCTGGCGTCCTCGGCCCGTCGACGTGTCGGCGCCGCGCAGGCACCGGCGGTCCCGACGGCCGGGCAGGCCGGTCTGGTACGGCGTTTCAAAGAGGCGTGGGAGGCCAAGGACATCGAGGCCCTCGTCGGCCTTCTCGACCCCGACGCCACGATGACCGCCGACGGCGGCGGCCTGGTCGGCGCTGCCCTGCGCCCGGTCGAGGGCGGCGAGCGCATCGCCCAGTACCTGATCCACATCGCTGGCAAAGCCCCTGGGCTGACGCTCCTGGAGCGGACGGTCAACGGCCGGCCCGGCCTGGTCGCCCAGCACGCCGGCATCACCGTGACCGTGGCGGCGTTCGGCCTCGCCGGCGGCCGCATCAGTCGCATCTGGGCGGTCCGCAACCCGGAGAAGCTCCGTCCGTGGACCGCGAACGGAGAGGGCTGACCGGCGCGGGGAGGGCGAGGGGCCGTTCAGCCGGTGACGATCCTGGCGACCTTCCGGACGTCCTCGACCAGCCGTGCCTGGAGAAGCGATTCCGCTTCGCCGACCGGGCCTTCCCCGCCGGAGAGGACGGCGCCGGTGAACGCGGCCAGCGCATTGCGCACCTGGTCGTCCGGGGGCATCGCCAGCTCGGTCAACCGGTCCTGCTGCTGGAGTCGGACCACCGGCTTCAGCAGCTCCGGCGGGGTGTACGCCCGCTCCACCGAGATCCGCCCTTCGCCGCCCCACAGCGCGTAGCGCGAGCGGTACGAGTGCCGGAAGCCGAACTCGAGCTGCGCCGCGACGCCGTCGGGGGCGCACAGGAGGGCCGTACCCGCCACGTCCACCCCGGTCGCGTCGTCCACCCGCAGGGTGGCCGCCAGCACTTCGGGCTCGCCGGACAGATACATCTGTGCCGTCCGCAGTGGATAGACACCGACGTCCAGCAGCGCCCCGCCGCCGAGCGAGGAGGCGTACCGGAATCCCGTGGGATCCAGCGGCGGTACCCCGAACGAACCGGACAGCACCTCCAGCTCGCCGATGGCGCCCGCGTCGACGAGCGACCGTACCCCGGCGTGCTGGGAGTGATGCAGGAACATGAAGTTCTCGGCGAGGATCCGGCGGTGCCGCCGCGCCAGCTCCATCAGCTCGGCGGCCTCCGCGTGGGTCGTGCACAGCGGCTTCTCGCACAGCACGTGCTTGCCCGCCCGCAGCGCCTCGGCCACCAGCTCGAAGTGGAGCGCGGGCGGGAGGGGGACGTACACCGCGTCGATGTCGTCCCGCTCCAGCAGCGTCCGGTAGCCCTTGACTCCGGCGCACCCGAACCGGGCCGCCGCCCGCTCCGCCTTCGCCGCGTCCCGGCTGGCCACCGCGACCAGTTCGGCCGAATCGGCCGTCGCGATGGCCGGGAGCATCCGGCGCAGCGCGATGTCCGCGCAGCCGAGCACGCCCATGCGGACCCGGCGGCGCCCGGCGCCGTCCCGCCCGGTGGGGACAGGAGGGACAGGACTCACAGCGTCGCCAGGACGTCGTGGAGTGCGCGGATCACCTTGTCCTGCACCGCCGGGTCCAGCGAGGGGTACATGGGCAGTGAGAAGATCTCGCCGGCCACCGACTCGGTGACCGGCAGGGACCCCTTGGCGTATCCGAGGTGGGCGAAGCCCGTCATGGTGTGGACCGGCCACGGGTAGCTGATGTTCAGCAGGATGTCGTAGCTCTTCAGCGCCTCGATGATGGCGTCGCGTCGTGGATGACGCACCACGTAGACGTAGTAGACGTGCTCGTTGCCCGGCGCGATCGACGGCAGCACCAGATCGGTGTCGGCGAGTCCCTCGGCGTACCTGCGCGCCACCGCACGCCGGCCCTCGACGTACGCGTCGAGCCTGCGCAGCTTGCGGCGCAGGATCTCCGCGTGCAGCTCGTCCAGGCGGCTGTTGTGCCCCGGCGTCTCGACGACGTAGTAGCGCTCCTCCATGCCGTAGTACCGCAGCCGCCGAAGACCGGCGTCCACCTTCGGGTCCGAGGTGATGACGGCGCCGCCGTCGCCGTAGGCTCCGAGCACCTTGGTGGGGTAGAAGGAGAACCCGGCCGCGGCCCCCCACGTACCGGCGAGCCGTCCGTCCCGGCGGGCGCCGTGGGCCTGCGCGCAGTCCTCGAAGACCAGCAGGCCGTGCTCGTCCGCCACGGCCCGCAACGCCGTCATGTCCACGCACTGGCCGTACAGATGCACCGGGAGCAGACACGTGGTGCGCGCGGTGACGGCGGCGGACACCTGCTCGGTGTCCATGAGGTACGTGTCGGGGTGGACGTCGACGAAGACGGGCGTCGCCCCCACGGAGTCGATGGCGACCACGGTCGGCGCCGCGGTGTTCGAGACCGTGATCACCTCGTCGCCGGGACCCACACCGATCGCCTGGAGCCCCAGCTTGATCGCGTTGGTGCCGTTGTCGACGCCCACGGCGTGCCCGACCCCGTGGTAGGCGGCGAACTCCTCCTCGAAGCCGCGTCCGCTGGCGCCGAGCACGAGCTGTCCGGACCGGAGCACGGTCTCGATCGCGTCGTGGATGTCGTCCTGCTCGTTCTCGTACTCGCGCAGGTAGTCCCATACGTAAGTGGTCATGGCTGAGTCACTGTCTCCGCTCGTCTCCGGCACGCGCCTGGCTGGGTCCTACTGCCGTACACCGACGAACAGACCGCGGCCGGTCGGGTCGCCGGGGAGGAATGCGACGGTGCACCCCGCGTCGGTGAACGCCCCGAGGTACTCCTCCTTGGTGAAGAGGGTGAGGACGTCGACCTCGGTGAACTCCCTGATGCCGTCGCGGTCGCCGACCAGGAACCGCACCTCCATCCTGGTCGCGCGGCCCTGGAGGGTCGAGTGCGAGATACGGGCCACGGTACGGCCGTTCTCCCGGCCGAGGTCACCGGCGACGTAGCCCTCGACATGGTCCTCGGGGAACCACCACGGCTCGATGACGAGCACACCACCGGGGCGCAGGTGCCGGGCCATCGACCGCACCGCGTCCCGCATGTCGGACACGCTGCCCAGGTAGCCGATGGCGCAGAACATGCACACGACCGCGTCGAAGGTGCGGCCGAGGTCGAAGGCGCGCATGTCGCCGGGGTGCACCGTCACCTCCGGCAGCCGCTGACGGGCCAGCTCCCGCATGGGCTCCGCGATCTCCAGGCCCTCGGTGTGCCCGAACAGCGTCCCGAAGGTCTCCAGATGGGCCCCGGTGCCGCACGCCACGTCGAGCAGGGCATCCGCGTCCGGACACCGCGACCGCACCAGTTCCGTCACGTAGGCGGCCTCGGACGGCCAGTCCTTGCCTCGGCTGCGGTAGAAGATCTCGTAGACCTCCGCCAGCTCCTGTCCGTACATCCGCTCTCCTGTCGGTGTCGCTCGAAGGGGCCCGGTCACTCGTCGACCATGGCGACCGCCCTGGTCCAGCCCGCGCCGGCGCCCGCGATCTTCACGGGGAAGCACACGACGGTGAACCCGTACGGCGCGGGCAGCGCGTCGAGGTTCGCCAGGCGCTCGATCTGGCAGTACTCCCGGTCGCGGCCGGCGAAGTGGGCCGGCCACAGCACGGAACGGTCACCCGTGCGCCGGTACCGTTCGATGATGTCGGTGAACGGGGCGTCCAGGCTGAACGCGTCCGTCCCGACCACCCGCACCCCCAGGTCCAGCAGCAGGTGCACGGCCGGTCCGTCCAGCCCGGCGAACTCGGTGAAGTACTCCGGGGTGCCCGCCCGCGCCGAAGCACCGGTGTGCAGCAGGACGATGTCCATCGGAGCCGGGGTGCGGCCGATCCGCTCGAACTCCTTCTCCAGTCGCTCCGCGCCGACGACACCGGTCGGCGCATCGGTGAGGTCGAGCACGATCCCCGGGTTGCAGAACCACTCCAGCGGCATCCGGTCGATGTGCTTCGGTATGCCGTCGCCGTACCCGGCGCGGGAGCCGTAGTGGGACGGCGCGTCGACGTGCGTGCCGGTGTGCGAGGTCAGGGTGATCCGATCGAGCGACAGGAACTCTCCGCCGGGCAGCTCGTCCGGATCGAAGTCGAGCCCGAAGTGCGTGCGCATCTCCGTGCTCATGTGCTCCGCCCCCTGACGAGGGGTCAGCACCTCGTGCACCACGGGATCCGGTTCGTGGGCCGTGGCATCCACCGCCGATGACAGGTCGATCAACCGCACACGGACCTCCTCCGTACGAACCGCTCGCGCCGACGAGCCAGATCGTGCTCCGCCCGAACGGAGAAGCGCTCAAGCCTCGCTCGGCTCCGGCGCGTCGCGTTCGAGCCGATGTCGAAGGGCGTCGGGAATCGTTCGCGGGTGCCGCCCGTTCGGACCCGAACGGGACTAGCGTGAGGAGGACGCGGTGGCAATGCCGATGGGAACCTCGTCGTCGGTCGAGTCCCTCTATGCCGAAGTGCAACAGTTCTACGCCCACCACATGCATCTGCTGGACGCCGGGGACGGCGAGGGCTGGGCGCTGACCTTCACCGAGGGCGGATCCTTCGCGCCGCCCTCGCTGCCGGAACCGGTCGTCGGCCGGGCCGCCCTGGCCACGGGCGTCCACAAGGCCGCAGCGGAGCTGGCCGAGGCCGGCGAGGTGCACCGGCATCTGCTCAGCATGGTGTCGGTCCAGCCGCGCGAGGACGGTGCGCTGAGCGTCCGTTCGTACGCGCAGATCACCGCCACGCCCCGGGGCGGCAGCCCCAGGCTCCACCTGATGTGCGTGTGCGACGACGTGCTGGTGCGGGTGGACGGCGAACTGAAGGTGCGCGAACGCCGGGTCACACGTGACGACCGGTGACGCGAGCCGGCCCGGCACGGTCGTCGTGCTGGGCGCGAGCGGCAGCATCGGACGACAGGTGAGCGCGGTGTTCTCGCGCGCGGGACACGAGGTGCTGGGCGTGGCCCGGCGGCCCGCTCCGCACACCGCCGGCCACCCCTTCCTCGCGCTGGACGTGGCATCGGCGGATCCCCGGGAGATCGCCGAACTCCTCGCCTCGCGGAACGCGCAGGTCGTGGTCAATGCCACCGGCGGATGGGCCGTGACCGAGGAGGCGATGCAGCACGCCCATGTGCGGCTGGTGGACCGTGTGCTCGCAGGCCTCGCCGCGCTGCCCGCGCGCCCGCGCTTCGTCCACGTCGGCAGCATCCACGAGTACGGGTTCGTAGCGCCCGGTACCGCCATCGACGAGTCGGTGGCGCCGGATCCGAGCACCCCGTACGCCCGTACGAAACTGGCCGGCTCGCAGGCCGTGCTGGAGGCGGCCCGCGCCGGGGACGTCGACGGGGTCGTGCTGCGCGCGGTCAATGTGTGCGGGCCCCACCCGTCGGAGGCGAGCTTCCTGGGCACCGTGCTGCACCGGCTGCGCGCGGTGACGCCGGGCGCGCGGCTGGACCTGATGATCGCGGATGCCGCACGCGACTACATCGACGTACGCGACGTCGCCTCGGCGGTCCTGCGGGCCGCCGACGCGGGGGCCTGCGGCACGGTGTTCAACATCGGGCGCGGGGAGACGCCGACGATGCGCGAGCTGGTGACGACCCTGGTCGAGGTGGCCGGATTCCCGCCCGGGACGATCAGGGAGACCGGCGGGCCGGTGGAGAGCAAGGGCGGTGGTTGGACCAAGGCCGACATCCACCGGGCGGAACGGGTGTTGGGCTGGCGCCCGGTCATCGCTCTGCCCGACTCCCTGCGCGACATGTGGGAGGCCGCGGTCTGAGTCCGCGGCCCGCCCCAACGCCCGGACAGGGCCTGGGCGGCGAGCGCAGCGACTGGAGGAGTCCCGGGAGCGCGCCCTCGACCTGCGGATCGAGGCCGATCTCCAGCTGGGTCGCCATCAGGAGCTGATCAGCGAGCTGAAGTCGCTCGTCCTCAGTCGCCCGCTGCACGAGAACGTGCACGCCTCGCTGATGATCGCGCTGCACCGCTCCGGGCGGCGTCACGAGGCATTGGAGGTCTATCAAGTACTGCGGCGCAGCATGATCGACAACCTCGGTCTCGAACCGGGCAAGGAGCTCCGGGCGCTGCACCAGGCGCTGTTGTCGGAGGCCGCGGTGGGTGTGCCGTACGAGCGCCAACAGCAGCCCGTCCTGATCGAGCACCGGCAGGCCGCGGCCACGCCTCGCGAAGCCGGGAAGACGGCGGTGACCGCTGTCTCCCGCCCCGCTGCTGCCCTGAGCGGCATCCCCGCTCCTGCACAACTCCCCCCGGACATCGCCGACTTCACCGGACAGGAGTCCATCGTCGGCCAGGCCCCGGCCGTCCTGGCCCGGGGCGGGGAGCGCACCCCGCCCCGCACGGCCACCGCCGTCGCGGTCATCAGCGGCATGCCGGGGGTGGGGAAGAGCGCGCTCGCGGTGCACATGTCCCACACCATCCGGCCGTTCTTCGAGGACGGCCAGCTCTACGCGGATCTGCGCGGCTCCATCGGCGAGGGCCCGGACCCCGCGGAAGTGGTCCATGGATTCCTGCGGGCCCTGGGGATCGCGGAATCCGAGATCCCCGCCGACCTGGAGGAACGGTCCAAACTGTTCCGGTCCACCACGGTCGGCCGGCGCCTGCTGATACTCCTGGACGACGTGTCGTCGCTGGCGGACGTACGCTCGTTGCTCCCGGGCGATCCGCAGTGCTCCGTCGTCATCACGAGCCGCAGGCGCCTGCACGGCCTGGGCGGTGCCTGGAACATCAACCTCGACGCCATGGACACGGCGGAGGGCAGGGAGCTGCTCTCGCGCATCATCGGATCGGCCCGGGTCAAGCGCGAGCGGCTCGCCGCCAACCAGCTGATGGAGACGGTCGGTGGTCTTCCTCTGGCGGTGCGGTGCATCGGGGGGCGCCTCAGCGGCAGTCCCGGGCTCTCGTTATCAGGCTTAGCCCTGCAACTGACCTGTTCCGAGAAGCTGCTGGACGAACTCCGTCTGGGAGAACTCGACGTACGCTCCCGGTACGACCTCAGCTACGAGGGGCTCGGACGCGTGGAGCAGAGCGTCTTCCGGTTGCTGAGCATCCTGCCGCCGAGGCAGTTCACCGCCGAGTCCGTCGTCGAACTCCTCGGCAGCGACAGCCGGAGCGTGGAGCGCCTGCTCCAGCTCTTCGTCGACAGCCACCTCATCAACATCGTCCGGTGGGAGAACGACGGGGCCCACTACGCGTTCCCCGAACTGACCCGGGTGTACGCCCGCGAACGGCTGCTGGACACCCTGTCGCGTGATGACCTGACCGCCATCTGGCCAGACCACCACCGGTGCTGACACGGTCGCCTTGCGCGGTTCCAGAGCCCGACACGGGTGGCGACCACAACGGCCCGGGGCTCAGAGCCCCGGGCCGTCGGTCATTCAGATGGTGGTTCAGTCAGTGTAGAAGTAAGCCTCCTCGGCGATCTCATCTACTGCGTCCGCACCCAACTGCTCTTCCAGGGCCATGCAGATGACATGCCGAAGCCTGGCCAAGCGACCCAGTACCTTGCGATCCACCACGTAGTCGCAAAGGATCTCGGGGTCCTTACCTCCGGTGCCGATGCGCGAGAGGATCCTGTCCAGCGAGACGACATACTCATTGAGATCTCGGGTCGCTTCAATCGCATCAGCCAGGGAGATTTCTACCGCTCCCTTTCGTGCCTCGGTCTCATCGGTCATCGTACGATCTTCACATTCTTCACTGCCACATCTCCCACCACAGTCCACTCCCAGAAACCATGCTTCTTGTTGTACTCCTTGGTGATCCGACTTGCCGGTACGTCGAATTCCAGCACCTTGTTTCCACGGCCACGACCGATGACAAGCTTGCTCTCCGCGTCATGCGGAGACATCGGCTTTCCCTTCGCCGGGAGAAGGAAGACCTTGCCCTGGTCACGGGACCGGAGCATTTGCGACTCCATGATGCCCCTCGCGCCGGCGCTGTTCGTATAGTGCCGCATCCGGACCGTGGGGCAATTGTGCACAAGCAGCGGCGTGGAGTCCGCGAGCACGTAGTACGCGTGTATGCCCTCGACGGTGAGGTCGTGAGTCTGCTGACGCTCGGCGAAGAAGCGCAGGGCGTCGAGCGGCACCGTGCCGCCCTCCGGGGTGCGGAGGAGCATGCCGGGCTTCAGCTCGCCGGCCTCGATGAAGCGGCCTTCGTTCTCCACCCAGAACGGGTGTGTGACGGTCGTGACGAGCGAGGCTTGGGCCGCGGGGGTCTTGATGGTGAGGTCGACGAAGTCCTTGTCGTCCTGCGTCACGATCGTGCCCACGACCGCACGCGTGACCGTCTCGCCCGTCGAGGGGTCCGTCGTCGCGATCTCGTCGCCGAGTTCGACGTCCTCTATGTTTTCGGTGGTGCCGTCGGCCAGCAATACCTGGGTGCCCGGCAGGAAGCTATGGCACTCGGTATCGTCGTCATCCTCCTTTTCCTTCTTCCTCTTGTTGGCCTTTTCGAGGCTGTCGTTTGCCTTGTCCAGATCCTTCTTCGTCTTGTCGATCTTCTTGATGGACTTGACCAGGTCCGGCAGCAGACTGAGCGCCTTCATGACCTTCGGCATGTTGAGCAGAAACTTGGCTGCGCCTCCGATGAAGTTGGAGCCGATTTCAAAGGCGGCCTTCATGCAGGTGCCCACCGTCGGGTTCGCCTTGCAGTCCATCACCGCGTCGATGCCGGTGATGTCCTTGATCACCTCGATGATCTTCTCGGCGACCTCGGTGACGACATCGTTGGCCGACTGGTGGTTCTGCTCGGCGACATGAACCTGCTGTTCGGCCTCGGACGAGCCCTTGTTCCGGCCGCCCCCCTTCGGCTTGTCGCCGCCGGAGTCGCAGGAGCCGGTCATCCAGCAAGGCTGGGTGGCGCAGCTGTTGTTGGATCCTGCTCCGTCCTTGCACGGGAGGAGTCCGGACGGGTCGGAGAGGGTGACCGGTGAGTTGTTCGCGTACGCGTACCCGTTCATCTGCTGCGCGTCGGTGAAGTCGATCAGGGGGTCGCCCGAGATGAACTTGCCGAGGAGCGGGTCGTATTCGCGCGCGCCGAGATGGGTGAGACCGGTCGACGCGTCGATGGTGCCGCCGACGAAGCCCTTCTCGCCGGGCCATGCCCCTTCCGCCGGCTGCGTCCCGCGCGGGTTGCCGTACGGGTCGCTGCGACGGGTGGTCACCGCCCCCGTCACGGCGTCGATGGCGAGGTCGCCGGTGCCGTGGTGGTCGGAGGCGAGGAAGGAGACCTTGCTGTCGTCGGTGCGTACCGCGACGGTCTGGCCCCCGTAGGTGTAGTAGCGCGTCGCCGCCGCCTTCGCCGCTCCGGGCGCCAGGCTCAGCTCCATGCCGGGGAGGTAGATGGTGGTGCCGCTGGAGTCCTTGCGCTGGACGCGCTCGCCGCTGGGACCGTAGAGGAAGGTGGTTTCCGACGCTTCGTTCTTGTCCGGGGTGGTGACGTCGTCCGGCTTGCCGTACCTCGTCAGTTCGTGGGTGCTGCTCCAGGCGAGGTCGTGGGTGACACCGCCCTCGGTGCGCTTGATCATCCGGCCTGCGGCGTCGTAGTCGTAGGACGACTCCCGAGCACCCGTCGGGGTGTTCGCCAGTACCTTGGTGACGCCGTGCGGTCCGGCCGCGCCCTCGCCGTAGAGGAACGTACGGGTGACGTCCTTCGAGGCGTCGAGGCCGATGTCGTGGGAGGTGTCCTCCGTCCGGTTTCCGATGGCGTCCGTCTTGTACGACGTCCAGTACGGGGAGGGTCCGCCCAGTGCCCGGGTCCCGGGAGCCGCGTCACAGGCGGACGGGGCCGAGCCGGATACCGGTGCGACGGTGCCGACGGTTCCGGCGCCCTTCGAGGTGAGGGTGTCGGCGGCCGGAGTCCAGCCGGCGGACAGGCGCTGCTTGCCGTCGTAGGCGAAGCACTGCACATCCGTGGTAGCGGCCGTGGCCGTGTCCGCGACGGACAGGACGTTGCCCGCCTGGTCGTACGAGTAGTTGGCGCGCTTCGCGGGGCCCGTCGTGGATCCGGCCACGTCGACCAGCGACTGGATGAGCCGCTTGGTGCCCGTCTCGTACTGGAAGGTCTCCCACACCTTCTTCGTGCCCGTCGTGAGCTCCAGCTGCTGAAGCTCACTGAGCGGGGACCAGGAGGTGTTGGTGACGTAGCTGGTCGTGCCCGTCATCGACACGGGCCGCTGCATCTCGTCGTAGGCGAACTCCAGCGTCTCGGCGGGAAGGTTGCCGACAGCGGGCATGCTGCTGGTGTCCATGCTGCCGTCGAGGTTGTACGTGCTGGTGAACAGGTACGTCCCCGCCAGTCCCACGCCCTGCGACTGGGGAACCGAGTAGGCGGTCTTCAGGGGCCGGTAGGAGTCGTCGACGAGCTGGATCACCGAGGCGAAGTACTCGGTGCTGTTGACGTAGCGCAGTGAGGCGTACGCCGTGCCGAGCATGCCGGCCCGGTCGTACCGCGTTTCCGTGAGCTTCCTGCCCTCGGCCACGGTGCCGTCATAGGTGAAGGTCGGCCTGCCCAGACCGTCGTACGTGGTGGACACGGTCTGCTGCGTCGACGCGTGCGTGGTCGAGATGAGCCGGTCGGCCTCGTCGTAGGCCATGTGCGAGGTACCCAGGTCCGGGTCGACGCTCGTGGTCTGCCTGCCGCGCTGGTCGTACGAGGACGACCAGGTGTTGCCCGCGGAGTCGGTCACCACGTGCAGCGCACCGGCGGGGGTGTACGTGTACTTCGTCGAGGTGTACGGCGTACCCGGCTCCGTGAGCACCGGCACGTTGCCGCTGTACTGGCGGAGTTCGGTCAGCCGCCCCGCGGAGTCGGTCAGCGAGGTCGTGGCCAGACCGCCCTTGGGCTTCGTAACGTGAGTCCGATCGCCCGCGTACTGGGTCGTGGTGCGCCACTGCTCCGCCCCGCCGACCGCGAAGATGTCCGCCGTCGTGCGGCCCATGTCGTCGTACTCGGTGAGGTGCTGGGCACCGACATCGCCGTTGCGCACGAGCAGCAGCTGATCGGAGGGTGCTCCGGCCGCGAAGTACGTCTCGTACGCCGTCTTCACCTTGCCGCGGCTGTCGTAGAAGAGGTCCGCGACCAGGCGGTTGCCGCCCGGGCCCTCGGACTGCTTCTGACGCGAGCGGAGCAGGCTGTCGTACAGCGTGTACTCGACGCCGTAGGTTCCGTCGTTCTCGATCTTCTCCGTCTTGATCGCGAGCGGGGCGTCCGTCCTGACCAGGTACGTGTTCTTCGTCGTCGGGGTCTCGGTGGCCTTGCTCCGTCCCGGATGCCACACCGAGGCGACACGGCCCAGGCCGTCGAACGTGAGGTCCGAGCGCTTGCCGTTCGGATCGGTCTGGCCCCGGGCCTGGCCCCAGGCCGGCTCGTAGTCGGTGACCGTCGCGTGGGTGAGCGCGTTGACCTCCCTGAGGGACGTCGTCAGGCCGTTGGTCTCGGTGTAGGTGGTGGTGGTCTTGCCGTCCCCGGGGGTCGTGGCGGTCAGCACCCGCCCGAAGCCGTCATGCGTGTAGGCGGCTGTCTGCTGGTAGGTGGCGGTGGTGCCGTCGTGCGAGACGAGGCGTTCGCTGGAACTGACCAGACCGCGGGTCGGGGCAGCGCCGTAGGCGAGCGAGTCGTAGAGCTTGCGGTCGTCCGAAAGGACCTGCGTCTTGCGGTCCGGCGTCACCGAACAGCCGACCGAGACCTGTTCGGTCCGCTTGACCCGGCCCAGGAAGTTCTTCCCGGCGGCCGTGTTGTCCGCGTACCACGTGCGGGTGCACGTGTCGTCCTTGGCCGCTGCCGCGATGTCGGCGGCCGGAGCGGTGGCGGGAACGACCCAGCCCGAATCGTCGACCTGGGTGACGCGGCCGGTGCCGGTCGCGGTGTCGAAGCTGCTCTTGGAGCGGGTCTCGCGCCACCCGCCGGAAGCCAGCGCCGTGAATCCGCGGATGGTCTCCGTCCGGACCAGGGTCGCCTTCGTCGTGGCCCAGCTCTTCGTCTGGGTGGCGGTGTCGTGCTTCCACGGAGTGTTGACGACCTTGCTGGCGATCGCGCCACGGTCGTACGAGGCGGCTTCGAGCTCAAAGCCGACGTAGTCCTCGTCGTCCGTGTACTCGACGCCCGTGGAGTCGGTGACCTTGGCCGAGCGGGTCCCGCCCGCGGGGAGCTTGTCCCCGTTCAGCCCCTGGAAGTACGTGTAGTCCACGCGCGAGCGCTGGAGTTCGTGGGAACCGCTGGTGACGGTCACCTTCCCGTACCCCTGCCAGTCGCCCCAGGTCAGGAACTTGTCCGGGGTGATGCCGTCGGGCTTGGAATGACGCCAGCCGGCAGGCCCCTGGTAGGTGTAGCGGGTGGTCATGTTGTCGCCGCCACCGGTGCGGTCGACCTCGGTGATCTCCGCGACGACGTACTTGTGGAACCAGTCGTCGATCGGGTCGAGGGACCCGGGAGGCGCCCACTTGACCGGGTAGCAGCGCTTGACGGACTCACCCGGCGCGGGCAGAGCGGTCGCGACGCAATCGGTGGGAGCGAAGTTCACGTTGAGCTGGGCGCCCGTCTCGCTCACCACCGTGACGAGGCGGAAGCGGTGGAACGGCGCGATGTTGTCGCCGGTCTTGTCGACACGGTTCGCGAACTGCATGCCGTACAGCTCCAGCGACGGAAGCTTCGCGACCGTTCCCACCCGGCCCTCGTGGTTGATCTTCGAGAGCCAGAGGGTCTTCGAGTCGTCACCGTTGTCGGTGAACAGGTGGGTGAACAGCCAGGCGTCGACATCCTGGTAGAGGGTGGCGTCCTTGCGCATCTGCGTGACGACGGAGGTCAGCCGCTTGGTGGTGAAGAACGTCGCCGAGATCTGGTCGGCCTGGCACTTCGTGGCTGCCTTGCACTCACGGTCGACCGGGGTGTCCGGCCAGTGCGCGGCGTTGGCCGTCGTGCGCTTGGTCTCGGCGCAGTCGAACGCCGCGTCGGGGAGGCAGCGCTCGGCCACGTTGAACACGACGCGCGCCGGGGCCTTGGTGGTGTAGACGGCGTTGTCGCGCTGACCGTAGTCGATCCGCTTCAGGTGGCCGCCGCGGTCGTACGCCGTGCCGTTGACGTCCGTCTTGCCGTTCAGCGCGTAGTGGTTGGTCTCCTTCGCGTAGAAGAAGGACATCACATTGCCGTGCGGATCCTTGACGTGGTCGAGGTTCCACCGCCAGGCCTGCTTGCAGTGCGCGCTGGTGAAGGTCGCGTTGTAGCAGGGCTCGCCGGAGTCGTCGCCGAAGACCGGGGTGGTCCAGACGGAGCCCGTCTCCTCGTTTCCGGTGGCCCAGCCGGGCAGCCGGTTCAGTCCGAAGGAGTACTCGGTGCCGTCGGCGGTCGTGATCTTCCACGATTCGCCGTCGTTGTCACCGTTGGTCGCCCCCGTGGACCGCTCGGCCTTCGAGCCGTCCGCGCCGGTCAGCTTCCACTGGCCGGTCGTGTCGTCCTTGATGATCTGGGACGCGTTGCCGCCCAGCATGATGGTGGCGTTGTCGTACGCCCAGCACTGCTCGGCCGAACCGTCGTGGCCGTCCTCGGTGCAGGGCTTGTACTGGCGCTCGATGTAGCCCGGTTCGTAGCCGAAGCCCTCGCCGATCCAGGAGCCCTGGTTGTTCGTGGCGGAGGTCCGGCCGTCGATCGACTGGGAGTGGTACGACAGGCTCACGGACGGTGCGAGTGAGCCCGGAACCGGCACCGACCGCATCGGGTACGACCAGGAGAATCCGCCCGTGGACTTCGCGACGCTCCAACTGGCCGACGGCGCGAGGTTCGTGGCGCCGAAGTTGCCCTGCGAGGAGGAACTGCCCGCGGACAGCGCGACGAGCGAGGTGCTCTGCGTGGACATCGCCGACATGCCGGCCGTCGTCGGTTCGGCGGTGACCTCGGCGCTCGCGGTACGGGACGTGGTGTCGTTCACCGTCGGGAGCGGACGCGGCAGCTCGGGACAGGCCGCGCTGCCCGGGTCGGCGAACGCCGCACAGGCCGGGAGCTGGACCAGGCGCAGCCGGGACGCGTAGTCCCCGCCGAAGCCTTCGGCGAAGGACGCGTAGTCGACGTTGAGCCGGACCGTGGCTCCCTTGGTGCCCTGGTCCGCGCGGTGGACACGCAGAAGCGCGCCGGCCCCGAGACGGGCCGCCCGCTTCGGGTCGACGACATCGACCTTCACCTGAGCGGGGCCGGGCTCCCTCGTGTACGGGATACCGGAGCCGCCGGGCTTGGCGGACGGCGCCGGGGAAGCGGCCGGGGCGGCCGCGACGCTGACCGGCAGACCGCCGATCTTCACCTCGGCCGGGTTCTTGGCCCCTTCCGGGGACACCGGTACGTCGGCGCTGCCGCGGCCGGGCCAGGACGTCTTGCCGAGTTGTTTCACGGCCGCCTTGCGGGCGGCGTCCGCGGGCCGGCCCTTGGCCTTGGCCTTGGACCCCTTGACGGGATCGCCGACGTCCTGGACGCCGGGCCGGCCGCTGCCCTTGGCGGACTCGGCGGCTTGGACGGTCGAAGCGGACATGGCCAGGCTGAGACCGATGACGATCAGACCGACCGACCGTCTGGATATGCGCCGATTCAGTGATCGGCCGCGTTGAGACATCTGTGCACTCCGCGATGAAGGAGGTGATGAGCGGGAAAGGGGCAGAAAAGGCCCGGGTGTGCCGGTCCCGCGAACGGAGCCGGCACACCCGGGGACTGCCGTTTACAGGTCAGGAAGTCCGATCAGGCCGGACATCTGACGGATGGCACCCGGGTCGGCCGCACCCGAGTAGACGCGGACCTCGTCGATGGCACCGGCGAAGTACTCCTTGTCGACTCCCAGGGCCGAACGGCCCACCTGGAGGCCGCCGGTGGCGGGCCACAGGGTGGTGTCGGCGCCGTGCGCCTTGGAGACGAGGTCACCGTTGACGTACAGCTTGATCTGATTGGCCACGGCGTCGTAGACCACGGCCAGGTGCTGGCCGGGATTGGTCGCGTCGGCCGTCTCCACATCGTTGGTGAAGATCTTCACCGGCGCGGTGGCCGTGTCGGAGCCGGCCACCGCCAGTTCCCACTGCTGGGTGGTGGCCTGGTAGCGGACCTGAAGGCGGTTCGCCGCCGTGCCGGGCAGTGAGAAGACGGTCTGCGACCTGGTCGAGCCCGTCGAGGAGAGCTGGGCTCGCGCCGACAGGGTGAAGCTTCCCGAACCGGTCACCGGCGCGGTCGCGCTCGTCGCGTAGTCGCCGTCGCCGTCCAGCACGAGGTGGCCCCGGTCCACGAGCCCGGGCTCGTCGAACGCCGCGTCCGCCTGGTAGTACAGCCGGGCGTTTCCGGCGAGCGTCAGTCCCTGGCCGCCGCCCGTCGCCGGGGAGACCCCGTCGGTCGCCGACTCCAGCTGCCAGTAGGCCTTGCGGGCGGGCTTGACCGTCGTGAGCTCGGCGACCTGTGCCGCGCTGATCACGCGCTCGAAGACGCGCACCTCGGCGATGTCGCCGGCGAAGTTGTCCCGGTAACCGCTTCGCGCGGTGGAACGGCCGATCTGCATCGGGCCGTAGGACTGCCACGCCGTGGCGCGCGTGCCCTTGCCCTTCTCGTCCTTGTTGACGTAGAGGCGCATCTCGGTGGTGTGGGCGTCGTAGACGCCCGTCAACAGGACCCACTCGTTCGGGATGACGGTGAGCGGCTGGCCGTCGGAGTTCTTGGCCAGGACCTTCCACTCACCGAGCGACTCCACGTCCGTGACCGGAGCCGAGAAGGCCCAGGTCTTGGCGACCGCGTCGTAGCCGAGGCTGAAGCCCGGCTCGCCGGAGCCGTCCTGGCTGATCACCGTCATATCGCGGTTGAGGGAGTCGGTTCGGACCCAGGCGCTGACGCTGAAGCCCTTCTCGGTGTCCAGCACCGGGCTGCCGACGGCGAGGTAGGCCTCTGCCGTGCCGTCCAGGCGGGCGGCGGAGTCCACCTTGCCGCCCGGCCCCTCCACACCGAAGGTGACGCCGTTTCCGACATTGGCCGGGTAGTCCTCGCCCTCTTCGTGCGCTTCTTTCGTACCGGGCGCGTCGCCCAGGTTCCACTGGGCGACGGCCGGAGTGCCTTCGGTGACCAGGAAGTCGTAGTAGTTCGGGGCGCTGGAGTGCCCGGCCTTGTCGATCGCGGACACCTGGACGTACTTGCGGCCGGGGCTCGTGGGCGCCCACTGCACGATGGCCGGGCCACCGGGGCTGATCGCGTCGACCTCCACCGGCACCGAGCCCTTGAACGTGTACCTGTACTTCACGACATCCGCGTCAGCCACCGTGTCGTTGGGGTTGGGGGAGAAGGTGAAGCTGCCGTACATGCCGACCCCGTGGTGGGGCTTGTCGTCGTTGCGGTACTGGAAGGAGCCCACCTTCGGCTTTCCGGGCCACGTCTTGTCGTACATGAACTCGCAGCGCTGCGGTGTCTCTCCGGCGGAGCTCCAAGGTCCCGGGCCGCTACGGTCGTGCGCCCGGGCCTGCCAGTAGATGACCGTGTTCTCCGGGATCGTGGAGCGCACGGTGTGGGCGAACTTCGTCTGGGAAGTGGGCGCCAGGAACCCGGTCTCGTGCGTGTAGGACTGCGGCGTGCCGTCCGTGGGACTCGTCCACTCCACCTTGAACTCGACCTTCACCTGGTCGGTCCGGCCGTTGCCGTGGTCCGGGTCGCTCGCGATGACCTGCAGGCGCGGCGGGGTCTCCGAGTACTCGCGGGCGGCTCCCCAGACACAGGGACCGTTGTCCGTGAACATGTCGCTCGTCTTGATCTGGCGCGGCAGGTTGTTGTAGCTGACCGACAGGTACGCGTTGCCGCAGACCCGCTTCCAGCCGGCCACCGAGCTCTCGTCACCGGCCCGCAGACCCAGGGTCATCGAGCTCCAGCCGTCGGCGGCGGCCGTCTTGATCTCGGAGGTCAGTTCCCCCGAGTCGCCGCCCTCGAAATGGAGGTTGGCCTGGCTGGAGCACGAGGTCGGCTGGATCTTCGTATCGACGGTCTGGAGGTAGTCCGTCCAACTCGCCTCGGTGTTCGACCAGTTGCTGCTGGACGTGATCTTGTAGTCCTTGCCGCCGACCCGGTACAGCTTGATCGGCTCGGCCGTCGCGTCCGCCCAGTACACGTGCTCCACGCGCGCGCTGAACGTGGCGCTCAGGATCTGCTTCCCCTTGTAGAAGGAGAGCGGCATCGTGTACATCGTCCGGCGCACACCGACCCCGTTGCAGGACACGGGGTGGTAGTCGATCGGGCACTTACCGACGCCGGCGCTGCCGGAGTACTGCCATTCCGCGGTGGTCGGCTTTCCGTCCATGACGGCGGTCCACGCCGAGCGGCCGGTGGTCTTCTGGATCGGGTCGATGACCACGGGGAAGACCGTGTCCGGGCTCTTGAGCAGCTTCTGGTCGGGGACCAGGGTCAGACGGTCCTTGGCCACCTCGATGCCGAGGGCGGCGGTCTTGCCGCCACCGCCCGGGCCCTGGAGCGCGGCCTCCGGAGCGGTCTGCGGTGCGGCCGGAGCGCCGGCCGTCGCCGCGGACAGAGCCTTGGCCACCGCCTTCGGGCCCTGCTTGCGGGCCGAGGCCTCCTTGACCGCGGCGGAGTCCCACATGGTCGGCTGACCGGCTTGGAAGACGATGCCGCCCACCGCGCTGTCCTCGGCGGTCACGGCGCCGGTGGCGTCCTCCTTCAGGGCGAGGCCCTCGGTCTTGAGACCGAGGTCGAGGCGGGCCAGCTGGGGATTGGCGGCCGCCTGCGGGGTCTTGACGATCAGCAGATGACCGAAGCCGTTCGCTTCCGCGCGCACCTTGAGGTCCACGCCGGGCAGCGCCTCGGCGTACGTCGCCGTGTCACCTTCGACCACGGGCTCGGGCAGCTTCCCGTAGGGCCAGACCAGTGCCATCTCACGGTTGGCGCGCCGCATGGAGACGAACGGCTTGCCGGCCTCGCCCTTGGAGAACGTCAGCCCGACGGTGGCCGCCTTGGGCCTCCAGCTGCCGTCCGCGTTCTTGACCAGGTTCTTGTCGATGTCGACCCACTTGCCCGCCTGGACGGTGCGGATCGGCTCGGTGTACTCGCGGGCCGTGAAGGTTCCGTCCGGCGCCGCGAAGACCTCGCGCTGGTCGGTCCGCTTGCCGATTACCTCGACGCTCTTGCCGCTCTTCTTGGCGGCGGTGAGCGCCTGCTCCTCGGTCTGTACGGGCTCGGTCGAGGCGACGGGCGCCTGGTCCGCCTCGTCGCCGGACCGCGGCTGCGGTCCGGCGATCCCGGTCGCCAGTACGGCGCCCGCCGCCACGGCCGCGATCGAGGCGCGCAGCACCACGCCGCGCCGGATGTGTCTGGACACGCGTCCACTCTCCATGTCGTTCATCGCGGTCATCGGACCGTCGCGCCGAAGGCGGTGCCGGTGGCCGGGAGGCCGCCTTCACCGGGCTTCCAGGTCTGGGTGGGGGCTCGGGATTCCACGGACCAGGGGAAGCCGTAGACCGCGCGTCCCTCCACCGGGCCGAACGGCATACCGACGTAGAGGGCCGACTGGGAGGCGGCAAGGCTCAGCCCGGCGAACTGCCGGGGGGCCGCCGGCGAGGGGATGCCGTCGCCGGGCTGGAGGTAGGTGTCGTTGGAGCCGGGCTCCCCGATGAGCGGGAGGATCTGCACGAGGCCCCGGTCCCGGAACTCGTCCGTGCTGTCCTCGCCGGGTACACCGACCGCGACCCGGGTGGTGTTCGCCGTACTCACGGTGTTGGGTGAGGTGTTGACCGCGACGACGCGCTGACCGAAGTAGTCGCCCGCCTCGGCCGCACCCCCTACACCGGCCGTGTCCTGGTCGGCCCAGGCCGTCTCCGTGACGGCCCCGGTGGCGGCGACCCGGAAGACCTGGATGGCACCCGCGTCGACGGTCGTCGAGAGGTCCTCGCCGGGGATGCCGACCACCAGCAGGGATTCGTTGGTCACCGTCGCGCCGAAAGAGGGCCGGTACGGGACCATGGCGATCGACGTGCCGAAGAGATCCCCGGTCTCCGACGCTCCCTGGATGTCCGCACTGTCCTGGTCGACGCCGGTGAGCGGCTTGGGCGATCCGGACACCAGCGTGTGGCTGAAGACGCCCACGCCACCCGCCTGCACCTTGGTACCGATGGCTTCGCCCGGAGTACCGACGGCGAAATGGGTCGGCGAAGCGGCCAGGGACGCGCCGTAACGGTCGTCGGCCTCCGCCTCACCGGGAACGGCTCCGGCCGTATCGGTGTCCTGATGAACGCCCGCGACGGTCTGGGCCGTGCCGTGGATGTAGAAGAAGCTGCCGGCCTGGGCGCGGGTGCCGATCGCCTCCCCGGGGTTCCCGACGAGCAGGTACGGCGTTCCGGCCGAGGTCTTGCCGGCGGCCACCGCGTAGCCGGTCCAGTCACCGGCCTCCAGGGAACCGCCCAGCGAGTAACCACTGCCCTGGCGGTGCTCCTTGGGCGCCTTGACCGCGCCGAGCCCGCTCGGGGAGCCGTAGACGACCAGGACCCGGCCGCTGTCGACGGTGGTTCCGAGGTCTTCGTAGGGGGAGCCGATCGCGAGATCGCTGCAGCCGTCGAGGTCGGCGTCATAGGAGGCGAGGGCGAAGCCGTACTGGTCGCCGGCCTCGGAGGCCCCCGAGTTGGAGGCCTCCTGGGTCAGGTCGAGCACGCCCTTGCCGCCGCCGTAGACGATGTGGACGACTCCGGCTTTGGCCGCGCCGTTGACGGTCGCCTCGGGGTCCGCGATGGCGATGTCACGGACGCCGTCACCGTTGAAGTCGGACTCCGTGCCGGAACAGGCCGCGGCCGCCGCGGACGAAACCAGAGGCGTGACTCCTGACGCCACGGTGAACAGGCAGGCCGTCACGGAGACGGCCATCGCCCCCCGGACGAGTTGGTGCGGGCCCGCGCTTCTGGGCGCGGAGAGTGGGTTCTTCACTGTCTGGATCCATCTCCATTGTTCTCAGGACGCCGGGCAGCGGCCGTCAACGGGTGTGGAGTGATCCGGAGAATGACGCGCACACGGCCGGAGGGACCCGGACACACACGCGCAGAAAGCGCCAGGTGCGCCGACCCATCTCCCTGTCACTGAGCTCCACTCGTGACAGCCGCATGAAGCGAATCTGAACTGTGCCTTGATCATCCGAGTCGGACACGGTCCAACAGCCGTCTTCGTGCCGGCTGGTGATCTCGGAGGGGGTTCGAGCGTTCGGGCAGACCACAGCTTCGCCCGGCCCGAGCCCTGCGACTATCCACTCTTGGCGGAATAGTGGACACCATTCTGGATAGTCAGGAGAGGCCCTCGTGGGTATCGGCCCGGCGACGGTTGGTGCTCGGACAACCGGACAGGTAGATTCCGAACTCCATCCGGGATCAGCAGACGGTGAGGCCATGTCTGACATCAGGGCAGTCAGCTTGGACGAGGCAGAGCCGGGCCTGCTCTTCCGGGGGAACGACGTCGAGGAGCTGCACGACCTGATCAGCACACGGTTCGCGCCGAACCGGATGTCGGTCCTGGACGACCACCGGCTCGACGGCCGCTTCCGCTGTGCGCATGAAGGGGAGCTCGGGCTGTACGAACTCGGCTACGGCGCTGAGGTCGATGTCGCGCCCGGGGCGCCACTGGACTTCTACAACATCCACATCCCGCTCAGCGGCCACGGCGCGGTCACAGTGAACGGCAGAACGCTCTCCTCCCCGCTCAGCATCGCGGGACCGGGACAGAGGCTGTCGATGCGCTGGAACCGGGAGAGCGTGAACCGGATCCTGATCATTCCGCGCCCCGTACTCGACCAGGCCCTTGCCGTACGGCTCGGTGACCTGCCCGAGCGGCCCTTGGACTTCGTCCCCGTCCTCGACGACCGCACGGACGCGGTGAGGGTCTGGCTGAGTCTCGTGGAGCAGTTCGCCGCGTTCGCCGACTCCGGCCTGGCCGCCCGATCACCCCTGGCGGTACGGAACTTCGAGCGCCTCCTGGTGGACGCCCTGCTGGACGCCCAGCCCCACGGGCTCAGCGATACGGTGGCGGGCGGCGGCCCCGCCGCCCTGCCCAGCGCGGTACGCCGCGCGGCGCGCTTCTGCGCCGAAAACGCCCACGAACCCGTATCGGTGGCCGAGATGGCGTCGGCCGCCCAGGTGAGCGTGCGCAGCCTGAGGGAGGGCTTCCGTACCCACCTCGCCAAGACCCCGCTGGCCTACCTGCGCGGTGTGCGCCTGGATCTCGCGCGCCGTGACCTTCTCGCCGTAGCGGACGGCGACGCCTGCGAGACCGTCACCGACGTGGCCCTGCGCTGGGGGTTCACCCATCTGGGCCGGTTCACCGGCCATTACCGCGACGCCTACGGCGAGACCCCTTCACAGACGGTACGCGGTGCGCGCGGCGACCGCTGAGACCAGCTGTGGCGGTCGCAGACGGCCGGGGGCAGAGGTGGAACGCAGGACGAGGTCACAGCCCGGAGGGGCTGTGACCTCGTTTCCTTGGCCAGGGGCCTGGCCTACCAGTAGCCGCTGCAGTCGATCTTGCCCGTGCCGGTGTCCTTGATGCAGACGCGGTAGTAGTAGCCGCTGCCGCCCAGCATGTTGGACCAGTCCGTGCCCGGGTCGGGGAACTTGACCGAGAGGCTGCGCACGAGCGGGCCGGCGTATCCGTCGTGCTTCTCGATGTAGCCGTACTTGTCCCACCAGTTGTTGGGGCCGGCGGGATCGGTGACGCGGACCCAGGCCGCCTGACACTTGGGCGACCAGCGCAGCTCGGCCTTGAGGCTGCCGTCGGCGTAGGCGGTCTGCTTGGTGACGGCGTCGGTGTCGCAGCCCTGGGACACGGGGCCGAGGTTGTCACAGCCGGCGCCGGTGCAGCCGGCCGCGTAAGAGGTTCCCGACAGCGGTATGAGAGCCATCGTCATGGCGGCGGCCGATACCGTCGCCATCTTCGCGAGAACACGCTTCATGGGTGGTGGAACCTCCTATGAGAACTCGTCTTCGCCCCGCTCGTGGAGGCCGAAGTGGATCATGGTCGATAGTCCTGTGCGCGTCAACAGTGGATGGGCCGCGTGCTTCTCGACTGTCTCCGGATTCCGTGGCGGAGGCCATGCACGGAGCGTGAACGGTCGAGCTGACCGCGGCGGGCTGCCGGCCGCCGGTGCGGGCGGGACGTTCCGAGAACGGTCCGAATCGTGCTTCGCCATGAGCCTGGACCCCAACGGCCACGGCCCTGATACTTCCGTTACGTCAGCTGGTGGTCGTTCGTTTACTGTTCGTGTTCGATGCTGGACGGACGAGTCGTGGTGTGCTGGGTCCGGGGAGTTGTTCACCTGCTCCTGCCACCGGCTTACCGGGTGGAGCCGCGGGTCGAAGGGTCACACCGCAAACTCGTGCACATGCACATTGTCTAGGCCGCGACGGACTCCTCTTAACGGGTGCCCGGCGGCGGAGGGGTCTGCATAGTGCCTGAGACGGATCTGAGCGCCTTTCGGCTCACATTGCTCGGCATGTTCCGGCTGGCCGGGGTCCAGGGGGATGTCCGGCTACCGGGCACGGTCCAGCGCATCGTAGCGTTCCTTGCCCTTCGCGGGCGGTCCGGCCGGAGCCGGCTGGCCGGTGCGTTGTGGCCCGACCAGAGTGAAGGGCAAGCCCTCGGTAACCTGCGCACTGCTGTCTGGCGGGCGAACCGCACCCTTCCCGGGCTGGTGCTCAGTGAGCCGCGCGCGCTCTGGCTGAGCCCTGAGGTCCAAGTCGACGCGCAACGGATGACGACCATAGCCCACGCGACCCTTTCCGGATCCGGTCCGGGCCGTGACCCGATCGAGCTGCTCGGGTTGGATGGCGAACTGCTGCCGGACTGGGAGGACGACTGGCTCGTCGTCGATCGCGAGCGGCTGCTCCAGTTGCGCCTGCACGTTCTGGAGGCGTTGGCGGAACGGCTCGCGGTCGAGGGAGCGTACGGGCTGGCGATGGAAGCGGCGATCGCCGCGCGCCGTGGGGACGAGCTGCGTGAGAGCGCCCACCGGGCGGTGATCAAGGTGCATGTGGCCGAGGGGAACGCAGGGCTGGCCGAGCAGGCGTACCAGCGTTGCCGCGCCGTCCTGCGCCGGGAGCTCGGCATGAGACCCTCGGCCGAGACCTCAGCGCTGGTCGCCTCGGTCCGGCGGTCCGTCCTGGGCTGAGCCCGCGTCACGCACGCGCGCGGTCGCGGCGCGGAGCTCGGCGGCCACCTGAGCGGCGAAGGTCTCGCTCGGCGTGGTCGCCCCGTCGAACCGGGCGAGCAGCCGGACTCGGCGCCGCTCGGCGTCCGCGCGGACGGCGGGATCGTCGGAGACGACACCCGCCGCGATCTCGAGGCACGCGCGCGTCGCGGAGGCAACTGCCGCGACGAGCCCGGCCGGGTCGGCGAGCAGCTCGGTGGGAGGCCGTCCGGTCCGCTCGGCCAGCCACGACACACCCGGCCCGTAGCCGGGCTTCCGCTGACCGCCTTCGTCGGGAACCGCGTTCATCGGGTGCCTTCGGCAAAAAGCCCGTCCACGTTCCCGGTCTCGATCGCGCAGGTCACCTGCCCGGCCGTGACCATGGGGTGCCCCGCCTCCGGCGCCCTCGACCTCCCCAGCCCGGTCCATGCCGCGCGCAACCCTCGATCGTCGCGGTAGACCACCGCTGGCAAGCCGGCCGCATGCAGGCCCGTGCACAGCTGCCAGGTCTCCTCGTCGTCCACCCGGACCGCCGGCGCGGCGGACGCCCAGGCGTACGCCGAGAGGTGCAGCGGGTTGCCCCGCAGATCGGCCGTTTGCAGCGACGCGATGCCGGGCAGCGGCCCTGGGTCGGTGATCCGGTTGCAGCGGAGGGAGACCACGGTCAGTGGCAGTCCGTGCACCCAGGTCAGGTCGGACAGCGTGGAGTACTCGACGGCGATCACCTCGAGCTTGCGTAGAGTCGAGAGTCCGGACCAGTCGTCGAGATCGCAGCCGATGAGCGACAGGGTCCGCAGGGCCGTGAACTCCTCGATGCCGGCCAGGCCCCGCGCGTGCCGGACGACGAGGTCGACCACCTCGCCCGGCTCCGTATCCGCCGACAGCTCGCCGATCGCGGTCAGATCGGCGATCGCCGAGCGCAGCGCCTCGTCCATGGATCCTCCGGTGCGTTCATGCGGACGTCGCCGCGAGGGCGGCCGCGAACTGTTGCTGGATTCGTTGCCAGTTGAGTCTCTGTCGCAAGGCCAACTGGTTCAGGGTGAGAGCGACGTCCACGCCGGGGGCCACCCGGTAGAGCATCCCGACAGGCCGGTCGAGCGCGTCCTCCGGCACGTCGGCGATGCTTCCGTCCCAGACGTGTACCGGCAGTCGCTGCTGCAGGTACGAGATGTAGCCGACCGGGCCGAGGCCGTTGTTGGCGGTGAACTCGGCCCGCAGCCAGTCATGGAACTGCTCGGTTCCGATGGTTCCGGTCGTCACGGTTCGGGTGGGGTCGTCAGGGTCGGGTACCCGGAAGGCGCCCACGTGACCCGAGGGAGTGACCGACGTGATCGTGCTCTCGCGGGCGGACACTCCGCGGGGAGCGCGCGTGCGGGTGATGGTGAGCTTGTGCAGCACGTAGTTCGTCGGGGAACGCAAGCTGGTGTGCGCGGTGATCCAGCGCAGCGCGTTGTCCACGTCCCCCTGCGCGAAGACCGCCATCGCGGTCTCGATCACCTGCGGGATGAACCCGGTGGGAATCCACTCGTGTGCGCCGGGAGCCTCGCCCCGGAATCGGGCCTTGACCCAGTTCTTGGTCTCGGGGCTGGTAGTCCAGAGCGCGGCAAGCTGCGCCCAGGTGAGCCCACCGGACGACCCGCGGACCATGTTCCGCAGGAACTGGATGATGCCGCCCGCGGCCGTCACCGCCGCCCTGACCATGGGGTTCACCTCGTCGACCGGCCACGGCTCGAACGTGCCCCAGCGCCCGCCGCTCATCGAAAACTGGATCTGCCCGATGACGGCGCGGAGCGCGGCGTTCTCCTCCTCGGAAACCTCGGCGAGTCCGGCGTCGCGCAGGCTGCGCGCCGCGTCGGTGCCCAGGGCGGTGACGAACATGGTCCGTACGGAGTGCGGCGGGTCGGGGCTGTCCGTTTGCAGGGCCTGCGCAGAGAACGGGCCGCCCGAGGCCTGCCGCGGGTTCGACTGGCTGCCGACGAGGAACCACGGCAGCAGCATCCGGTGCGTCGAGTCCTGCGCGAGCTGGTCGAGCCCGCTGGTGGCCGTGCCCGCGAGGACCGTGTCCGGCCACACCTGCGCACCGCCCGGGCCGCCCGGGGGAGTTCGCTGCACCCGCCGGATCCGCGGCAGCCACTGGTCCCGTACGGTCCCCGCGTAGCGGGCTCCGTGCCGGGGCAGGTGCGTGGCGATGTCCTGGACGTACTCCTCGGGGTCCTTCTGCTCCATCAGCTCGAACAGCCGGTGCAACAGCCCGGCGAGGGCGCGCTCGCGGTTCTCCACGGCGTCGTCGGACGGCGGCCGGATCTCGTCCTGGGGGTTCGCCGCGGCGGCCAGGAACTCCGCGGCGATGCGATCGCCCTCTGCGTTCGTGTCGTCCGCGACGGCCTCCGCCTCCCCGATCAGAGCCGTGGCTTGCGCGTGTGCCTCGGGCGCGGCGGGCTTGCCGGCGGCGAGGTCGGCCCGCCAGCCGGCGAGCGCTTCGGACACCGACTGCGGTGTCGAGGCGACCATCACCGTGGCGTCGCCCCCCGCGGTCGCCACCCAGACCCGGTGCGGGTGCCCGGCCGCGGCGAACCGCACCGTCGTGCCCAGCTCGGTGTCCTCGCGCCCTTCGGCCTCCTCGCCGTCGCCACCCCGGCCCAGGGTGCGCATGAGGGCCCGCCCGCGTTCGGCGAGCTCCCCGATGACCAGCTCCATCACCTCGAAGACACGGGCCTGCAGGGCGCCGATCACCTCGGCGACCTCGTCGGGCAGGTCACCCAGGTGCAGCAGCCCGGCCAGGAAGTCGATCACCGGTGGGATCAGCGAGGCCAGCGCCCGCTCGACCGCGTTGGCGAGGCCGGTGATGTTGCCGGCGACGACGTCCGCCATACCGTTCACCACCGCCTCGACGAAGCGGAAGATCCGGGCCGCGTTGCGGAAGATCCACGAGCACACCTGGTAGATCAGGTCGATGGCCTGCGCGACCGCGCCGACCGGGTTGAGCAACGCGACCACCCGTACGACGACCTGCTGGATCAGCGTCTCGACCAGGTACTCGACGGCGGCCTCGAGGATCGTCTGTACCAGCACCTCAGGGCTGAGCCGCTCCTTGACCATCTCGACCAGGCCGCCCGGGCCGCGCTCGATGAGCACGGAGATCAACTGCCAGGCGGCCTCGATGATCTCGACGTTCTGGGCGCCGATGTGCCGGACGAGGATCTCCCGGACCCGGGGCCAGGTGATCCCCATCAGCTGCAGCGCGAAGGAGAACAGGGCCCGCGCCGAGAAATCGGTCGGCATCGGGATCGGGGTCTGCAAGCCGGAGAACAGCCAGTCCCAGAAGCCGTTCAGCACGTGGCTGCCGAAATGCTCGAAGAACTGCTCGAAGCCCTGCTTGACCCCGGCGACCAGGTTGTTGACGAAGTTCTCCGGATCGTCGGCGATGTCCGAGACGACCTGCTGGATGCGGGCGACGAGCGCCCAGAACGCGCCGGGCGGGATGCCGACCAGGGTGAGCAGGCCGTTGATGATGGCCCGTACCGGATCGTCGATGAACGCCTCGATCGCGGCGACGATCCGCCCGAGCACCCCGCGGGCCGCCTCCCGGCGCTCCTCGACCGCCGTCTGCGCCTCGGCGACCGCCTGCGTGGCGCGCCGGGAGAGGTCCTCCACGAAGCTCGTCCGAGCTGCGCTCACCCGCTCGGTCAGCCCGTCCAGCATTCCGCCGAACCGGGCCCGTTCCTGCGCGACGAACTCCGGGAACTCGCCCTCCATCGCCGTGAACGCGGCGTCGATGTCGTCCCGGGCCTGCTGGATGACCGCCTGCGCGGCCGCCAGTACGCCGTTGACCTCGGTGGAGATGCTCAGCAGCAGATCGCACACGCCGTCGCCGAACGCGCGCTCGGCGCGGTCGTACTCCGCGGTGACCCAGTCCGGCAGGCCGAACACGGCGTCGCCGATCCCGACGACCAGGCCGCCGACCCCCGAGTGCCGGTCGTCGATCCACCGCTGCACCCGGTCGAGGGAGTCGTGGAACTCCCGCGAGACACGCGCCAGCCCGGTCTCCCAACGGGCCATGGCGGTGCGGGACAGAGGGTCGAGAAGGCCGCCGACCCGGGTCTGCGCGGCGTCGAAGATCGCCTGGGCGCGCCGGGAGACCGCCTCCCGGGTCTCCTGCTCGGTGGTCACCGCCGCGCCCTGACCGGTACCGACCGACTTCACCGTCGTGGCGCGAGCGGTACGCAGCGCCTGCGTGGCCTGTGCCTGCAGCGAGGCCATGTCGGCCTGGGCGGAGGCGATCGCCTCGGCCTGCTGCGCCGCGAGCTGCTGGGGGGTGGTCTGCGCCATCTCGCCCAGCTCACCGCGGCCTTCGCGCACGGCGGAGAACGGCTCGGTGGGAATCTCCCGGGTGACCAGGGTGTCCACGCCGGACTCGGCGATCCGTGCGTCGGTGGCCGCGACATCGGCGTCGAGCGAGAGGTTCTCCGCCGGAATCGGGTCGGGCGCGGCGCCCGCCGCGTCCGCTCCCATACCCGGCGAGGCAGTCGGCGGCGGGGTGATCGGCTGCGGCGTCAGCGCGGGCGTCCCGGCCGGCGGGCTGCCCATGCCCTCGTACGCGGACCCGGCCTGCCGCACCTGCGTGTCGACGGAGCCGGAGACCGTCGCCCCGGCGGCCGCGGCCTCCCGGGTCGGATCGCTGCGCAGCAACTCGTCCTCGTCGACGGGCCGGTGCTCCCGGATCGCGGTCCGGATCCGCTCGCACAGCTCGACGATCTCCGGGCTGGGTGCCGGCTGCGCGCCCAGCTCGGCGGCCAGCTCCTGCTGGGCGCGGGCGGCGGTTTCGCCGGCCGGCTCGGTCACTGCTCCGCGTGCCGCGTCGACCGTCGCGCCGGCGGGCGGCAGATCGCGTGCGGCCCGCGCCGCGGCTCCCGCACCCGCTCCGACCGCGTCACCGCGCGCGCGGGCCGCGGGCCCGAGGGCACTGGGGGCGGGCGGCATCAGCAGCTCTACCGGTGCCGGGGGAGCCCCCGCCGCGCCGGACTCCTCCTCGTACTCCGGCGTGGGCTCGGCCGGAGCCCCCCCGGCGGACTCCTCCTCAGCGGGCGGGGCCGGCACGGCAGTCGGCTCCGGACCGGCCGGGGCCGGGCCGCCCGCCGACCCGCCCGCCGGCACGTTTGCCGGCACGTTTGCCGGGACCAGGGAGGTGGCGGCGGCCGGAGCGGACTCCGGTCCGGCGGGCTGGGGCGGCGGCGCGGGCGGGGTCGGTTCCACCGGGCCCAGCACACCGGCCAGGGCCGCGCGGAACGCGGCGTCGAGCAGGGCCACCGTCGCGGGGCTGTCGACGCCGTACGCGCCGGGTGCGAAGAACAGGTCCTGCCGTGTCACGAACGCCGGAGCTCCCTCAACCGGCGCGTCGGGGTGGACCCGGACGCCGGAGAGGTCCCATCCGCGGATCCCCCGGAACAGCTCCACGATCCGGGGCTCGACCGGGAGCCCTGGTGGCAGCGTCCCGGCCGGGAGATCCACGGTGAGCGTCGCGCCCTCGCGGGCCACGGGCAGGGCGGGGCCGGCGCGCGTCACGACATCGGCGCCGACCGGGCTCAGGTCGATGCTCAGGGTGGTCCCGCGCAGGGTGACCGCGGGTGCCGCGAGGGGCTCGCCCGCCCAGCCCGCCACCGTCCACTCGGCATCCGCGACGTCGAGCCCGAGCAGCCGTACGGCGGCCCGCATCTCCACCGTGCCGTCGAAGCTCCCGTCGGAGCGCACCCCGGCCCGGCCCGAGAGGGCGACGAACGGCGCGGCGCCGGTGAGCAGTACGCGGCCACCGGCCACCGACCACTCGGCGTGGCGGGCCGTCAGGCCGCCCGCGCGCCTGCCCGTCAGGTCGACGCGCTCCCCGGCCGCGGCCACCGGCACCCGGTCCAGCGGCGTGGCCGCGGCTGCCGAAGCGGCCTCCCACGGCTGCGCCGTGCTCGTCGCCGTGCCGGTCGCCGTGCTCGGCGCGGTGCTGGTCGTCGGACCGTGCCGGGCGTCGGCATCCGGCCCGGCCGCCGACGTGCGGGCCGCGGTGGGCGGGGTCATCGCGGCGCCGTCCGCCCTGACTTCTCGTACTGCCGCCGGATCCCCGCGAGGAGGTGCTGCTCGCCGACCCGCCGCCCATCGGCGGCCGCGCGGTACGCGGCGTCCAGGCTCGCGTCGCGGATCTGCGCCCCGGTCAGGTCGTACCCGCGGGCGAGCCCGTCGAGGTCGACCGCCTCATCCACCGGGAGCTGCCGGGGCAGCACGCTGCGCCACAGCCGGGACCGCTCCGCCGGCCCCGGGTTGGGGAACTCGACGGTCACGTGAATCCTGCGCAGGAAGGCCTCATCGATGTTGGCCAGCAGATTGGTCGTCAGCACCACGACACCTGGGTGCCGTTCCACCCGGGACAACAGGTACGAGACCTCCTGATTGGCGTAGCGGTCGTGCGCGTCCGACACCTCGGTGCGCTTGCCGAACACCGCGTCGGCCTCGTCGAAGACCAGCACGCAACGCTCCCGCGAGGCCCGGTCGAACACCGACGCCAGGTGCTTCTCGGTCTCTCCGATGTACTTCGAGACGAGGGCGGACAGGTCGATCAGGTAGGCGGGCAGCTCGCAGGTGCGCGCCAGCGCCGCGGCCGTCATCGTCTTGCCGGTGCCCGGCGGGCCGTGGAAGAGCACGATCAGCCCCGAGACGTTGTCGTGGTGCGCGCCGAAACCCCAGTCGTCGACGACCAGGTCACGGAAGGCGATCCGGTCCACCAGCTCGGCGACGCGCCGCCGCGCCGCCCCGGGAAGGACGACGTCGTCGAGGGTGTGCACGGTGTGCAGCGGCCGGGCAGGAGAGCCCGCGGGCAGCGACGAGCCCGCCGCGGGCAGGCCGAGCAGCCAGGCCCGCAGCTCTGGATCGAGCACGAGCCGGCCCGAGAGATCACCGGGGGGCTCCAGGACGAGCAGGCCCGAGGCCCGAAGTGGCGCGGTCGGCCCGAGCAGCGCGGTCGCGTGCAGGCGCCCGGCGAAGCTGCGCGCCATCAGGGTGCGGGCCACCTCGCCGGTCAGGCCCGCCGCTCCCGGCCGGTCGGTGAGCCGCCCGAACAGCACGTCGAACTTCTCGTCCACGTGCGGGGCCAGCGCCGCCAGCAGCACCAGCGCCTCGGGAGCGCTGAGCCCGGCCCGCGCGACCGCGGTGGCCAGCGGCCCGTCACGGCCGTAGCCGTCCAGCGGCGGCAGTGGGTCGTCCACGGCGATCTGGAGCGGCCGGTCGGCCGGGTCGGTACGGCGTTCCTCCAGCCGGACGGCGATCAGCGCCTCCAGTGCCTCCAGCGCGGTGCGCAGTTCGAGGACGGCCCTCACCGCTGCCACGCCAGGGACATCGGCGGCGTCCACGGCAGCCGGACCAGGCCCAGCGGGTAGGGCAGGGCGGGAAGGACGATGTCGAGCGGCAGCGTCCGCGCGGCGATCCGGACCATCGGGCCGTCGCCCTCGATCAGGCCGTCGCGGCGCAGCCATGCGGAGCGTACGAACTCCGGGCTGGAGGCGCCGAACCCGGGCAACAGCGCCGCGAAACCACGCAGCACCCGCTCGGCACCCTCGTCCGTCGCCGCGGGCGGGGCCTCGTCCGCGTCGAGCGGGAGCGGTACGCCGGCCACCGGGGCCCCGGCGAGCAAAAGGACCAGCGGATCGTCGGCCAGGGCCGGGTCGCCCGGGTCGGCGAGCCGGGCCAGCACCCGCCGTCGCAGGCCGACGGCGACCGGGTCGGTGCCCTCCGCGTCGATGGCCGCGGCAGCGAGGCCCGGGTCGCCGGTGAGTGTCTCGCGGCACAGGTCGCGCAGCCACGGGTAGAGCAGCAACAGGCCGGCCACCCGGGTCACATGGCGCAGGTCGACCGTGGCGCCCGGCGCCGACGCGAGGTACGAGAGCTCGCGCAGCGGCGAAGCGGACCGGGCCAGCGACGCGGCCCAGGCCGATGCGGTGGCCTCCGGGCCCGGCCGGCCGTTTGGGGGAGCCGCCGACCGGCCGGCGACCGCCTCGCCCGGCCCCGTCTTCCGATCCGGGGCGCCGGCCTGACGCGGGACACCGGCGGCGCCGGGCGCTACCGAGGGCCGGGCCGGCGCCCGGCCACCGGGGCGGCGCAGCCCGTGGAGGCGTGCGACCAGCGACCTGCCCGCCGAGGGGCCCAGCCCTTCCCAGACCGCCCGCGCCACGTCGGGTTCGGCGGCCCCCAGCACCGCGACGGGCACGTCGGACGGCGGCGCCCCCGCGCCGAGCCAGGCCAGGGCGGCGGAGACCACCTCCTCGACGCGTGCGTCGCGGCCCGTGGCGGCGCCCCCGTGCCCGCCCGCCCGGGAGGGCAGGGGGCGCACGGGCTGCCCGGGGAGGCCCGGGCCGGCCGGCGCGGCGTGCTGCCCCGCCTCCCGTCGGGTCTCCTGGCGTACGGCGATCCTGGCCCCCGCTTCGAGGGCGCTGCGGCGCACCGCGTCCGCCCAGAGCACGGCCAGAGTCCGTTCGTCGTAGCCGGTGACGTCGAGTTCGATCCGCACGTGCAGCCGGCCGAGTTCGGCGTCCTCCAGATCGCCGAGGGCCTCCTCCAGGGCAGCCGGCAGGGACCGCGCGGCGATCCCCGCGAGGCGGCGTCCGGCCGGGCCGCGGATGCTGAGCCGGTCGACGACGATGTCGGTCATCCCAGCAGTCCCTTGACCACCTGGAACTGGGCGTCGATCGCCCGCGCCTGCTCGGGTGCGATCCCGGAGGCCTTGACCGCCGTCCGCATCGTGCCCAGCAGGGCGACGGCCGCCGTGCCGATCTCGGCCTCGCCGCCGGTGGCCGTCACCACGTCAAGGGCGACGGCGGCCTGCTTGGCGTCCTTGAGGGCACGGCCGAGGGTCCGCTCGTTGTCGGAGTTGACCAGCGCCGTGAGGCCCTCGGTGATGAGGCCGGCGAAATTGACCAGACCGCGCCCGGCGTCGGCGCCGACCCGGCCCGTGAACGCCGGACCGCCGCCTTTCGCGGCCACCGCATTGAGGGTCGTCACCGCCCCCTGGAGGTTCTTCGTCAGGCCCTCGACCTCGCCCAGCCGGGTATGGAACGTGTTCACCAGCGGGGTGAGCGTTTCCTGGGCCTTACCCAGCCCGGCGAGCCGGCCGTCCAGCGTGGCGAACTTCTGGGTCGCGGTCTCGGTGAAGGCGGTGAAGTCCTCGATCTTCCCGGAGAACTCCGTCACCGTCGTCCGGAGCGTGCCGATCGCCGCGTCCTGCTCGGTGGACATCGCGATCGCCTGGTCGGCCTTCGCGGCTGCCGCGGGCAGTTGGGTGCCGATCTCCCGGGCGCTGTGCGCGGCGGGGATCCGCCCGGTCGCCACCACGGTGCCCTGGTTGTTGGTGACCAGCACCGCGGTGTCGGCGAGGTTGAGGTTGCCGGCGGCCTCGAACCCGGCCAGCGCCTGGGCCTCGGTCTGCGTCGCGATCACCACGTTGGCCGATCCGGAGAGCTCGGTGAGCCGCGTCTCCAGGATCGGCTTGACGGTCTGGGCCGGGCGGCCCAGCATCAACGTCTGGTCGATCATGCCGTCGCCGAAGAACGCGAACGTCTCCTGCCGGTATACGTCCTTGACGATTTCCTCGAACCGCTCGGGGTAGTCCGGCGGTTCCCACACGAGATCGATCGGCCTGACGTAGATGTCCGGCGGCCAGACCTCCGGGATGACCTTCGGCGGGTAGTAGGTCACGCACTTCCCGTCCGGGCAGTAGTGGATGTCCCCCGGATGGATGACGATCGGCCCGGTGCCGCCGCCACCGCCCGTCGCCGGCGGCGGGTTCGGTGGGGCGTAGGTGGCGATCAGTGCCTCGATCGTGTCCCGGTACCGCTTCGCCGGATCGCCGCACCCGCCGCCGAGCAGGGAGCGGACGAGACCGGTGGGCGGCTCCCAGGCATGCCGGAACTCGCAGTCCCACTCCCACCGCGTGCCCACGAGGTTCAGCCAGCCGAGGACGAGACCGGGCCGGGTCACCGCGCTGCGGTCGGTCTCCAGTGCCAGCAGCCGCGAGATCCGCAGCAGGTCCAGGGTCGCGAACAGCACCTGGTCGAGGAAGCCCGCCTTGTAGCCGCGCGCCCCCGGCAGGTCGCCCGTCTCCAGCGAGGTGGCGCGCAGCGCGGTGATCGCGGCCGGGGAGATCAGCGGGGAGCCACCGGAATTCGTCAGCCGGGTGGCGATCGCCTCGCGCAGCGTCGCGTACGCCGTGGGGGTCGCGTCGAGCGTCAGCGGATTGACAGCGAGCAGCGGTTCCTGTCCGAAGTCGAAGCGGGGCCCGGTGATCCGGCCGGCGACGATGTGGAGCACCGTGCCCCGGGTGTGCTGTACGGCGTGTCCGGCGCAGTCCGGATCGTCGCAGTCCGGATCCTCCGAGGGCGTGTCGGTGCCCTGCAGCACGATGCTGAAGCCGCCCTGTGCCGGGTCGACGAACGGGAACACCTCCGCGGAGGCGGTGGGCGGCAGCGGGATCGTGGTGGGGGCCCCGACCAGGAGTGGTTCCCCGGCGTGGTCGACGCCCAGACCCGGCGCGATGGTCAGGACGTCCCCCTGGACCGCCCCGGTGAGCCCCGCGTTGACCCCGAAGCCGACGAGGAGACCGAGCAGGCGCTCGCGATCGCGGTGGAAGGAGCCGAGCCGGTTGAGGTCGTCCGCGGTGAGGGTCTGTCCGCCCTCGAACACGGGGTAACTGGTCTCCACGTGACGCTCCTCGGGTCATTCCTCGTCGGGCAGGCGCCCGACGTCGAGACGGTCGATGGTGCGGCCCTCGTCCACGCACTCCCAGATCCGGATGCCGTGGGAGTGGTCGACGAAGGAGGTGATCGAGCACAGCAGGGCGCGCAGATCGTTGCGGTACTGGTCGATCCCGGTCTCGAACGCGGCCCGTTCGGCCGGCGTGAGGTCACTGCCCGCTCCCGGCACCGGGGGCTCCGGCGGCTGCGGCGGGACGAATCCCGGCTTGGTCCAGCAGACCCGCAGCGCCACGTGTGCCGGGGCGTAGCGCTGGACGAAGCTGATCGCCTCGGCCTGTTGGTGGTGGTCCTCGAATCGGGTCGTGGTCGGCACGAACAGGGTCCCGGTGAGCCCGGGTTCGGCGATCCGCGGCCCCGGCACCTTGAAGTGCTCCAGCAGATAGGGCCGGTCGGCGGCGGCGATCCCGAAGGCCAGGCAGAACCAGTCGAGGAAGCCGCGGGGAGTGCCGCGGCGGCGCCACATCCGGGCCGACCGGGCGAGGAACGCCCGCCGCAGGCCCACGCCGCGCTCGTCCGCGGGCCAGCTGCCCGGGAACGTGAACGCCACCCGCCGGGCGATCTCGTCGTACACCGCCAGGTACGCGGCGATCAGTGCGTCTGCGCCCGCGTCGAGCGGCAGGCCCGCGGGCCAGCGCAGCGCCGCGTCCGGGCCGAGCGCGAGGGCGAGATCCTCCAGCCGTTCGAGGTAGGCGTGGTTGAGCTCGTCCACGAGACCGAGGAAGGCGTCCAGCTGCGCGAAGGAGAGCGCGTCCTCCTGGTAGACGGGCGGCAGCAGCGAGGCAACGCGCGTGTAGTCGGCGCTACGCATCGCCGCACCCCGCTGTCAGTGCGAGCCGGACCCGCAGGCACCGGACGTCGATCAGCTCGGGATCGGGCACCGCCCCGGCCGGCACCGCCACCGCACCGGCGGGTTCCGGCACCGACCCGGCGGGCACCGACCCGGCGGGCACCGACCCGGCGGGCACCGAGCCGGCCGGCAGCAGGACCGCGCCCGCCGAGAAGTCGAGGGGCGGTGCGCCGTCCACCCCGATCGCGAGGTCCTCCACACCGAGCACGGCGGGATCGTCGGCCAGCGCCTCGACCACATCGGAGAACCGGATCGGGTCACCGGGCGTCCACCCGGCCTGCGGCTGGTCCACCCGCGGCCACGGCCCGTCGATCCGCTCCGCGGCCGCCGCGCCGGAAGCGGAACGCCCCTGACCGGCCGGGCGCCGCGACTCCGGGCCCTCGTCGAAAAGGGCCTCCACCCGGGACCGGGCACGGAGTACGAGCGCCTCCCGGTCGGTACCCACCCCGGCGACCAGCCACCCTTGCAGGACGACCGGGACCTTCCGCAGGAGCGCGGCGCCCACCTCGTCGCCGATCACCCGGCGCGGGTCGAGCGCGTTCAGATCCTCGCGCCAGGTCGGGTGCGGCTGGATCACCTCCGAGCCGATCGCGGTGGCCAGTACCTCGCGCAGGAACGGCTCCTCGGGCCCCGTGCCGACGACCCGCTCGACCACGAGGGTGACGGTGCCCGCCCGGCTCTCCGCCTCCGTGGCCTTGCGTCCGTCCCAGCCGACGCCTGGCAGCTTGCCCGCCACCGCCCATGCCCGGCCCACCCGGGGGTGGCTGCGGGCGCGGCGGGCGTAGTCCTCGGCGGTGACCGGTTCGCAGGTCAGGGCCTGCACCGGATGCGGGGGCCAGAACCGGCTCCTGCCGTCCTCGTACTCCAGGTCCTCGGGGACCGTATCCGGCGGCGTCCGGGCGCCCGCCATCGCCGCATCGACCTCGGCCTCGGTGAGTTCGTACTCCGGCGCCGACAGCCGGGCGCGCACGGCGGCCGCCGCCTCGGGCGTGGTGGCGGCGGCCACCTCGGAGAGCCTGCCGAGGACGGTCTCGACACTGCGGCGGCGACGCTCCCGGCGTACCAGCGCCACGAGCTCCTCTGGCCACAGGGGCACCACCTTCCCCAGCGCGGCCGCCGCGCGCGCGTCGCGCTCGGCCACGGTGCCGCCCGTCCCCCGCTGCTCTTCCACCGCGTCCGCGACCTGCCCGGAGAGCTCGTGGGCCGCCGCGCGGACCAGCCTGGCCCGCATCAGCGCGATCACGACGGGCACCTGCTCGGCGGTGAACCGCCCCGCCCAGGGGGCCCGGGCGAGGACCGCGGCGGCCTCGTCGGGTGAGCCGCACCGCCGGATCACCGGTTCAAGGACGGCGGCGGTACTGCCCGCACCGGCGGCCGCCGGCGCCGCTGCCGCGAGCCGGTCGGCGAGGGCGGTCGTCGGGGTGACGGCGTCGGCCGGGGCGGCCTCGGCCAACTCACCCTGGGGCAGCGTGGCGTACCAGTGGCGCTCCTCCTCGGGCAGCCACGCGGGCACCTCCACCGGCCAGGCGGGCACCCGGGACGCCGTGCGGTGGTGCAGATCGGCCAGGGCGAACGCCCCTGCCTCGGCCAAGGTGGTGCCGGGGTCGACGGGGTTCTGGTCGCTCCAGCCCGGGGCGGGCGCACCGCAGGCGGCGAGGATCCGGTCGCGCAGCGTCGTCCAGTCCGCGTCCGGGTCAGCCGGGCGCCGTACCAGGATCGGGCGCACCGTCAGCGGATCGACGGGCGGCGCCGCGGACGGGACCGCTTCCCCACTCACAGGTGCTCCCGGACGTCGAGGGTGTGCAGTGCGGACGAGCAGTACAGGCCCCGCCAGGCGTCGACCGGGAGCGACTGCGCGGGTACGCCGTCCGGTCCGCGCAGGACCAGCGAGTCGAGCGCGGCGACCCAGGGGAGACGGTCGAGGAAGGCCACGAGCGAGGAACGGTAGAGGCTGACGCCCCACCGGGCCGGCGAGGTGTTCAGCGGGTGAAGCCAGCTCTCCAGCGCCGCCGTGATGTCGCGGAGCCCGGTCAGCGCGGCGGTCCCGGGCCGCAGCGTGATGCCGGCCTCGACCGTCGCGGCGACGTAGAGCGGGCACATCACGGCGGGGGAGGCGTGCAGCGGCAGCCGGGGCGCGAGCGCGTCGGCGATCCGTCCGGAGAGGCTGACGGACGGGCGCGGCGCCGGATGTGAGCGCTGGTCCGGCAGGACGACCAGTCCGACCGAGCCCGGCCGGCGGGTGCCGTCGGTGGCGGTGTGCGGCAGGCAGCGTACGGTCGCCACCTCGGGGAAGCCCACCGAGACGAGTTCCTCGTAGTCCCAGGCGGTCAGGGCCCGGCCGCGGTGCCGGGTGAGCCCCGAGGCCCGGCGGCGGTATCCGGCGTCGCCCTCCGGCTCCCGGCCCGCGACGCCGGCGAGATTGGTCACCTTCTTCACCCCGGTGACCTTGGCGACCGTGCCCTTGATCGTGCCGGGGGGCAGGGCCGCGCGGGAGCTCGGGTCGAGCCCGGGCACCGCCGACGTGCTGACGTACGCCGCGGTCACCGCGTCCGGGACCACGGCGCGCAGCCCGCCGATCCGTTCCGGGGTCGTGGTGACCATCCGGATCCAGCGGCCGCTCCCGGCGTCGGCGTCCGGGCAGCCGCTCGGCCGGCCGGACGGCGCGAGGAACCGCAGCAGGCCGGATTCCCGCAGCAGTGAGGACCCATCCGCAACGGCGAGCGGACGCCAACGGCCCTCCCCCCACCACTCCCAGCGGGCGTCCGGGTCCTCCGTACTGTCGCAGGGCGCCGCGGAGTCGACGTCGAGGTAGAGCGAGACGGTCGAGCCGGCGGCGCTCTCCGCGAGGTCGAGTCCGATCGCGACCATGCCGGTGTCCCCCCGGTCGGACACCGTGCGGGTGAACGGCCGGAACGGCTCCTCGTCCGCGGGTTTCACCCGCCTCGCCCAGCCGTTGAGCACCTCGACGCGTGCGGCGGGCACCGCGACGGTGGTGTAGCGCAGCGAGATCCGGGAGCAGACCGGAGCGACCGGCGGCACCGGCATCGTGGGTTTACCGCCGGCCACCGCCTTGGTCGCGAAGTCGGCGACCGCCGCCTGGTAGTCGGTCCAGCCGAAGTCGCCCTCCGCGAGGAAGGCCCGGATGAGGTGCCCCCGTTCGCCGCCAGCCAGGCTCGGAGACGAGGTGACACCGCCGAGACCGGTCGCGCTGAAGCCGCTGAAGGCGTCCTCCACCGTGGCGATCGTGACCCAGCCGTCGTCCTCGTACCGTTGCCATTGCACCCTCGGTTCGGAGCCCGGTCTGAGGTGATCCCGGATCTTCTCCAGGGTGTGCCAGACGGGGTGGGACGTGCCGAGCGGCGTGGTCTCCTGGAGGCGTTCGATCTCTTGCGCGACGGCGCGGCTCACGGACGAGGGGACCCCGCTGCCGCCGAACGCGGCGCTGAGCAGCGCGCCCTCCTCCTGCAGCACCTCGACCGTGACCTCCAGCGCCGAAAGGGGTTTGCCGAACGCTTCGTCGGAGCGCAGGTACAGGGCGTCGCCGCGCTTGGCGACCGCGCCGAACGGCTGGAACTCCTTGGTCACGTCCAGTGCGCCGTCGTTGAAGTAGCCGGCCTGGGGCTGCACCGGCCGGGCGACCACCTTCACCTCGACGCGCTGGAAGGCCAGGTCGACAGGGAGGTCCGCCGCGGCCGGGATCCGGGCCTCGATCCACGGGATCCCGCCGGGGGCCGCCGTGCACCCCCCGGCCAGTACGACGGTGACCGTGGCGGCGGAGACGGCGCACGTGGTCTCCCCCTCGGTGCCGTCCGGGCGCGGGTAGTGCCAGACGGCGGGGGCCAGCCCGGCCGCGTCGGCGGCCCCGGCGAAGCCGAGCTCCACCGTCATCGAGCCGCCCTCGAAGGCGAGCAGCGGACTGTGCACCCGCATCCGGTGCGGTGCCGGGGAGCCGGCGTGCGGATCGAGGGGAAAGTCCGGCGCCGATCCGGCCAGGCCCGGCAGCGCCGGGGACGGCCCGCCGGGAACCAGAGTGCGTACGCCGGTCAGGGCCGCGCCGTGCGCGGTGAGCGCCTCCTCGGTGGCGTACCGCCGCTCCGCCCCGGTGGCGTCCTTCCCGCCGCGCAGCAGTGCACCCCGCTCGATCACGGCGGGCGCGAGCCGCGGGTCGACGGTGGCCTGGGCGACCACGCGGTCGGGCAGCACCGGAAGTCGGGGCACCCCGAGGACGCGCTCCAGCCAGTCCAGGTGCGCGCGTTCGGGCAGGGTGGCCGCGTGCCGGTCGAGCCGTGGGTACTCCGCCAGCAGGGCGGCGAGCAGCATGCGGTCCGGGTCACCGGCGCGGGAGAACCTGCCGTCCGGCGCGAACAGCACATCGCGCCAGCTCCGCCCGTCCTCGTCGAAGGGCGTCAGGCCCGCGACGATCGCGAGTTCGGCACGCGGGCCCGACGCGCCGTCCTGCCCAGCCCCCATGGCCTCGGTCATGCCGGACCCCCGGCCCAGAACGGCAGCACGATGTTGTCGGGCCGACTGTGCCGGTCGGTCCGGTAGACGATCCGGACGTCGATCCGGCCCTCGGCCTCACCCGACGGCACGGCCTCCACCTCGTCGACGATCACCCGTGGCTCCCAGAGCAGCAGCGCCCGCTCCACCGCTGACGCCAGCCGGTGGCAGACATCCGCGGTGCACGGCTCGAACACGTACCGTTCGACGCCCACGCCGAAGGTGGGGCGCATGACGCGGCTGCCGATCTCGGTACGCAGCAGCACCCGGATCGCCTCCTGCACCCGAGCCGCTCCGTCGCTCTGCACGACGGCGGTAGTGCCGTCCCCGTACGGCTCCCAGCGCGGTGGAAAGGCCCAGCCGCGGCCGAGTTGGGGATCGGCGGCCCAGGTCATCCGAACACCACCGTGGGGCAGCCGACCGCGACGCTCGCGCCGCAGCCGCAGGGGTCCGCCGCGCGTACGGCGGGCCGGCCACCGATCAGCACGGTCGCCGACCCGGCCACGAAGGGCGCGGAGGGCACATGGGAGGGCGGGGGGATCGGGCAGGCGTGCATGTCGCCCAGCACCGCGGCCGGCATCCCGCCGACGAGCACGGTGGCGACGCCGGGGCCGACGACGGTCCCGGCGTGCACGGTCGGGTCCCCGACCCGGGCAGCAGCGGGCATGGTCCCTCCTCAGTTGATGGTGACGAGGGCGCCGGAGACCTTCATGGTCGCGGACGCCTTGAGGTCGAAGGTGGCGGAGCTCTCGAACTTCGACGGGCCGGTCGAGGCGCCCTCGATCCGGATGCCGTCGAGCTTCACCGCTCCCGCGGAGCTCTTCAGCACGATGTCGCCCTGCGCGGCCTTGAGTTCGATGCCGTCGCCGGAGAGCGTGAGGCTGTTCCCGCTGTCGCCGTGGGTGAGCGACACGGCGGAGTCGGCCTCCGCCAGCAGCAGCCGGTTGCCGGCGGGCGTGTCGATCGTCACGGCCGAGGAGTCGCCGTCCTCCAGCCGGAGCGTGTGCCCGCCGGGCGTCACGATCGCCCGGACCTGGTTGGCGTCGTCCGAGACCGGCACCGGCGGCTGCTGGGTGCCGTTGTAGAGCGAGCCGAGCACCACCAGTTCCGCCGCGTCCCCGTTCAGCCGCCCGACCAGCACCTCCTGGCCGACCGAGGGCGAGAACACCGTGCCGTAGCCGTCCCCGGCGTCCAGCGTGGCGAGCCGGGCCCAGACCCCTTCGCCGTCGTCGCCGCGCCACGGCATCGTCACCTTGGCCCGGTTGAGGCCCTCCGGGTCCTCCAACGAGGCCACCACGCCGACCACGAGCCCTCCGGGGGCGGCGCCGGCGCGGGCCTCCCGCGGCGCGAGCACCGGCGGACGCCCCACCTGGATCTCGGTGCGGTAGCCCTGGCCGGACAGCCGGTGCCGCACCGCGGTCAGGTAGTGCGGACCGGACATCCGCTCGCCGACCCCGGATACGGAGATCCACTGGTCGCAGCGCAAGGCCGCGTTGCCGACCAGCCTTCCGGTGCCGTGCAGATGGCCCAGGGCCGCCCGGCGCTGTGCTCCGGTGGCGAGCGCGTCGGCAGCCTCCGCCGAGCCGATGGCCGGATCGGCCAGCCGAGCTCCGCGCAGCGGCCATCCGGCGCCGGAGAGCGCGGCGCCGTGGTCCGGCCGGCGGCCGAGCTCCACGTCCGCCTGGGACGGGCCGGCCTCCTGCTCGATCACCTCCACCGCTGCCACGTCCCAGCCAGCCGCGACCACCGGGTCGACCGCGTGGGTGAGGTCCTGGGTGAGGTGCAGTTCGGTGACGTTCAGGCCGTACTCCAGGGAGTGCCGCGCGGACTCGCCGGACGGTGCGCGGAATACCAGGGTGGTGTCACGCACGTAGGTGACCCAGCCGAGTTCCCCGGCACGCGCGGTCAGCCACTCCCAGTCGCTGATCCGGTCGAGCACCACGGCCGGTCGGCTCACCCCGGTCGCGGCGTCAGCGGTCAGGCCGTGGTCGGCGGCGATGGCGGCGGCCACATCGGCGTCGGTGACGTCGGTGAACTGACGCGAGCGCGCCGGGTGGGCCAGCAAGGCCGACCGTGACCGGGCGTCGACCCGCAGCAGCGGACGTCCGTCGTACGGGAAGTGCGCCGTCAGTGAGGTGATCACACCGGTGAAGACCGGGGCGAGGTCGCTGTGGTAGCCCAGCAGCACCTCCACGGCGCTACCCGGGGCGAAAGCGGCCCCGTCGCTGTGCCGCACGGTGCGGGTGTCCGCGTCCCAGTTCTGCACCAGCAGACTGAGCCGGCCGTGCCGCCCTACCTCCTCGGACACATCGATCTCGACCACGTCGCGCTGGACCAGGGGCGCCAGCGCCGTCCCGCCGATCCGGACCTCGAACTCCGGCCGGTCCGGCGTCGCCCCGTCACCGTAGCGGCTCACCGGTCGGCCGCCTTCGGCGGCAGCAGCAGCACCTGCCCGGGCACCAGCCCGCTCGGGTTGACGAGCCGGTTGGCCTCCGCGAGCGGCCGCCAGAACGCGGCGTCGCCGTAGACCCGGTACGCGATCGTGTCGAGCCGCTCGCCCTCCCGTACCTCCCAGGTCTGGTAGAGGTCGGGGGATTCGCGGCGCTCCTGGGCGGCGGCCTCCTGCGGGGCGACGACCTCTTTCAGGGTCAGCTTCGCCGCGGCCCGCAGCGGTTCCCCGTCCCGGTCGAACAGCTTGTACGTGACGTCGACCTGGGTCAGCACCCCTCGGAAGTCGAACCGGCCCCAGTACGCGTGCACGTAGTACGGCTGGTGGGTGTCGGACTGGAACTCGGTCAGCGCGAGCAACGCGTCGAGCCGCTCACCCACCGTCTCGGCGGACTCGATCACGCCCGTCCCGTCCAGGAGCAGGTCGATCTGCACCTGGTCGGGCTCGCCGCCGCCGAAGGACTGCTGCGGCGCCGAGGACCCGGCGGACGGCGTGGCCTGGTAGGTGTTCTTCCGCGAGAACGCCAGCTCCGTCGGGTTGAGCATGGCCCGCCACGGCGCCCCGGCCGGCTCCTGGAACTCCTGGTCCCGGTAAGGCTCCAGGGTGAGCTTGGTGAGCAGCGCCGCGTCGAGGATCACAGGTCCCACTCCCGTCTCAGGATTTCCAGCACCCGCTCCGCCGCCCGCCGGACGATCGCGTCCACGACCTCCTCGGGGAGGTCGGCGCCGCCCGGCGCGCTACCCGCCCCTTCCGGGCGCGGCGCCGTCACGAACTCCGTGACGATCTCCGAGATCACCACCGCCATGTCACACCCCCACCGGTGCCAGCACCAGACCGTGGTGCGCCAGCTCCAGCGACTCCACCGCAACCGCGCTCGCCTGCGCGTCCAGGTCGGGCCCGGTGAGCTTGACCGGCCAGGCGCGCCGGAACGCCCACACCCGCACCGGCACGACCGCGCCGTCCACGTGCGACAGCAGCGAGATCTGACCGGCGCGCGGGGTCACCACCCCGGTCGTGTGATACTCGAAGAACCAGCTCCACAACTCCGTGGAAGGGCCCGTCCCCTGAGTCAGCACCAGATTCGGGAACGACGCCCGCGTCGGCAGCCGGTGCGCGAAGCGGTTCTCCCCGCCCTCCGCATACTCCTCGACGCCGACCTCGCCCGCGAGGCCGGAGCACTTGGAGAAGGCGACCGCGCTCAGCCCCTCCACGGCGAGCACGAAATGCGCGCCGAGGTAGGGGCGGACATTGGGTGCGCTGACGGGCAGCATCGGCTCACCTCACCTCGATGGTGATGTTCTCGCAGGCGAACTCGAGTGTCTCCAGGGCGATGTCGGTGCCGGTGGCCTTCAGACCGGGACCTTCGATCTTGGTCGGCCAGGCGGACTGGATCTTCCAGGTCATGACCGGACGGCGCGCCTCGTTCAGGAGACTCACCGAGACGTCGCGGCGCTCGACGCTACCCGCCACGATGGTGTTGAACCAGGCGAAGAGCCCGTTGCCCGACTCGGCCGGGATGATCCCGCGCTTGAGGGTGACCGGGCCGAACTTCTTCAGACCGGGCTGTTTCTGCACCGTCAGGGCACGGTCGTTGCCGCCGCGGTACTCGACCACCTCCGCCTCCATGGTCAGGCCGCTGACCTCGGAGAAACTCGACGTCTGGTTGTTGTCCCACTGCACCTCGAAGTGCAGGGTGGTCAGCGGATAGTTGATCGGCGTACTCATCTCGGGCTCCTTCGGAACGGGCGGTGCGCGGTCACTCGGACTGCCGCTTGTGACTGAACCGGAAGATGACGAACTCGGCGGGCTTCGCCGGCGCGAGGGCCACCTCGGTGATCACCTGCCCCAGGTCGATGTCGGTCTCGGTCATCGTCTCCCCGAGCCCCACCGACACCCGGTACGCCTCCTCAGGCTTGGTGCCCGCCAGCGCACCGGCCCGCCAGAGCTGGTCGAGGAACCCCTCCAGCGAGACCTTGATCCGGATCCAGGTCGAGGCCGTGTTCGGTTCGAACACCACCCACTGGGTGCCGTTCTCCACCGACAGCTCGACGAAGTTGAACAGCCGCCGGACATTGACGTAGCGCCAGGTCACGTCGTCCGTCGCGGTCCGCGCGCCCCAGATGCGGATGCCCCGCCCGGGGAACGCCCGCAGCAGGTTGACCGCCGCCGGGTTGAGCAGGTCCTGCCGCCGGGTCGTGTACGCCTGCGACAGCCCGACGATGCCGTTGACCTGCTCGTTCGCCGGGGCCTTGGCAACACCTCGCTCGCGGTCCGTCCGCGCGAAGACACCGGCCACGAAACCCGACGGGGGAACCGTGCGGAACCGGTCGGTCGACTCCGGATCGATGGTGACCACCTTCAGATGCGGCGCGTACACCGCCGCGTACGTGCTCGCCACCGTCTTGTTGCGCCAGTCGAGCAACTCGGTGTCGTACAGGTCGGGCGCGTCGACGACGGCGAACCGCCGGAACTCCTCGCAGTGGTCGACCACCGCGCCGACCAGGTCCGCCTGGAGCAGCGGATCGTCCAGCGTGACGCTGTCCGGGCAGATCACCAGCGCGGGCTCCTGCTGCGTCTCCAGCGCGTCCAGGCCGGACTTGAAGTCGGCGTTGGACGGAGTGACATCGATCCCCGCCTGGGTCGAGGTCGCGAAAGCCGGCGTCGTGGTCTCACTGATCGCCCCCGCCCCGGCGGCCCGCGGCGCCACGGTGATGTAGGCCGAGCCCCCGTTGACCACTCCGTCGCGGGCGAAGTACCGCGGATGCGACGGGTCGAGGGCCAGACCGGCGTGGGTCTCGGCCACGGTGCCGCCGTCCGACACCGTCAGGGTGAACCGCACCGGGAAGAACTCCGTCGAGGTGAACGCCACCAGCGGGAACCGGCGGGACGCGTCGACCGCGGAGAGATTGCTCGTCTCGTCGAACCGGAGCACATACACGCTGCCGGTCGGGTTCTCAACCCCGGTGACGCGCAGCCGCTTCGTCGCGTCGAACTCGATAAACTCGCCGACGCGCGGCGCCACGGCACAGCGCACCACCACACCCTTCGAGGCGTTCGCGGGAAGCACGAACCGGGCGCTGGTGAAGGTCTTCGGCAGGGCCGCGCCGGTGGTGGTGGCGGTGGCCTCGCCGGTCCGGGTGACCTTGGTGGTGTCGGTCCCGGCGGTCAGCTCGATCGTGGTGTCCACGGGCAGGAACGCGAAGCGGGCGAGCACGTCCCCGACGCTGTTGGCGGTGAGGTCGATCGTCTCGGTGAAGACGGCTGCCCTGACCTGGGCGTCGACGAGGACGGTCCCGGCCGGGGCGTTCTGGCCGCCCGGCATCGCGAAGTGCGTCCCGCTGAACTCCGCTACGGCGCCCGAGCTGACCGTGGCGCGGGCGTTGGCCATCTGGGAGTCGGAGTTCACCGGAACGAGGCCCGGGTCCGCCTCCCAGGTGATCTGGCCGAGCGTGAAGGTGGCGGCGCCGCCGGCGATGGTGCCGCGGAAGCGCGCGATGCGCCGCGCCAGACCGGCACCCACGACGGCCGATCCGAGCGGAGCGGTCAGCGTGACGGCGGTACGCGAGCCCTGCTTCACCACGCTCGCGATCACCCCCGTCACCCGCGACCCGTCCGCGCGCTGGACCGCGAGCAGGTCGCCCGGCTTCAGACCGGAACCGCTCGCGAGCAGGATCGTGGTCGGTGCCGCGGTGGTACGGGCGGCGACGACATCATCGGCGGCGAGAGTGATCGGGTCGCCGGATGTGACGTTCAGGGAGGTGTCGCCCACCGTGTTGACCGTGGCCTCGGCAGTGTCTCCGTCACCGTTGATCAGCATGACGGTGTCCCCGGCGAGGAACCCGCCCGAGCTGCGCACCGGGATGCTGATCGTGCCCGCAGGAACACTGACCGGGCCGGAGACCACCGCCTGGGCCATCGTCCCGGCGCCGCCGGTCAGGTCCGGGGAGACGCCGAGCGTCACGCCGTTCGCCCAGGCACCGGGGGAGGTCGCATGGGCGTCGAAGGAGGGTGCCGCGGTGGCCGCGCCGTCGAAGATCCGCCACGCAGCGGCCACCGAGGGATCGGCACGGACCACCCAGGCAGCCGTACCGCCGTTCTCGAAGAATCCGTAGAGGGCCTCCGGCGTGAAGCCACGGGAATGCGCCGTACCGAAGGTACGGACGAAGTCAGCCCACCCGGTGACGCGGGTCGGCACCTTGACGGGTCCCTTGCGCAGGCTGCCGATCGCGGCGACCACGCTGGTGGACGCGGCGGCGATCGGCTGGGGCCCGGAAGGGACCTCCTCGATGTAGACGCCGGGCGACTGGTAGATCACGGTGGGCTCCTTCGATGAACGGTTCAGGCAGTGGCGACGAGCCGGACACGGGTCGACCCACGCGTGACGTCGAGCGTGATCCGGTGGAGCGGGTGCTCGTCGACGAACAGCTCCAACGGCTGGAACGCAGCGGTCCACACGACCGGCTCCGAGACGTAGACCCCGGGTTCGGTCTCGTCCAGGTCGACGGTCGGCCGCGGACTCGGCCCTGACGTCGCACGTGCGATCAGCACCCGCCCGGTCGCGGCGTGATCGTCCGACGCGGTCAGCTCGACGCACAGCGTCATCGGCACCGGAGTGAGCCGCAGCTCCCGCTCGGCCCCGGTGAGCGCGACGTCCACTGCCGGGGTGGCCAGGGCGGCCGCGAGCTCCCGGTCGGCCACGGTGATGCTCAGCACCGGCGTGCCCGTCCGCGCCGGTGCCCCGTCACGGACGCTGACCGCCACCTCGTGCCCCCGGGTACGCACCGACCAGCCGGGCCGCGGGGCGTCCAGCCGCGCCGTCAGGGGTGCGACCGGCTCGCCGGTGACCGCGTGCAGCACCCGTACGGTGTGTGCGAGCCGCACCGTGGTGCTCCCGACCTGCCGACCGCCGAGTCCGCTCATGACGCGTCCACGTAGTCGATCCGGTGCGTGACCACCGAGCCCGGGCCGTCCTTCACCAGCAGGTCGACCGGTGCCACGTCGACCTCGTAGTACAGCGCGAGCCGGCCGGGCCGGCCGAGCACCCCCCAGATCTGATTGCGCTCGTCGTTGCTCGGGCTGACCAGCCGGACGGTGACCGACTGGACCTTCCCGGCGAGGTCGGGCGGCAGATCGGCACCGCCGATGACCGGCAGGGTGTGAAAAGCGGCCGCGACGAGGGCGAGCCGCGTCTGCGCCTCGCCGTGGGCGCCGATGAACGTCATCAGGTAGTGCAGGCGCAGCGCCAGCGGAGGGCGCACGTGCCCGTTCGGGGAGCGGACCAACGGCCGGTTGCGCAGGTGCGGGTGCTCTTCGACGGCGTACAGCGCGACCGCCAACTTGGAGCTCACCGGGTCGGGATCGGCCGCGGACAGCGAAGTCAGCTCGGCCCACGGCGCGTCGGCCGGCCTGGCCCGATTGACCACGTCGACGAGCAGCTCGGACACCTCCCTGATCACGCCGGACATCGTGACCGGACACCATCACCGGATCGTCACCCTTGCGTCACCCGGCCGTCGCGAAGCCGGTGACGGTGCCAGGCCGATGCGGGGACGCAGCGCTCGTAACGTCGGCGGCCGGCGTCCGTGAGCGAGGAAAGCTGACGGAAACCGACCGTGTGCCGTTGACGCGGCGGTGACGGTGGAGAGACGCCGCCCGGCCGATCGTCCTCGCATGACGCTGTTTGACACCCGCCCCGAGGCGTACATGAGCGTGCGCCTGCTCGACGGCTTCGCACTCGAAGTCGAGGGACGCGCTCACGATGTCGCCCCCGCGGCCGCCCGGCTCATCGCCTACCTGGCGCTGCGCGGCAGCGCGCTCACCCGGTCACAGCTCGCCGGAGCGCTGTGGCAGGACCGCAGCGAGGAACGTGCGGCGGCCTGTCTGCGTTCGGCGATCTGGCGCGCGAACTGCGGGGTGGAGCAGGCGCTGGTGCGTGCGGGGCGCACCGGCGTGGCACTGCGCCCGCACCGCCTCGACACCCGAGTGGCCGCCGCGGCGGCACACGATCAGTTCGTCGGTCGCCCTCCGGTCGATCCCGCCGTGATGGGCGGAAACCTGCTGCCCGGCTGGGACGACGAGTGGGTGCTCGTCGAGCGCGAGCGGCTGCGCCTGCTCTGCCTTGGCGGCCTGGAACGGATGGCGGAGTCCCTGCTCGCGGCGGGTGAGTACTACCGGGCGATCGAGGCCGCGTGCGCCGTGATCGCGGCGGATTCCCTTCGGGAGGCGGCCTACCTGATCGTGATCGAGGCGCACGCGCGGCTGGGCAACCGGGCCGAGGCACTGCGCCAGTTCGAGCTGTGCCGCACGATGCTGCGCCGCGAGCTCGGCTTGAGGCCGAGCCGCGAACTCATCGCGGTCGTTCAGACGCTCCTGCCGGAGTCGAACAGCGACCTACCCACCATGGCTGGCTGACTCACTTGCGCGCACCGCCGTCAGGACCTCGCGATGACCGCACGAAACGGGGCCGGGATCCGCCCGGTCCCGTGTGAACGCGGCATGGGCACGCCGCAGTTAGCGCGTGCGGACGGCTGGATCGGCCCCGCCCGACGGATCGCCCATGTCACCCTCCCGTGCCGTCGTGCCGTCGTGCTGCCGTGCTACGTGGTGTCGCGGTACTCGGAGCCGGTGCCGTGCTGCCGCGTACCCCGAGCGCAGTGCCCCGATCGTCGTCCCGGCACCTGACCCGGCAGGCGGTACGTCGGCCAGTCCGCGTCGACGCGCGTCAGGGGGGATCCGTCGCCAGGGCCGAGGCCGGGTCCGGGGCCGACGGGCCCGCCGGGATCCAGCGGCCCGCCTCGCGGCGGTACGGCCACCAGCGTCCCTCCCGGCCGAGCCGGAGCTGGCGGCCGGAGCCCGCCTCCGTCCAGCGGGCGCGGACCCGGCGGAGCACCGGAGCCTCCTCGTCCGCCCAGGCCGCGGCCAGTGCCGCCCGGGCGCGGGCCAGCGTCGTCCGGTCCGGCGTCCAGTCGTGCTCCAGCGATGCCAGGCCCGGGGCCGCACCGAAGCCCCAGGCGAGTACGGCCAGTTCCATATCGGCCCGGCTGCGTCCGGTAGCCGCCGCCAAGCGGGACCGGACCCGCAAGTCATCCGCCTCGGCCGTGAGTCGTACGGCGTCTTCGGCAGCCGTGAGGGGGGCCGCCGGTACGCGGTCGGCGTGGCCGGGAGCCACCGCCTCCGCCAGCAGCCGGTACGCCTCGGACGCCGCCGCCTGGGCCAGGAACTCCACTGCGCTCACGTCGAGTTCCGGTTCCGCTTCGCCCTCGGTGTCCAGCGTCGGCGGCTGCCCCGGCGTGTCCGGCAGCGACGGCAGCGGGGGCAGCGGCGGCAGGGCGCCCCGCCCCCCGTACGCCTCCGCCGCCGGGACGCCCGGGTCGGCGGGCCCCTGCGGGGCTTCCGCTTCCGCCGTGCTCCGCTCCTCCAGCTGGTCCACCAGCTGCCGTTCGCCCCGGCCGCGCAGGAGCAGTAGCACGAAGGGGTCGTGGTCCAGCAGCCGGGCCACCTGGTAGCAGAGCGCGGCCGTGTGCGGGCAGTGGTCCCACTCGCCGCAGTCGCATCGCGGATCGAGGTCCCCGATGCCCGGCAGCAGCTCCACCCCGGCGGCCGCCGCGTCCTCGGCCAGCTCCGGCGGCACCTCCCGGTCCAGCAGCGCCGCGATGTACCCCGACTCCGAGGCCGCCAGAGTCAACAGCCTGTCCCATTCCGCTTCCGTGAACTCCTGTACCAGCACGTCCGTCCGGTGCGCCGTCCCGTCCCGGTCGCGCACGACCGCGGTGAGCCCGCCGGGACGCACCGAGACCGCGCCGACGGCGCCCGAGCGCGCGTACCGGCGGCCTTGCTTGAGCTGCTCCCCGTCGAGCGCGCTGTCCTCCAGGGCGCGCAGCCAGCTGTGACCCCACCAGGTGCGGGCGAAACCGCGTCCGGGGGCGGGCGGCAGCGCCGGGAAGGTCTTCTCGTGCGGGTGCGGGTGCGGGTCTCGGGTGCTCATCCGTCACTCCCCGGGGGTCGTCGGGCGAAGCGCCACGAGTTCGGCCAGTTCGCCATCGGTGAGTTCGGTCAGCGCACCCTCGCCGCCGCCCGCGAGAACGGCGTCGGCCAGGGCTTGTTTGCGCTCCAGGAGCCGCGCGATCCGGTCCTCGACGGTGCCTTCGGCGATGATCCGGTGGACCTGCACGGGCTGGGTCTGGCCGATCCGGTAGGCGCGGTCGGTGGCCTGTTGCTCGACGGCCGGGTTCCACCAGCGGTCGAAGTGGACGACATGGCCGGCCCGGGTGAGGTTCAGCCCCGTGCCCGCCGCCTTCAGGGACAGCAGGAAGACCGGGACCTCGCCCGCCTGGAAGCGGTCGACGAGCTCCTCGCGGCGCGGCACCGGCGTCCCGCCGTGCAGCAACTGCGAGGCGATCCCGCGCCCGGCGAGGTGCCTCTCCAGGATCCTCGCCATCGCCACGTACTGGGTGAAGACGAGGACCGAGCCGTCCTCGGCGAGGATGGTGTCGAGGAGTTCGTCGAGGAGCTCCAGCTTGCCGGAGCGTGCGCCGCCGGTCTCACTGGCGCCGTGTTCGCTCGGGTGGTGCTCCCGCAGGTAGTGGGCGGGGTGGTTGCAGATCTGTTTGAGGGAGGTCAGCAGCTTGACCACCAGAGCGCGCCGCTCCATCCCGTCCGCCTCCGAGATCGCGGCGAGGGTCTCGCGTACGACGGCCTCGTAGAGCGCGGTCTGTTCGCGGCTGAGCGCGACGGTGTGATCGGTCTCCGTCTTGGGCGGCAGCTCGGGCGCGATGCCGGGGTCCGACTTCTTGCGGCGCAGCAGGAACGGCCGCACGAGCGCACCCAGTCGGGCCGCCGCCTGCGGATCGCGGCCGCTTTCGACCGGCTCGGCGTAGTGGGAGCGGAAGGTGCCGAGGCGGCCGAGGAGTCCGGGGGTGGTCCAGTCGAGGACGGCCCACAGCTCGGAGAGGTCGTTCTCGACGGGAGTGCCGGTCAGGGCCACCCGGGCCGGGGCCGGGATGGTGCGCAGGGCTTTGGCGGTGGAGGAACGCGGGTTCTTGACGTGCTGGGCCTCGTCGGCCACGACCATGCCCCAGCGTGGGACGGCGAGTTCGGGCGCGTCCAGGCGCATCGTGCCGTACGTGGTGAGGACGAAGCCCCCGCCGCGGGCCGTGAGGTCCGTGAGGTCCGTGAGGTCCGTGGGGGCCGTGAGGTCCGCGAGGCTGCGGCCGGGACCGTGGAAGCGGCGTACGGGCGTGCCCGGTGCGAACCTCTCGATCTCCCGCTGCCAGTTGCCCAGCAGCGAAGCCGGGCACACCACCAGCGTGGGCCCGGCGGTGGCGGGATCCGCGCCCGGGCGGTTGCGGTGCAGGTGGAGCGCGATCAGGGTGACGGTCTTGCCGAGGCCCATGTCGTCGGCGAGGCAGGCGCCGAGGCCGAGTGAGGTCATCCGGGCCAGCCAGCGCAGGCCGCGCAGCTGGTAGTCGCGCAGGGTGGCCCGCAGCTCCGGTGGTGCGCAGATCTCGTCGGTCTCCTGCGGGTCGGCGGTGAGCCGCGCCCGCAACCGCTCCATCGGACCGGTGGCCGCTACGGCGATCCGCTCGCCGTCGATCTCCGCCGACCCGGTGAGTACGGCGGCCAGCGCGTCCGAGGCCGCGACCTCACGGTCCCGGCGGGCGCGGGCCCGGCGGGCTTCGGCCGGGTCGATCAGGACCCACTGGTCGCGCAGCCGGACCAAGGGACGCTTGGCCTCGGCGAGCCGGTCCAGCTCGGCGCGGGTGAGATCGCCCTGGTCGCCGAGGGCGTGGCGCCAGCTGAAGGAGAGCAGGGCGCCGGGGGAGAGCAGGCCGGAGGGGAGGCCGGTTCCGGTGGTGTCCGCCGAAGCCACGACTGCGCGGGCGCTCAGGCCGCGGACGAGCCCGCGCGGCCAGTGCACCTGCACCCCCTCGGCGGCCAGGGCCGCGGCGGCTTCGCCGAGCAGCTCGGTGACGTCCTCGTCGGCGAGTTCGACGGAGTCCGGGACGGCCGCGCCCAGCAGCGGGGCGAGCGGGGGCCAGAGCCGGGCGGCGCGGCGCAGGGCGCGCAGGGCGTCCATCCGGGCGCCGGGCGGGAAGGCGGCCGCGGCGGCTCCGGAACCGGCCCAGACGTCGGCGGCGTCGGCGACCAGGGCGGCGTCGGCCAGGCCGTGCATCTGGAGGACGGCCCGGAAGGAGGGAGGGGCTTCGGGGGCCTGGTCGAGGAGCTGGTCGGGGGCCTGGCCGAGGGCCCGGGCGAGCTCGATCCGCAGGGAGATCCGCACTCCGGCGTCGTGACCGGCGGCCACTTCGGCGGCCCAGTCGCGCAGCTCGGGGTGGAGCCGGGGCGGGCGGCCCGCGAAGGCGGGGCCGCCGGCGGCCGCGGGCGCGGCGGGGGAGCGGGGCAGGGTGTCGGCGACGGCGTCGAGGAAGGCGCGCAGCAGCGGCTCCGGGGCGGGCAGCCGGGGCGGCCCGTCCGTGTCCAGCGGTACGCAGTGGGCGCCGGGCGGCATGGCGGCGGCCAGTTCCCGAACCTCGTCGAGGTCGGCGGTCTCCAGTGGTCCGATCCGCCAGGCGTCGTGGCCGGCGGGGCTCAGCCCCGGCAGCAACTGCCCGCGTGCGGCGAATCGTAGGGCCAGCAGCGCGGCGGCGCCCCAGAAGGCGGTGGCGGAGGTGCCGGTCCCGTCGGCGGCGGCCCGTGCGCGGGTGAGCAGGGGCAGGGCCTCGTCCACGGACAGTACGAGCGCGCTCACGGTGGCCCGTCGAAGGTCGGGGGTGATGACGGTGAGTTCCTCGAAGGTGCCGGTTCCGCCGGTTCCGCCGGTTCCGCCAGTTTGGTCGGTTCCGCCGGTTCTGCCGGTTCCGTCGGTTCGGTCGGTGCCGCTGCTGCGGGTGCACGGGATCTCGCCGTCCGCCTGCCAGAGGGCGATCCGGCCGCCGCGGGCCGGATCGGCGGGAAGGAAGACGGCGGAGTGGTGGATGAGGCCGGAGATCTCGGAGAGCACGCATTCCTCAAACTTGACTACCGGGTACCGGGGCGGCCGAGATTACCCCACCCAAGAGGCCCGGGGGCGGCGCCGGAGCGTGACCCGGGTCACGTCGAAGACCGTTCGCGTGCCGGGGAACGCGCGGTCGCGGCGGCACGTTGAGGTGGGTAGTGGTCGACGACAGAAGGAGGTGTCCGCAGATGTCCACGAGCGGAAAGGTCGCGGTTGCCGGAGTCGTGGCAGCCATCGTGTTGTTCTGGACGGTGGGGTTCTGGGCGGGGCTGCTGGTCCTGATCGGTGTGCCGGCTGCGGCCTACCTCCTGCTGGACTCCTCCCAGCGTCGTCGTCTGCGGGGTATATCCAGGAAGCAGATCGGCCGCTGACGGCGGCAGGGTCATAGCCGTCCGGTGGGCTGGCCGGGCTCCGGATCCGGCGTGGAGCCCGGCAGGCGTGGCCGCGGGGCGGGCGTCTTGGGGGTGGCCCGCCCGGGCGGCCGGGTCAGGCGGCGCCGCTCGCGGCGACCGGGTCGAGGTCCGTTTCGAGCAGCATCTGAGACGCGTGGTCCACGAGGTGCCGGAGTACGGGCAAGTAGGTCTGGTCGCCACCCAGTTCGTCCAGGATGCGGTACGCCTCCGCGCGGAAGCCGTCGATCTCCGCTCGGTACCGGTCCAGGGCGGTGGGCGTCCGGAGGAGGCTCGCGAGCTCGGCTCTGGCCGGATACGAGCGTCCCGCGGCGGCGCACAGGCTCAGGATGTGATCCCTGGAACGGGGAGAGGCGTCTTCGAGGACGGAGGCGAGGAGATACGTCACCGTGCCGTTGAGCAGGTCCTCGTCGCGACCGGACAGGATGTCTTCCTGGTCGTTGAAAATCTGCCACAGGATGCCGAAGACGTACCCGAATTCACGCCACAGCTCCACCCTCTCGGCGGTCGTGCCCGAGAATATCGCGGCCATTGCCGTGATCATTCCGAAGGGTGCTCCGGACTTCCCGCGATACGTCTCGATCACCGATTTCCGCGAGGCGCCGCCGATGTCCCCGCGCATGTCGTCTATCTGGCCGTCGACGCCTATGATCCAGCCGTTCAGGACCTCGGTTATCAGTGCGCTGCGGGACGGCTCCGGCAGCTCCTGCGACAGAATGATCTGAAGGGGGAGCGCGTTTCCGGTGATGACGGACGCGAGCAGCGCTTCGTTCTCGCTGAGTTCACCGGAGATGGATGCGCCATCGGCGTCGGCCAGGTCGTCGAGGTAGCAGGCCGAGGTCCACCACAGCAGGTGCACTGCGGACAGTGGAACGGCCGGCCTGGGATTTCCGGTCTCTATGGCGTGCGCGAGCAGCGGCAGAACCGAGAGGGGATGTCTCAGTTTGCGGTGCTCCAAGAGCTTGGCCACTGAGCTCCTGGTGGTGGCCGCCAGTGGGCCGAGCCGCTCGAGGGCGGTTTCGATCTCCGCATCGATGTCCTGCGAGACTTCCCGGTGCAGGTCCAGGTACGACATGGAATTCAAGAGTGGCCTCCGTCGTGGAATGGGCCGAAGGGGCGGCGTGCGCACCCTTTGAGCCGCGTGACTGGCCGATTCGATCATTCCGGAGGAAGTGGATCCAGAGCGATTTTCAGCCCCCTTGTCCGATTCTTTTCGATTAAGGGGTCGGTGCCGGTAACACCCGTGCACGCGTGGCCGGTGCACGCGTGGCTCCGCTCACGCGGGGCGGACCGCGACGCGCTCCAGCGCCTCCAGCAGCTGCGGCAGGTCGGGGTCCCCTTCCTGGGGGACCGCAAGGACCTCACTCGGCTCCTCGTCCAGCAGGACGAACGCGGCCTCGCCGGTACGGGCCACCAGGGACCAGCCCGGCCCGTCCACCCGCAGAGTCCGGGCACCCTCGCCCGCGAAGGAGGACCGTACGCGGCCAGGCGGCGGCGGGGTCCGCGTGTATCCCAGGGCCTCCTCCAGCGCCCGCGCGAGCCCGGGATGCGCGGCGGCCGCCGCCCCGCCGTCCGTGGCCACGCGCTCGCGCCAGTCGGTCCACTCCCGCGCGATCTGGTCCGCGCCCATCCGCCGCTGCACCGCACCCCACGCCTCCGCCGAGGGCGGCGCCAGCGGCACCCGCCCCGTGCCGTCCGCGCCCTGCTCGGGATCGTGCGGCTGCGGGATGCCCGGGGCGGCCACCGACAACTCCAGCGGCCAGCCCGCCAGCGAGACCACGATCGTCCGCTCGTCGGGGGACAGGTCGTACTCCATCCCGCAGTCCCAGGACGCGATGGCCGTGGCCACGAGCGAGACGTCGTCCACGACGACCGTCCAGCGCGCGCCCTCCTCGTCCTGGCCGAGCACCAGCCCGTACCCGTCCCCGTTCGGCGCCACACCCAGCAGGGAACAGGCCTCGGGGAAGTCGTCGCCCAGGACGCTGGGGAACTGCGCGGGGGTCAGCAGCACGGCGGTCAGCACGTACAGCGAGCCGCCACCCTCGTCGTCGGACACCTGGCCTCCTGGTAGCTCTCTCGTCGGCGCACCTTAACCAGCGGGTAACCCACCCGTCGAGGGCTTGAGGGCCACGATTTCCAAGGTCGCTGCGTACACGTAGAGTTGGGAGCCCGCCACAGAAAGGGACACCCGGTGCAGCGTTACGACCGGCTGAGGGAAATCCTCCGTCTCGACCCCGACAAGGACTTCCTCGCCATCTACCGGCTCACCGCCACCTACGAGTTCCCCTGGGACTTCACCCGCGCCCTGGAACTCGCCCTGTTCCGGACATATGCCGTCCCGAGCATCGGTGGCCTGCTGGCCGAGACCGCCGAGTTCACCGAGCGGACGCAGAAGCGCTACGACGACACGGCGCTGCTCCTCGACGCCGTCGTCGAGCACGGCTTCGAGAGCGACACCGCGCGCACCGCGATCCGGCGCGTCAACCAGATGCACCGCAGCTACGACATCTCCAACGAGGACATGCGCTACGTGCTGTGCACCTTCGTGGTGATCCCGGCGCGCTGGCTGGACGCCTACGGCTGGCGCCCGCTGACCCACCACGAGCGCCGGGCGTGCGCGAACTACTACGCCACCCTCGGCCGCCACATGGGCATCACGGACATTCCGGGCTCCTACGAGGAGTTCGAAGCCACCCTCGACGCCTACGAGGAAGCCCACTTCGGGTGGGACGAGGGGGCCCGCGAGGTCGCCGACTCCACCCTCGACCTGATGGCCTCCTGGTACCCGACGCCACTCGCCCCCGCCGTGCGCGGCGCGAGCCTCGCCCTCCTCGACGAGCCGCTGCTCGACGCCTTCCGGTACGGGGCCCCGCGCCCTCAGGTGCGGCGGCTGGTCCGGGGCGCCCTGCGGCTGCGCGGGCGCGCGGTGCGGCTGCTGCCCCCGCGCCGGGCGCCGCACTACGCCCGCCAGAACCCGGAGATCAAGAGCTACCCCGGGGGCTACGACGTGGGCGAGCTCGGCACGTTCCCGGTGCCGGGCTCGGGCGGCTGCCCCGTTCCGCATCCCCGCCGGCCCGCCGGAGCCGAGGCACAGCCTCCCGCGTGATCCCGGGCGCGTCCGCGGATCCCGGGCGCGGGGCCGACGTACAGGTGTATGTCACGGATGACGTACGGCCAGCACCAGGAACCGGTGGTCCTCGTCGGCGTACGAGGTCACGTGCCAGCCCGAACCGGCCAGCAGCGGGCCTAGGTTGTGCTCGGCCCGCATGTCCTCGGGGGTCAGCTCCCGGCCGTGGCGCGCGGCGAGGGCCGCTCGCCCGATCGGGTGGAAGAGCGCGAGCCGGCCGCCGGGGCGGACCACGCGGGCGAGCTCGCGCAGGTTCGCCGCGGGGTCGGGCAGGTGGGCGATGAGCCCGGCGGCGAACACCGCGTCCAGCGCCTCGTCGCGCAGCGGCAGCCGGGCCACGTCGGCGAGCATCAGGGCGCCCGCGGCGGTCCGCCCGGCCCGCTGCGCGGCGGCCAGCATCTGCGGGGTGAGATCCGCGCCGAGCACGATCCCCGTGGGCCCGACGGCCGCCCGCAGCGCGGTCAGGGCCCGCCCGGTGCCGCAGCCCGCGTCCAGCACGCGGTCCCCGGGCCGCAGGCCGAACTCGGCCACGGCGGTGGCGAACGCGGGCGCGTCCTCCGGGAACTTGCGGTCCCAGTCGGCGGCGCGCGCTCCGAAGAACTCCTGCACGTGTGTGTGGTCTTCGCTCATGCGCCCATGATCCCCCACCGGCGCACGCCCGTGTCCCTGCGGACGGTGTGCAAGGTGGCACGTGGTGTGATCGGAGATGAACGTAGCTCTGTCATATTCCAGCAGTTCCAGCTGCTTTCGAAATGCGCCCCCTGTTCGCGCCCTCACCCGGACTAGCGTCCGGTGGCCATGGGACACCTGGGACATCTGGACCACGCCGCCTACGGGTGGCTGACACCCGCGCTGTCATATGTGATGGCATCGATCGGCGCCGCCCTCGGGCTGCGCTGCACCGTCCGCGCGCTCGCCGCCACCGGGACCGCCCGCCGCAACTGGCTCCTCACCGCCGCCTCCGCCATCGGCACGGGCATCTGGACGATGCACTTCGTCGCGATGCTCGGCTTCGAGGTCACCGGCACCGAGATCCACTACAACGTGCCGCTCACCCTCCTCAGCCTGCTCGTCGCCATGCTGGTCGTCGGCGCCGGAGTCTTCGCCGTCGGCTACGGCAAGGACCGCGGCCGGTCGCTCGTACTGGGCGGACTCACCACCGGACTCGGCGTCGCGAGCATGCACTACCTGGGCATGGCGGCCCTGCGCCTGCACGGTGACGTCTCCTACGAGCCGCTCACCGTCGGACTGTCCGTAGCCATCGCCGTGGTCGCGGCCACGGCCGCCCTGTGGGCCGCGCTCAACATCAAGTCACCGGTGGCGGTCGCCGTCGCCTCGCTCGTCATGGGCGCCGCGGTCAGCAGCATGCACTACACCGGGATGACGGCCGTCGCCGTCAGCGTCAGCCCCTCGGACGCGGCCCTGCCCGGCGCCACGGCCATGCAGTTCATCTTCCCGCTCGCCGTCGGGCTGGGCTCCTACCTCTTCATCACCGCCGCCTTCGTCGCGCTCTCCCCGACGGCCGACGAGCGGGCCGCCTCCGATTCCGTCCAGAACCTGGGGGAGCACGCCGTGACGGCGCACTGAGCGGGTGATCCCGCGGCACCGCACGAGCGTGCGGGCCAGGGCCGTGTCCTGCACGACCGCGCACTCCCACAACCGCGCATTCGACGACCGGGCACCGCAGCGATCTCGCACCGCAGGACCGTCGCCCCGCACGGCTGTCGCCCTGCACCACCGGCAGCCGCAGGCACCGTCCACCACACGACCGCCCACCCACACCACCGCACCCGTAGGCACCGCACCCGCACCACCGCACCCGCACCACCGCACCCGTACGCACCGCCCCGGAACGAGGAGCCCATGCGAACACCCCGCAGAAAACCGGAAGCAGCGGCGCCGCGGCTGCCCGCGCCCCCGGCACGCGGCCGCCGGGCCCACGCCGGGCCGCCGGCCGAGGAACCGGCCGCCCCGCACACCCACCCGCCCCTCCCGGCCGCCCCGCGCGCGAGCGGACCGCGGCTGCGCCCCGCCACCGTCCGCGCGAAGATCGTCTCGCTGCTGATGGTCCCGGTCGTCTCGCTCCTCGCCCTCTGGGCCTTCGCCACGGTCAACACCGCCCAGGACATGGCCCGGCTCAGCCGGGTCCAGCAGGTCGACGCCGAGATACGCACCCCCGTCGCCGCCGCCGTCACCGAACTCCAGGCCGAACGGCGCGCAGCCGTCCGCCTCCTGGCCGACCCCGCCGCCGACGCGGCCGCCCTGGACCAGCAGGCCCGCCGCACCGACACCGCCGTCCGGCGGCTGCGGCTCGGCGACCGCCACACCGTCGCCGACTCCGGCGACTACCGCTCCGACATCGTGGTCCGGCTCGGCGCGTTCGTCGCCGCCGCCGAAGCGCTGGCCTCGGCCCGCAAGGACATCACCGACCGCCGCGCCACCCCCGAGGCGGCCTACGCCATCTACACCCGCGTGGTCGACTCCGCCCTCGCCGTCGGCGGCGCCCTGACCGGCGGCGAGGACGCCGAACTCGGGCCCGGCGCCCGGGTCCTGCTCGAATTCGCCCGAGCCGGGGAGCTCCTGTCCCGGGAGGACGCGCTGCTCGCCGTACCGGGCCCGCGCAGCGCCGAAACGCTTCGGCAGCTGACCGGCACCATCGAGGCCCGCCGCGCGCTCACCGACGCCGCGGCCGGCGACCTCCCCGCCGCCCAGCAGGCCGCCTGGCAGGCCGTCGCCAAGAGCGCCGCCTACGCCGACCTCACCGGCGCCGAGGACCGGGCGCTGGCCGCCGGCACGGCGAAGGAGAGCCGCGGGGCGCCCGCCGGATGGGAGGCCGCCCACCACGGCATCGGCACCTCCATGCGGGAGATCGAGGAGGCCGCGCACGCCGCGGCCGCCGACCGGTCCGACCCGCTCTCCGAGGGGGCGCTCGGCCCGGCAGGCGCTGCCGTACTGCTGGGCCTGGCGGCCGTGGCCGCCTCGCTGGTCATCTCCGTCCGGATCGGCCGCGCCCTGGTCGTGGAACTCGTCTCGCTGCGCAACACCGCCCTGGAGATCGCCCACCGCAAGCTCCCGCAGGCCATGGAACGGCTGCGCGCCGGCGAGGACATCGACGTCACCGCCGAGACCCCGCCCGGGCCGCCGGCGGACGACGAGATCACCCAGGTCGGCGAGGCGCTCGGAACCGTCCACCGGGCCGCCCTCAGCGCCGCCGTCGAGCGGGCGGAACTCGCCAGCGGGATCTCCGGGGTCTTCGTCAACCTCGCCCGCCGCAGCCAGGTCCTGGTGCACAAGCAGCTCACCCTGCTCGACTCGATGGAGCGGCGCGCCGACGACCCGAACGAGCTCGGCGACCTCTTCCGCCTCGACCACCTGACCACCCGGATGCGCCGGCACGCGGAAAGCCTGATCATCCTTTCGGGCGCCGCCCCGGGCCGGGCCTGGCGCATGCCGGTCCCCCTCACGAACGTCGTACGGGCCGCCGTCTCCGAGATCGAGGACTACCCGCGCGTCGAGGTCCGCCAGCTCGCCGAGGCCGCCGTGGTCGGGGGCGCCGTGGCCGACCTCACCCATCTGCTCGCCGAACTCATCGAGAACGCCGCCCAGTTCTCGCCGCCGCACACGAAGGTCCGGGTCAGCGGCGAACCCGTCGGTGCCGGCTACGTCCTCGAGATCGAGGACCGCGGACTCGGCATGGGCCGCGAATCCCTGAGCGACGCCAACCGGCGGATCGAGCAGTCCGAGGCGCTCGACCTCTTCGACAGCGACCGGCTCGGGCTCTTCGTGGTCAGCCGCCTCGCGTCCCGCCACGGGGTGAGGGTGCACCTGCGCACGTCGCCCTACGGCGGCACCACCGCGGTGGTGCTCCTGCCGAACTCCGTGCTCCAGGGTGCCATCACGGCCGGCACCCACGACCCCGGTCCGACGGCCGATCCGACGGCCGATCCGACGCCCGCCCCGGAGCCCCCGCCGCCGGCGCCGAAGGCGTTCGCGAGGGCGGAGCGGCCGCCCGCCATGGCCGTCGTACGGGAGGACGGGCACGCCTCGCCGGTACGGGAGGACGCGCGTGGCATCCCGGCCCCGGAGCGGACCCCCGTACCCGAGGAGCCGCGCCCGGCCCCCGTGGCGTCGCTGCGACCGCGCGCTCCCGGCGGCGCGGTCGCCCGTACCCAGGCGGCCACGGGCCCCGCTGCCTCGGTGCGGGAGCTGCCGCGCCGAGTGCGCCAGGCCAGCCTCGTCCCGCAGCTTCGGGAGGCCCCCGCCCCGAAGGCCCCGGCCGGTGCGCGGCCCCCGGAGGACCCGCCGGGCCGCAGCCCGGAGCAGGCCCGGGACCGGATGGAGGCCTACCGGGCCGGCTGGGTCCGCGGCGCCCAGGACAACTCCCCTCACGCAGGCAGCGAAGGAGAAGTGTGATGATCGAACACCAGAGGATCGACCTCGACGGCATCCGCAGGTCCGGCGAACTGGACTGGCTGCTCGACGACCTGGTGCTCCGGGTCCGCGAGGTCCGGCACGCCGTGGTCCTGTCCAACGACGGGCTGGCGGTGGGCGCCTCCAGCGGGCTGGGACGGGAGGACGCCGAACATCTGGCGGCGGTGGCCTCCGGCTTCCACAGTCTGGCGAAGGGCGCGGGCCGGCACTTCCACTCCGGGGGCGTGCGCCAGACGATGGTCGAGATGGACGAGGGCTTCCTCTTCGTCGCGGCCGCCGGAGACGGCTCCTGCCTCGCGGTGCTCAGCGCTGCCAGCGCCGATATCGGGCTGATCGCCTACGAGATGGCCCGGCTGGTGAAGCGGGTCGGCGAGCACCTCTACACCCCGCCCCGGTTCGCCGCACGCCCGCCGGCCGCGGGCTGAGGGCGGCGGTCCGGCACATGAACGGCCAGTGGTACGACGCCGACGCGGGCCCGCTCGTCCGTCCGTACGCCATGACCGGCGGGCGTACGAAGCCAGGACCCCACGGGGTCCGCTTCGACCTGATCGCGCTGGTCGCGGTGGACCCGGAGGTCACGGACGAGGCGGCCGAGTCGCTGCTCGGCCCCGAACACCGGGCACTGCTCGGGCTCTGCCGGTCGCAGACCCAGTCGGTGGCGGAACTCGCCGCCGACGCAGACCTGCCCGTGGGGGTGGTGCGCGTGCTCCTCGGGGACCTGTTGGAGGGCGGGCACGTCAAGGTCAGCCGACCGGTACCGCCCGCGCAACTGCCGGACGAGCGGATTCTGCGTGAAGTCATCGAGGGATTGCGAGCGCTTTGATGGGACAGCATGACAACGGACCTGCCGGACCTGCCGGACCTGCCCAGGACGGGGATCTCGGTCCCGGTACCGGTCCCGGGGAGGACACCGAACTGGCCGCGCTCGCGCTGAAGATCCTGGTGGCGGGCGGTTTCGGGGTCGGCAAGACCACGCTCGTGGGCGCGGTGAGCGAGATCCGGCCCCTGCGGACCGAGGAGTTGCTGAGCGAGGCGGGCGAACTGGTCGACGACACCGGTGGCGTGGACCAGAAGAGGACCACGACCGTGGCCATGGACTTCGGCCGGATCACCATCCGGTCCGGGCTGTCCTTGTACCTGTTCGGCACCCCGGGACAGGACCGGTTCTGGTTCCTGTGGGACGAGCTGTCGCAGGGCGCGCTCGGGGCGGTGGTGCTGGCCGACACGCGGCGGCTGGAGGACTGCTTCCCGGCGGTGGACTACTTCGAGCACCGGCGCATTCCGTTCGTGGTGGCCGTCAACTGCTTCACGGACGCGCGGCGGTACGGGGCGCACGACGTGTCGCGGGCACTGGACCTGGACCAGGGGACGCCGGTGGTGCTGTGTGACGCGCGGGACAAGGACTCGGGGAAGGAAGTGCTGATCAGGCTGGTCGAGTACGCCGGGCGGGTACACACCGCCCGGCTCCTGGACTCGGTGGAGCCGCAGGCCGATTCCGTGTGAACCGGCCCGGCTTCGAGGGTCGTTCGGTCCGGTCGTCGTCCGCGTCGCAGAACCGCCATGCCTCTTGAGTCATCTTCTTCGCCATGGGGACGTCCTCCTTGCCGGAAAGGCGCTGGTGGGGAAGGCTTGCGGGACGAGTACGCGGGGTGGGGCGCGGCCGCGTCGGCCGTGTCAACGGGGAGGGGCTGGGAATGGCACTGGACAAGCAACTGGACTGGCTGCTGGACGACCTGACGCGCAGGGTCCAGCAGGTGCGGCACGCGGTCGTGCTGTCCAATGACGGCCTGGTCACGGGGGCGAGTGCGGGGCTGGCGCGGGAGGACGCGGAGCACCTGGCGGCCGTCGCGGCCGGTCTGCAGAGCCTGGCGAAGGGGTCGGGACGGCACTTCAGGGCCGGCGAAGTCCGCCAGACGATGGTCGAATACGACGAGGGGGTGCTCTTCGTCATGGCGGCGGGGGCGGGCAGCTGCCTGTGCGTGCTGAGCGCCTCCGAGGCCGACATCGGCCAGGTCGCGTACGAGATGACGCTGCTGGTCAACCGCGTGGGCGAGCATCTTGGGGTCGCGGAGCGGCGCATCACCGGGGGTTGATTCCGGCAGGGCGGGCCCTCTTCGGAGAGTTATCCACAGGCCTCGCGGGGTGTTGTGGCGCTGAGTTACGGTCTTCACACAGAGTAATCAAAGCTCGTGGGGGAGGACCGTGATGATGCAGATGGGGACCGTGCTGCGGGACGACGTGGACGTGGCCGTGAATATGCCCGTGGGCGGCGTGAGTGTGGGCGCCGTGGGTCCCGTGCGCGCCGACAGCGGTGGGGCCGGCGCTCTCGATGCCGCCCGCGACGTGGACATGCTGGTGGGCAGTGCGCGGGCCGCCGGGGAACTGGGGCTGAGCCGGAGCGAGTTCGCCAGGGCCGTCCAGCTGGGGATCGTGCGAGCCGGGCCGCCGACGATCGGCGGGGCCGCGCGGTACGCGCGAGCCGAGCTGGATCGGGTCAGGTCGGCCGCCGGCCGGCCGGACGCGCTGCGCGAGCGGGTCGAGACGGTGGCCGGGGCGGGGGCGGCGGCCGGGGTGCTGGGGATCGGCCCGAGCCGGTTCACCCGGCTCGCGCGCTGCGGGCACGTCATCCCGGTCGGCTACCGGATCAACCGGTACCGGGCCGTGGTGTGGCTCTACCTGGCCGCGGAGCTACGGGGCTTCGCCGCGCGGGAGTCGGGGATGCTGCGCGGGATCGCGCCCCCGGCGGACCGGGAGCTGATGGCGGCCAAGGCGGATCTGCGCCCGCGCAAGTGGCGGGGGCGGCACGTCGGGCTGCTGCTGAGACGGACCGCCGACCCCTGGCAGCGCGCCGCCGTACTGGCCTCCGTACTCCCGGAGGGCGAGCTGCGGGAAGCTGTGCCCGACCCGGCGGAACGGATCGTCCTGGCCGCGCTCGCTCCACCCCCGCCGTACGGGCATCCGCAGGTCCCGGCGGCCGCGGCGGTGGCGGAGCGGCTGCTGAAGGCCGGGCCGCCGGGGGAGATCCACTGGTACCGCACCAGCCTGGACTTCGCCCTGACGGGGGCGCGGGGTCAGTCGAAGTCGACGGGGGACAGGGGGCCGACGTAGACCCAGGCCCCGGCCTCGCGGGAGAAGCTGCTGTGCTCGTGCAGTGAGCCGGCGTGCCGCCCCTCCCGGTAGTGGGCCCGGAACTCCACCGAGCCCTCCGTCTCGAACATCCCGCCGCGCTCGGTGGCGAGGATCTCCAGCCGTTCCCACCGCTGCCCAGGATCCAGGTCGAGCTGGGCCGGACGGGTCGAGGAGTGCCAGGAGCGCAGCAGGTAGGCGGTGTCGCCGACGGCGAAGGCGCTGAACCGGGAGCGCATCAGGCGCTCGGCGGTGGGTGCCTGCTGAGCACCGGAGTGGAAGCGGCCGCAGCACTCCGGGTAGGCGGCGGGCAGCCCGCAGGGGCAGGGGAGGGCGGAGATGGACATGCGCGTGCTCAGTTCTTCGGGGCGGGCTCGGACTGCTGGGACTGCTGGGCCGGGCGGGGCCGCTCGGCGGGATACGGGCGGAAGAGGCCCTCCTGGACCACGGACACCAGCAGCCTGCCCTCCAGGTCGTAGATACGGCCCCGGGCCAGGCCCCGCCCGCCGTGCGCGATGGGCGACTCCTGGTCGTACAGGAACCACTCGTCCGCCCGGAAGGGCCGGTGGAACCACATGGCGTGGTCCAGCGAGGCCATGTCGAAACCGCGCATGCCCCACAGCGGTTCCACGGGGATGCGCACGGCATCGAGGAGGGTCATGTCGCTGGCGTAGGTGAGGGCGCAGGTGTGCACGAGCGGGTCGTCGCCCAGCGGGCCGACCGCGCGCATCCACACCGCGCTGCGGGGATCGGCGCCCTTGAGCTCCTCGGGCGTCCAGCGGAGCCGGTTCACGTACCGGATGTCGAAGGGCTGGCGGCGGGCCATCCGCTCCAGCGCCTCCGGCAGCGCCCCCAGGTGCTCGCGGATCTCGTCCGCGACCTTGGGGAGCGTGTCCGGGTGGGGAACGTGGTGAGGAGGCAGCTGGTGTTCGATGCTGCCCTCCTCCGGATGATGGAAGGAGGCGGTGAGATTGAAGATCGTCTTGCCCTGTTGGACCGCGGTGACCCGGCGCGTGGTGAAGGACCGCCCGTCGCGCACCCGTTCCACCTGGTACACGATCGGCACCCCGGGGATGCCGGGGCGCAGGAAGTACGCGTGCAGCGAGTGGACCGGGCGGTCGCTCTCGACGGTGCGGCCCGCGGCCACCAGTGCCTGGCCGGCCACCTGGCCGCCGAAGACGCGCTGGAGGGACTCATGCGGGCTGGCGCCGCGAAAGATGTTGACCTCGATCTGCTCCAGATCGAGCAGATCGACCAGTCTCTCGGCGGGGTTCGTCATCAGAGGATCTCCACGGTCGGGTCCGGGCGGGCCGGCGGGTTGCCGGAGCGGGTCAGAGGGCGCTGAGCTCGCCGACCGAGGTGAGCCGGATGACCGCCCGGCCCTCCTCGTCGGAGGCCGCGAGGTCGACCTCGGCGCTGATGCCCCAGCCATGGTCCCCGTTGGGGTCGGCGAAGGTCTGGCGGACGCGCCAGAGCCCGTGCGCGGGGTCTTCCTCGATCTGCAGCAGCTTCGGGCCGCGCGCGTCGGGGCCGGTGCTCAGGTCGTCGTACTCGTCCCAGTACCCGTCCATGGCCTCGCCCCAGGCGTCGGCGTCCCAGCCGGACTCGGCGTCCAGCTCGCCCAGCACGTTGACGTGGTCGAGGGCGGCCAGTTCGACCCGGCGGAACATGGCGTTGCGGACCAGGACGCGGAAGGCGCGCGCGTTGGCGGTGACCGGCTTGACCTGGTCGGCCTTCTCCTGAGCCTGTTCGGCCGTCTCCACCTCCGGGTTCGCCAGCTGCTCCCACTCGTCCAGCAGGCTGGAGTCGACCTGGCGGACCAGTTCGCCGAGCCAGGCGATCAGGTCCTCGAGGTCCTCGGACTTGAGGTCGTCGGGGATGGTGTGGTCCAGCGCCTTGAAGGCGCTCGCCAGGTAGCGCAGGACGATGCCCTCGGTGCGGGCCAGTTCGTAGAAGGAGGTGAATTCGGTGAAGGTCATCGCGCGTTCGTACATGTCGCGGATGATCGACTTCGGGGAGACCGGGTGGTCGCGCACCCACGGGTGGCTCTTGGCGTACACGTCGTAGGCGTGGAAGAGCAGCTCTTCGAGCGGCTTGGGATAGGTGACGTCCTGGAGCCGCTCCATCCGCTCCTCGTACTCGATCCCGTCGGCCTTCATCTGGCCGACCGCGATGCCGCGTTCCTTGTTCTGCTGGGCGGCCAGGATCTGGCGCGGGTCGTCCAGCGTGGACTCCACGACGGACACCATGTCCAGCGCGTAGGAGGGGGACTCCGGGTCCAGCAGGTCGAAGGAGGCCAGCGCGAAGGTGGACAGCGGCTGGTTGAGCGCGAAGTCCTGCTGGAGGTCGACGGTGAGCCGGATGGTGCGGCCCTCGGCGTCCGGGGTGTCGAGCTTCTCGACCACACCGCCGTCCAGCAGCGAGCGGTAGATCGCGATGGCCCGGCGGATGTGCCGCAGCTGGGCCTTGCGGGGCTCGTGGTTGTCCTCGAGGAGGTGGCGCATCGCCTGGAAGGCGTCGCCCGGCCGGGCGATGACCGACAGCAGCATGATGTTGGTGACCTTGAAGCGCGAGGTCAGCGCTTCCGGGTCGGCGGCGATGAGCTTCTCGAAGGTGGTGTCCGACCAGGCGACGAAGCCCTCGGGGGCCTTCTTGCGCACCACCTTGCGGCGCTTCTTCGGGTCGTCGCCCGCCTTCGCGAGCGCCTTCTCGTTCTCGATGACGTGCTCGGGCGCCTGCGCGACCACGTAGCCCGCCGTGTCGAAGCCCGCCCGGCCGGCGCGGCCGGCGATCTGGTGGAACTCGCGGGCGCGCAGCGTGCGGACCCGGTTGCCGTCGTACTTGGTGAGCGCGGTGAACAGCACCGTGCGGATCGGGACGTTGACGCCGACGCCCAGGGTGTCCGTGCCGCAGATGACCTTCAGCAGACCGGCCTGGGCGAGCTTCTCCACCAGGCGCCGGTACTTGGGCAGCATGCCGGCGTGGTGCACGCCGATGCCGTGCCGGACGTAGCGGGAGAGGTTCTGGCCGAACTTCGTGGTGAAGCGGAAGTTGCCGATGAGCTCGGCGATCTTGTCCTTCTCCTCGCGGGTGCACATGTTGATGCTCATGAGCGACTGTGCGCGCTCGACCGCCTGGGCCTGGGTGAAGTGCACGATGTAGACGGGAGCCTGCCGGGTCTCCAGCAGCTCGGTGATCGTGTCGGTGATCGGCGTGGTGACGTACTCGTACGACAGCGGGACGGGGCGGGTCGCGGAGCGGACCACCGAGGTGGGCCGGCCGGTGCGCCGGGTCAGGTCCTCCTCGAACCGCTTCATGTCGCCGAGGGTCGCCGACATCAGGATGAACTGCGCCTGCGGCAGCTCCAGCAACGGGATCTGCCAGGCCCAGCCGCGGTCCGGCTCGGCATAGAAGTGGAACTCGTCCATCACGACCTGGCCGATGTCGGCGTACTTGCCGTCGCGCAGGGCGATGGAGGCCAGCACCTCGGCGGTGCAGCAGATCACCGGAGCGTCCGCGTTCACGGAAGCGTCGCCGGTCAGCATGCCGACGTTCTCGGTGCCGAAGAGCTTGCACAGGTCGAAGAACTTCTCCGACACCAGCGCCTTGATCGGGGCGGTGTAGAAGGTGACCTTGTCCTGAGACAGCGCGGTGAAGTGCGCGCCGGCCGCGACCAGGCTCTTGCCGGAGCCGGTCGGGGTGGACAGGATCACGTTCGCCCCGGAGACGACCTCGATGAGCGCCTCCTCCTGAGCCGGGTACAGGGTGATGCCCTGATCCTCCGCCCACGAGGAGAAAGCCTCGAAGAGGGCGTCGGGGTCGGCGTTCGGCGGGAGCTGATCAATGAGGGTCACACCCCCCATCTTGCCTGGCTTCCGCCCGGATCAGGGAACCGGCGGACGGAAGGAAGATCACCGACGGTACGCTGTGCCGTCGATGCGGCCCGAACGAAACAGTCAACAGGGCCCGAGCACACCACCGGGGCGGGGAACGACCATGATGGGTCCGGCGCACTCACTGTCCGGGGCAGCGGCCTGGCTGGGGGTGGGCGCCGCGACCGCGGCTGCCGGGCACCCCATGCCCTGGCCGGTCCTCGTCGTCGGCGCACTGATCTGTGCCGGGGCGGCCCTCGCCCCCGACCTCGACCACAAATCGGCGACGATCTCGCGCGCCTTCGGCCCGCTCTCCAGAGGCCTGTGCGAGGTGGTCGACAAGATCTCCTACGCCGTCTACAAGGCCACCCGCTCCAAGAAGGACGCCCGCCGCACCGGCGGCCACCGCACCCTGACGCACACCTGGCTCTGGGCCGTCCTGATCGGCGGCGGCGCCTCCGCGCTCGCCGTGACCGCCGACCGCTGGGGCGTGCTCACGCTGCTCTTCGTGCACCTGGTGCTCGCGGTCGAAGGCCTGCTGTGGCGGGCGGCCCGGATGTCCAGCGACGTCCTGGTCTGGCTGCTCGGTGCGACCAGCGCGTGGATCCTGGCCGGGGTGCTCGACCAGCCCGGCAACGGCGCGAACTGGCTCTTCACCGGACCCGGCCAGGAGTACCTGTGGCTCGGCCTGCCGATCCTGCTCGGGGCCCTGGTCCACGACATCGGCGACGCGCTGACCGTCTCCGGCTGCCCGGTCCTGTGGCCCCTCCCGATCGCCGGAAAGCGCTGGTACCCGATCGGCCCGCCGAAGGTGATGCGCTTCCGGGCCGGCAGCTGGGTGGAGCTCAAGCTCCTCATGCCGGTGTTCATCCTGCTGGGCGGCTTCGGCGGCGCGTCCGCCCTCGGCTTCGTCTAGGCGTTCACCTAGGCGTTCACCGCCGCGGAAGCGACCGGCTGACCTGCGGGGGGGGGGGGGGGGGGGGGGGGGGGGGGGGGGGGGGGGGGGGGGGGGGGGGGGGGGGGGGGGGGGGGGGGGGGGGTGGGGGGGGGGGGGGGGG
>NZ_JBVHVF010000005.1:131660-363063 GCF_055564955.1 Streptomyces sp. NPDC028910 | reverse complement strand
TCTGTTTAGGGGTGAGCCCACCCGCCTTCCCACTTCCCTCTTTCCCCCCCCCCCCCCCCCCCCCCCCCCTCCCTCCCCCTCTCTCCCTCCCCCCCCCCCCCCCCCCCTCCCCCCGCCCCCCCCCCCCCCCCCCCCCCCCCCCCCCCCCCCCCCCCCCCCCGCCACGAGATCAGCTCTCGTCGCTGTCGACCCAGCTCATCAGCTTGCGCAGCTTCTTGCCGGTGGTCTCGAGCAGGTGGGCCTCGTCGGCCTTCTTGTACTCGTTGTACTTCGGCAGACCGGCCTTGTACTCGGCCATCCAGGTGTTGGCGAACTCGCCGCTCTGGATCTCCGCGAGGACCTTCTTCATCTCGGCCTTGGTGGCGTCGGTGATGATGCGGGGGCCGGTGATGTAGTCGCCCCACTCGGCGGTCTCGGAGACCGACCAGCGCATCTTCTCCAGGCCGCCCTCGTACATGAGGTCCACGATGAGCTTCAGCTCGTGCAGGCACTCGAAGTACGCGATCTCCGGCTGGTAGCCGGCCTCGGTCAGGGTCTCGAAACCGGCCTTGACCAGGGCGGAGGCTCCGCCGCAGAGGACGGCCTGCTCACCGAACAGGTCGGTCTCGGTCTCCTCGGTGAAGGTGGTCTTGATGACGCCGGCGCGGGTGCCGCCGATGCCGGCCGCGTACGAGAGCGCGAGGGCGAAGGCGTTGCCCGAGTAGTCCTGCTCGACGGCCGCGATGCACGGAACGCCGCGGCCCTCCTCGTACTGGCGGCGGACCAGGTGACCCGGGCCCTTCGGGGCGACCAGGGCGACGTCCACGTTGGCCGGGGGCTTGATGAAGCCGTAGCGGACGTTGAAGCCGTGACCGAAGAACAGCGCGTCGCCGTCCTTGAGGTGGTCCTTGATGGACTCCTCGTAGATCTCGGCCTGCAGCGGGTCCGGGGTCAGGATCATGATGACGTCGGCCCAGGCGGCGGCCTCCGCCACGGGGACGACCTTCAGACCCTGCTCCTCGGCCTTGGCCTTGGACTTCGAGCCCTCCTTCAGACCGACGACGACGTCGACGCCGGAGTCACGGAGCGACAGCGCGTGGGCGTGGCCCTGGCTGCCGTAACCGATGACTGCGACCTTGCGGCCCTGGATGATGGACAGGTCGGCGTCGTTCTCGTAGAACAGCTCGGCCACTGGGATATCTCCTTGGTGCGCTGGTGTTGCTCCCACCGTACGGCGGGGAACGGAATCTGAGTTTCTCGGTCTCGCTATGCGAGCTGAGCGTGTCTGACGCGGCTTACGTGTCCGCTGTGCCGCTCGGTCGTACCGACTGTGCCGCTCGGTCGTACCGACCGGTCGTGCCGACTGGTGGGCACGACCGGTGGGCACGGCCGGATCAGGCGCTGCGGTCGAGCGCGCGCAGGCTGCGGTCCGTGATGGACCGGCCGCCACGCCCTATGGCGATCGTGCCGGACTGCACGAGCTCCTTGATGCCGAAGGGCTCCAGCATCTTGAGCATCGCGCCGAGCTTGTCGGAGCCACCGGTGGCCTCGATGGTGACGGCCTCCGGGGAGACGTCGACCGTCTTGGCGCGGAACAGCTGGACGATCTCGACGATCTGCGACCGGGTCTCGTTGTCGGCGCGGACCTTCACCAGGACGAGTTCGCGCTCGATGGCGTTGTGGGACTCCAGCTCGACGATCTTGAGCACGTTGACCAGCTTGTTCAGTTGCTTGGTCACCTGCTCCAGCGGGAGGTCCTCGACGTTCACGACGATCGTGATGCGGGAGATGTCGGGGTGCTCCGTGACGCCGACCGCGAGGGAGTCGATGTTGAACCCGCGGCGGGAGAACAGGGCGGCGATCCGGGCGAGGATGCCGGGCGTGTTCTCGACCAGGACGGAGAGCGTGTGCTTGGACATGTGAGGCGTTCTCTCTCTCAGGCTCTCTCGGCTCAGTCGTCTTCGTTGTCGCCGAAGTCGGGACGGACGCCCCGGGCTGCCATGACCTCGTCGTTGGAGGTGCCGGCGGCGACCATCGGCCACACCATGGCGTCCTCGTGGACGATGAAGTCGATCACGACGGTACGGTCGTTGATCGCGTTGGCCTCGGCGATGACCTTGTCCAGGTCGGCCGGGTCCTCGCAGCGCAGCGCCACGCAGCCCATGGCCTCCGACAGCTTGACGAAGTCCGGGACACGCGTGCCCTTGCGGGGCGCGACGGACTCGCCGAGCTGGGAGCCGACCGTGTCGTGGCCGGTCTCGTCGGCGTGCAGGACGGTGTTGGAGTACCGCTGGTTGTAGAACAGCGTCTGCCACTGGCGGACCATGCCCAGCGCGCCGTTGTTGATGATCGCGACCTTGATCGGGATGTTGTTCAGGGCGCAGGTGACCAGTTCCTGATTGGTCATCTGGAAGCAGCCGTCGCCGTCGATCGCCCAGACCGTGCGCTCGGGCATGCCGACCTTGGCGCCCATCGCGGCCGGGACCGCGTAGCCCATGGTTCCGGCGCCGCCGGAGTTCAGCCAGGTGCGGGGCTCCTCGTACTTGACGAAGTGCGAGGCCCACATCTGGTGCTGGCCGACGCCGGCCGCGAAGATCGTGCTCTTCGGCGCGAGCGCGCCGATCCGCTCGATGACCTGCTGCGGCGAGAGGCTGCCGTCCTCGGGCAGGTCGTAGCCCAGCGGGTACGTGTCGCGCCAGCGGTTGAGGTCGTTCCACCAGGCGGTGTAGTCACCGGCGTTGCCCTCGGTGTGCTCGGCCTGGACCGCCTGGATCAGGTCGGCGATGACCTCGCGGGCGTCGCCGACGATCGGGACGTCGACCGCGCGGTTCTTGCCGATCTCGGCCGGGTCGATGTCCGCGTGGATGATCTTGGCGAAGGGCGCGAAGCTGTCCAGCTTGCCGGTGACGCGGTCGTCGAAGCGGGTGCCGAGCGCGATCAGCAGGTCCGACTTCTGCAGCGCGGTGACGCCGGTGACCGATCCGTGCATGCCCGGCATGCCGACGTGCAGCGGGTGGCTGTCGGGGAAGGAGCCGAGGGCCATCAGGGTGGTGGCGACCGGGACGCCGGTCAGCTCGGCGAGGACCTTCAGCTCGGCGGTCGCGCCGGACTTCATGACGCCGCCGCCGACGTACAGCACCGGGCGCTTGGCCTGGCAGATGAGCTTGGCGGCCTCGCGGATCTGCTTGGCGTGCGGCTTAGTGACCGGCCGGTAACCGGGGAGGTCCTGGGCGGGCGGCCACGAGAAGGTGGTCCTCGCCTGCAGGGCGTCCTTGGCGATGTCCACCAGGACCGGGCCGGGGCGGCCGGTGGAGGCGATGTGGAACGCCTCGGCGATCGTCCGCGGGATGTCCTCGGCCTTGGTGACCAGGAAGTTGTGCTTGGTGATCGGCATCGTGATGCCGACGATGTCCGCCTCCTGGAAGGCGTCGGTGCCGATCGCCTTGGAGGAGACCTGACCGGTGATCGCGACGAGCGGGACGGAGTCCATGTGCGCGTCGGCGATCGGGGTGACCAGGTTGGTGGCGCCCGGGCCGGAGGTGGCCATACAGACGCCGACCTTGCCGGTGGCCTGCGCGTAGCCGGTGGCGGCGTGACCGGCCCCCTGCTCGTGGCGGACCAGGATGTGACGGACCTTCTTCGAGTCCATCATCGGGTCGTACGCGGGGAGGATGGCGCCTCCCGGAATCCCGAAGACGGTGTCGCACCCCACCTCTTCGAGAGAGCGGATGAGGGACTGCGCACCCGTGACGTGCTCAACTGCGGCGGACTGCTGTCCGCCGGAACGGGGCCGCGGCTGCGGATGGTGGGCCCCGGTGGCCTGCTCGGTCATCGGCATTCTCTTCTCGAAGCTGAGGGTTTTACGCGGATTCGACTCTGTGCCAGTGCAACAAAAAACCCCTCGTGCCAGGAGGCAAGCGAGGGGAGCGCGTCGGGTGTGTTGAGCAGGGACATGCTGGTCCCAGCCTCAGCCGACGCGCTTTCCAAGTACGAGAATTCGGGTGCGCATGACACTGACCCTCCCTCCGGCGGGAGGGTGATGTCAAGTAGGTGGGACGGGCGTCTCATTATGTGAGCCTCTATGGATGGCCATCGAGCCCCCGGGGGAACCGCCGGCCAGTGCGGGCTGGGCCGTACCGCCCGGTACTGGGAACGTACCGCGCACGAGCGCGCGCCGCAGCCTGTACTCGTCGAGCGGGCCGGAAAACGCCATTCCCTGGCCGTGCGTGCAGCCCATGGCCCGCAGGGCCGTCACCTGCTCGGGGAGATCCACTCCGTCGGCCACCGAGCGCATGCCCAGGTCGTTTGCGATCCGCAAGAGACCGGCAGTGATCTTGTGCAGGCGGGCGGACTCGACCACGCCCTCCACCAGGCCCCGGTCCAGCTTGAGCATGTCCACCGGCAGGCGGCGCAGGGCGCTGATGGCCGCATAGCCGCTGCCGAAGCCGTCCAGGGCGATGCCCACCCCGAGCCGGTGCAAGGCCGTCAGGCGGCGCTCCAGGTCGTCGAAGGGCACGCGGGGATCGGATACGGCGAGCTCCAGCACCAGGGCCCCGGAGGGCAGACCGTGCCGGGTCAGCAGGGCCTCCACGGAGCCGAGCGGCATGGCGCGGTCCAGGAGCCGCTGGGCGGTCATCCGCACGGCCACGGGTACGTCGTGTCCGGCCCGGTGCCGGTCTGCGGCCTGCTCCACGGCCTCCTCCAGCAGCCAGCGTCCCAGCTCGGCGGTGCGCGAGGCGTCCGGGCCCGCGCCGCCGGCGGCGCCCGCGGCGCCCTCGCTGTACTCGGCGACCCGGAGGAACTCCGCCGGGGTGAAGAGGATCCCCTGCGCCGAACGCCAGCGGGCCTGCGCGGCGACGGCCGACACCTCGCCGGTGGCCAGCGAGACCACGGGCTGGTGCAGCAGGGCGAACTCACCCTCGTGCAGTGCGGTCCGCAGCCGGCCGGCCAGCTCGGCCTTCCGCACGACCTCGGCCTGCATCTGCGGGGCGTACATCTCGACGCGGTCCTTGCCGCCCGCCTTGGCCCGGTACATCGCGAGATCCGCGTTGCGCATCAGGTCCGAAGGGGTGATTCCGGGGTCGGCGAAGGCCACGCCGATGCTGGCGGCGACCCGTACCTCGCTGCCTCCGATCCGGTACGGCTGGGAGAGCGTGGTGCGCAGCCGGTCGGCGATCTCGCGCACCTGGTACTCGCGGGCGCTGCGGTCACGGTTCCCGTCGCCCAGGATCAGCGCGGCGAACTCGTCGCCGCCGAGCCGGGCCGCGGTGTCCCCGGCCCGGACCGAGTCCTGGAGCCTGCGCGCGGCCTCGATGAGCAGCTCGTCGCCGGCCTGGTGGCCGATGGTGTCGTTGACCGCTTTGAAGCCGTCGAGGTCGATGAAGAGCACGGCGGTGCTGTGGTCGCCCGCGCGCCGGCCGGTCAGGGCCTGGCGCACGCGCCGGGTGAAGAGGGCCCGGTTGGGCAGGTCGGTCAGCGGGTCGTGTTCCGCGCTGTGCTGGAGCTGGGCCTGGAGCCGGACCCGCTCGGTGACGTCCCGGCTGTTGAGGATGAGTCCGCCCTGGTGGCGGTTGACGGTGGACTCCACGTTGAGCCACTCGCCGCCGCCCGACTTGAAGCGGCACTCGATGCGGGTGGTGGGCTCCTCGGCCGGCGGTGCGGCGAGGAAGCGGCGTACCTCGTGGACCACCCGGCCGAGGTCGTCGGGGTGGATCAGGGTGGCGAGCTCGGTGCCGACCAGCTCCTCCGCCTCGCGGCCGTAGACGCCGGCGGCGGCGGGGCTGACGTAGCGCAGGGTCCCGGTGGGCGCGGCGATCATGATGACGTCGCTGGAGCCCTGGACCAGGGAGCGGAAGTGGTTCTCCTTCTGGGCCAGTTCCTGGGTCAGCGCGATGTTGTCGAGGAGCATGATGCCCTGCCGGATGACGAGGGCGAGCACGACCGTGCAGCCGGTGAAGACGACCATCCGGTCCACCTTCCGGCCGTCCACGACGTTGTAGAGGATGCCGAGAGTGCACACGGCGGCCGCGAGGTACGGGGTGAGGGCGGGCAGCGAGCCGGTGATCGGGCGGCTGTGCGGCCGGTCCGCGCGCGGGTGCCCGACCGGCTCCGGGCCCGGGTGGACGCGCCGGGCGCCCCAGGGCGCGTACGCGAGCAGGAGCGAGCCCGCGAACCAGCCGGCGTCGAGCAGCTGTCCGGACTGGTACTCGGCGCTCAGCAGGGGCGAGGTGAACAGGGCGTCGCTGAGCACGGTCAGGGCCAGCGCGGCGATGGCGGTGTTGACGGCGGAGCGGTTGCTCTCGCTCCGCCGGAAGTGCAGGACCAGGACCATCGAGACGAGCGCGATGTCCAGGAGCGGGTATGCGAGGGAGAGCGCGGCGCGCGGGACGCTGCCGGGTGCGCCGGACTGCGCGGTCTGCGCCGCGTGGGCCAGGGCGAGGCTCCAGGACAGGGTCAGCAGGGAGCCGCCGATGAGCCAGGAGTCGAGCCCGAGGCACACCCAGCCGGCGCGGGTGACCGGGCGTTTGGCGAGGACGAGCAGGCCCACGATGGCGGGCGGGGCGAAGCAGAGGAAGGCGAAGTCGGCGAGCGAGGGCTTGGGCACCGCCTGACCGAGGATCACCTCGTACCAGCCCCAGACCGCGTTGCCGCTGGCGCCCATGAGGGAGGAGAAGGCGAAGAGCAGCCAGGCGGGGCGTTCGCGGCTGTCGATCGCCCGCGCGTAGGAGTAACAGGAGACAGCGGCCAGTAAGCCGGCGGCGCTGAGTCCGAAATCGCCCATGATCTCGGCGACTTCCTCCGACCCCCAGTTGAGGGCGGCGCCGACGGCGTACCCGCCGCAGACCACCGCGAGGAGCAGCTGCATCGTCAGGCACTTGCCTCCGCCGGAGACGGACGGCCGGTTCAGGAGCGCCGCCCCCTGGGCACTCACCGGTCCCCCTCGCTGGCTGGTTCCGGCGCAGCCCAGTCCCGACACCGTCGCCTCCGGCGGCTCTGCCGCATCGGATCCTTCGTCCATTGGCCGTGCATCGCCCGTCGCCCCCCAAAGTGTCCGATCACTCCCCAGCGCCAGACGTTCGTGGCGCAGCCCCTTCTTCCGGACGATACACCACTTTCGTCACTCAGGGACATAGTTCCTCTACTCTGCGTTACCGCTCAGGGAGTTGTGCCCACGCAGCGCATTCGAGTGACTGCGGAGCGTGCGCACCGCGCGTCACTCGATGATCAGCACCGTGTGCTCCACGGGCTCTCCGACGGCGAACCGGCCGAGCTGGCGCACCAGCAGGCGCTTGGCCCGCGGCTCGAACGCCGTGCTGCTGCCGCCGACATGGGGCGTGATCAGGACATTCGGAGCATGCCAGAGCGGGTGGCCGGCGGGCAGCGGTTCCGGGTCGGTGACGTCGAGCGCCGCGCGCAGCCGGCCCGACTCCACCTCCGCCAGCAGGGACTCGGTGTCGACGACGGGGCCGCGGGCCACGTTCACCAGCAGGGCGCCGTCCTTCATCCGGCCCAGGAACCCGGCGCCGGCCAGACCCCGGGTGGCCTCGGTCAGCGGCGTCACCAGAATCACCACGTCGGCCTGCGGCAGCAGCCGGGGCAGTTCGGAGAGGGCGTGCACGGGCCCGCGCGCGGTGGTCCGCGCCGTACGGGCCACCCGTGCGATCCGCCCGCATTCGAAGGGCACGAGCCGGTCCTCGATGGCCGAGCCGATCGATCCGTAGCCGATGATCAGAACGGATTTGTCGGCGAGGGCGTCATAGAAGCCGGAGCGCCACTCCTCGCGGTCCTGGCCGCGGACCATGCCGGGGATGCCGCGCAGGGAGGCCAGGGTCAGCGCGAGAGCGAGCTCGGCGGTGCTGGCCGTGTGGACCCCGGCGGCATTGCACAGCCGGACACCGGGGCGCAGGTCGCCGAGGCCGCCCAGCACGTGGTCGATGCCGGCGGTCAGGGTCTGGACGACCCGCAGCGCGGGCATCGCCGCCAGGGGACGCACGGTGACCTCGGGGGACTTCATGTAGGGCGTCACGTAGAAGACGCAGTCGGCCGGATCGGCCGGGAAGTCGTCCTCGCCGTCCCAGAGGCGGTAGCGGAAGGAGTCGGGGAGGCCGTCGATCTCCTCGGCGGGGAAGGGGAGCCAGACGTCCGGGGTCTTCGCAGTCATGATCGCGAGGCTATGCCAAGCCATCTTGATCAAGCCGTTAGTTTGTTTGCCGGAGCGGGAGGGGGACGCAGGCGTGGAGCGCAGGTCGATCGGGGCGGGGGCGCTGACCGTGGGCGCCATCGGCCTCGGCTGTATGCCGATGAGCTGGGCGTACGCGCCTTCGCGGCGGCGGGGGCAGGAATCGCTGGCCGCCGTGCACACGGCGCTGGACCTGGGGTCGAACCTGCTGGACACGGCAGATGTGTACGGGCCGTTCACCAACGAGCTGCTGCTCGGGCGGGTGCTGCGGGAGCGGCGGTCCGAGGCGTTCGTCTCGGCCAAGGTGGGACTGCGGGCGGGTGACCAGCACGTGGTGGCCGACGGGCGGCCCGGCTATCTGCGGCGGGCCTGCGACGCCTCGCTGCGGCGGCTGCGGACCGATGTCATAGACCTCTACCAGCTGCACCGGGTGGATCCGGAGGTTCCGGTGGAGGAGACCTGGGGGGCCATGGCGGAGCTGGTGGCTGCGGGGAAGGTGCGGGCGCTGGGCTTCTGCGCGCTGGGTGCCGGGGCCGGACCGGGGGCGGGGCGGCGCGGGGACCGCGGGTACAGGACGACCGTGCGGCATCTGGAGCGGCTGCAGCAGGTGTTCCCGGTGAGCGCGGTGGAGGCGGAGCTGTCGGTGTGGTCGCCGGAGGCGGCCTGGCAGCTGCTGCCGTGGTGCGCGGCGCGCGGGGTGGGGTTCCTGGCGGCGATGCCGCTGGGCAGCGGGTTCCTGACCGGGACTCTCACCCCGGGTGAGGGCTTCGAGTCGCAGGACGTACGGGCCCGCCATCCGCGGTTCACGGCGGAGGCGATGGCGTCGAACCAGGTGCTGGTGTCGGGGCTGCGGCGGGTGGCGCTGCGGCACGGGCCCGAGGTCACGGTCGCGCAGGTGGCGTTGGCGTGGGTGCTGGCGCAGGGCCCGCAGGTGGTGCCGGTGCCGGGGGCCGACCGGGCGCGCTGGGCCGCGGAGAACGCGCGGGCGGCGGAGGTCCGGCTCTCGGCCGGGGATCTGGCCGAGATCGCGGCCCTCCCCGTCGAGGTGGGGGCCTGGGACTGAGCCGGACCGGCCCGGGACCGGCCCCTCCCACAACCACTCGATCGAGTGTACGAGTGGTGGAACTTCGGGAACTGCCGGAGCTGTTGAGACAGATGGAAGGCACGATCGGAGGACGGGAAGGGAGCAGGGCGATGCGATATGGAAGTTCTCCCGGGCAGGTGGGGTACGAGGGGCCGCGCGCGTACGAGGGCCCGCGCGGGTACGAGGGTCCGCGCGGGTACGGAGGCCCGCGCGCGCGGCGTCGGAGCGTGCTGGCGGCGGTCGCGCTGGCCGGATGCGGGGCTCTGCTGACGGCGGGATGCTCCCCGGAGGGCGCCCCCGGCACGGGGCGGGGCAGCTCTCCACCGGGCGCGGCCGCGGCTGTGCCCGGGTCACCGGGCCCGTCGGCCAGACCGTCCGCCTCGCCGGAGGCCCCCGGTCCGCCGGCGAAGGGCACGGTGACGGTCACCGGCGAGGTGGCCAAGGACCTGGAGACGCCGTGGGGCGTGGCCCCGTTGCCCGGCGGGGACCTGCTCGTCGCCTCGCGGGACAAGGGGACGATCAGCAGGATCGCCGTGGGATCGGGCGCGGTGACCCGGATCGGCGAGGTGCCGGGGGTGGCTCCCGGCGGGGAGGGCGGGCTGATGGGCCTCGCGCTGTCGCCCTCCTTCGCCTCGGACCGGCTGGTGTACGTGTACTTCACGACCGAGTCCGACAACCGCATCGCCCGGCTGCGGTATGACGAGCAGAGACCGGCCGGGCAGCAACTGGGCGCTCCGGACACCGTGTTCCGCGGGATCCCCAAGGGCCTCTTCCACAACGGCGGCCGGATCGCCTTCGGCCCGGACAAGATGCTCTACGCGGGGACGGGTGAGACCGGTGACGCCGGGCTCGCGCAGGACAAGAAGTCGCTGGGCGGCAAGATCCTGCGGATGACCCCGGACGGGGATCCGGTGCACGGCAATCCTGAGGCCGATTCCGTCGTCTACTCCTACGGGCACCGCAATGTGCAGGGCCTCGCCTGGGACAAGGACAAACGGCTGTGGGCGGCCGAGTTCGGCCAGAAGGCCTGGGACGAGCTGAATCTGATCGAGCCCGGCGCGAATTACGGCTGGCCGCAGGCCGAGGGGAAGGCGGGCAAGCCGGGCCTCCGGGATCCGGTGGCCGTGTGGAAGACCGACGACGCCTCGCCGAGCGGGATCGCCTGGGCGGAGGGATCGGTGTGGATGGCCGGGCTCAGGGGCGAGCGGCTGTGGCGGATCCCGCTGGCCGGGACGGAGCCGGTGGCGGAGCCCGAGGCCTTCCTGACGGGCGAGTACGGCCGGCTGCGGACGGTGGTGGCCCTCGGCGGGGACCGGTTGCTGCTGGTCACCAGCGAGACGGACGGGCGCGGGTCGCCGGAAGCGGGCGACGACAGGATCCTGACACTGACGGTGCGGTGAGCGGCATGCCCCCGGCGGGGGACGAAAGGTGCGGTGGGCGCGGTGTTCAACATGATCGAGGAGCTGTTCAACCCGGGACGCAAACACACGGACGAGGAGAAGAAGCGGCTGGAGCTGTCCCGGGCCGATGTCAATGACAACGATCCGGGACGGGGTCCGATAGACCTCGACTCCGGCAGGGTGCTCATACGCCCCGCCGGGCAGCCTCCGGTCGGGGGCTGACCGGGCCGGGGGCGAAGAGCCGTAGCCGGTGGGCGAGGGCGGCCGCCTCGCCGCGGCCGGTGACACCCAGCTTCGCCAGGATGTTGGAGACGTGCACGCTCGCCGTCTTCGGGGAGATGAAGAGCTCCTCGGCGATCTTGCGGTTGGTGCTGCCGGCCGCCACCAGGCGCAGCACGTCCCGCTCGCGGCTGGTCAGGCCGAGCGCCTCGACCGGGTCGGCCCGCGGTTCGGGCGGGGCCGGGGAGGTGTCGGCGGCGGTGTGGGGCAGGCGGGCGCGCTGGGCGAGCAGGGCCAGGTCCTCACGCAGCCGGCGTGAGCCGATGCGGTCGGCGGTGGCGTAGGCCTCGCGGAGCAGGAGGGCCGCGGATTCCCGGTCGCCGCCGGCGGCCAGCATGGCCTCGGCGAGCCGGTGGCGGGCCCGGGCCAGCAGGTACGGGCGTTCCAGCGGGCGGATGGCCTCCTCGACGGCCGCCCAGTCGGCGACGCTGTCCCGGGCCTCGGCCCGGAGCAGCTCGGCCCGGACGTACTCCGCGTGGGCGGCCCACACCGGGACCGGGGTGGCGAGGGAGCGGGCGACGGTGCGCAGCACGTCCAGAGCGGCGTCGCGGCCGGCGTCGGCGGCCGGGAGCCCCCGGGCGTCCGCCTCCGCGGAGGCGGCGGCGAGCACGAGCGGCCAGGCGTAGCGGTGCTGGCCGAGCGGGAACCCGTAGGCGACGGCGGCGGTCATCTCGGCGCGGACGTCGGCGATCCGGCCCTCCCCCGCGGCGAGCCCGATGGCAAGGCGGTACAGCGGTATCCGGTGCTGGGGCTGGGTGTCATGGGTGCCGAAGTGGGCGTGGGCGGCGGCGAGCTGCTGGGCCGCCTCGGTCAACTCGCCGCGGGCCAAGGCGAGGTAGGCGAGTCGCGCGGCGCCGGAGCCGCGGGGGGCCGCGCTCTGGCCGACGAGCAGGATGCGCCGGGCCGCCTCGGCGGCCTCGTCCCAGCGGCCGAGGCTGTAGAGGCTCTCGGCCATGTTTCCGCAGACCCAGGCCTCGGTGTCCAGAAGCCGGGCCTTCCTGACCAGTTCAGCCCCTTGTTCGGCCAGTTCCACGGCTTCGCGGGACCGGCCCATGCTTTCCAACTGAGAGGTGAGATTGATATGTGCACGTCCTGCCAGCATGGTGAGCCCGAGTTCCGTGGCGCGTTGCCTGACCGCGTGCATCTCCGCGAGGCCGCCCGGGCCGTCGCCGGAGTCGGTGAGCAGGCAGCCGACCGTGATCCGGGCATTGAGCTCGGTGTCCTCGGCGCCGACCATGCGCGCGTATTCGACGGCGCGTTCGGCGGCCGCGAGGTTGTCGGGGCCCGGCTTGTGGAGCATGCCCCAGCCCGCCGCGCGGACCAGGACCTCGGCGTGCACCTGGGACGGGGGCAGCCCCCGGACGAGGTCCTGCGCCTTGGCTATCTCCTCCCAGCCGTCGCCGCGGCCGAGGCCGGCGACCAGCCGGGAGCGCTCGGTCCAGAACCACGCGGCCCGCAGCGCGTCGCGGTCCTCCTCCAGCAGGCGCAGCGCCGTCTTCGTGATCTTCAGGGCGCGTTCGCGCTCTCCGCCGTAGCGGGCCGCGACGGTCGCCTCGGCCAGCAGGTCGAGCCGCTGGAGCGGGGTGCTGGCCGGGTCGCAGCCGCACGGCGGGTACACGTCGGTGTAGTCCGCCGGGCGAAGCGCCGCACGGACGTCCTGCGGTGCGCTGTCCCACAGGTCCATGGCCCGCTCCAGCAGACTCAGCTGCTCGGAGTAGGCGTGCCGGCGGCGGGCCGCCACGGAGGCGGCCAGTACGGCGGGCAGCGCCTTGGCGGGGTCGTTCGCGTGGTACCAGTAGCTGGCCAGCCGGATGACCCGTTCCTCGGCCCGGATCAGCGACGCGTCGGCTTCCATGGCCTCGGCGTAGCGGCGGTTGACGCGGGCGCGTTCCCCGGGCAGCAGGTCGTCGCTGACGGCCTCGCGGACGAGCGAGTGCCGGAACCGGTAGCCGTCGCCGTCGGGGGTGGCGAGCAGGATGTTGGCTCCGACCGCGGCCCTCAGCGCTTCGATCAACTCGTCCTCGGTGAGCCCGGCGACGGCGCGCAGGAGGGGGTACTCCACGGTGGAGCCGCCCTCGGCGACGATGCGCACCAGGCGCTGGGCCTCGTCGGGGAGGACCTCGACCCGGACGAGGAGCAGATCGCGGAGGGATTCGGTGAGGCCGGTGCGGCAGCCGCTCTCCTGACAGGCGACGAGTTCCTCGACGAAGAAGGCGTTGCCGTCCGACCGGTCGAAGACGGAGTCCACGAAGTCCTCGTCGGGCTGCGCGGCGAGGATGCCGGCGAGCTGGCGGCGTACCTCGGCCCGGTTGAAGCGGGACAGCTCGATGCGTCGGACGGTGCGGAGCCGGTCGAGTTCGGCGAGGAGCGGGCGCAGCGGGTGGCGGCGGTGGACGTCGTCCGCGCGGTAGGTGGCGACGACGACGAGCCGGCCGCTGGCGAGGGTGCGGAAGAGGTAGGAGAGCAGGTGCCGGGTGGAGGTGTCCGCCCAGTGCAGGTCCTCCAGGACGAGGACGACGGTGCGGTCGGCGGCGAGCCGCTCCAGCATCCGGGCCGTCAGTTCGAAGAGCCGGGCGGTGCTCTCCTCGTCGTGCGGGCCGCGTGGAGTATCACCGAGTTCGGGCAGGATCCGGGCGAGTTCGTCCTCCTGGCCGGCGGCCGCGGCGGCCAGTTCCCCGGGGAGCAGGCGGTGCAGGGTGCGCAGGGCCGTCGAGAACGGGGCGAAGGGAAGTCCCTCCGCCCCGATCTCCACACAGCCTCCGACGGCGACGACTGCGCCGCGGCGGTCCGCCTCGCAGAGGAACTCCTCGGTGAGGCGGGTTTTGCCGACGCCGGCCTCTCCCCCGATGAGCATCGCCTGCGGCTCCTGGCCCTCGGCGCGGGTCAGTGCGTCGGTGAGCACGGCCAGTTCGTCGGCTCGGCCGACGAACACCGGGCTGACAGATCTGGTTTCCACGCCGCCGAGCATCGCACAGAGGTCCGGCTCGGCGGCACCCGTTATCGGTGCGCTCCCCCTCGCGTGTCGGTTCACACGGTGCGGGGCGCGGCGCACGCTGCGCGGCGGGTGAAGCGGATCCGTAGCCCCCTCACCGGCCCTCGGGGTTCCTGGTTTCGCAAGGAGGCGCGGCGCGCCTTGCTCGCCTCCCGGGCCAGCCGGTACTCGGCTGCCTCGCGGATGAGGTCGGCGCTGCGGGCGGCGGTGGCGATCTCGTGCTCGAACATCTCGTACTCCCTGGTCGCGTTTCTCGGGCACCTCGTTCGGTGTGATCCAAGATTCGCGTCCCAGGGGGTACCGGCACATCGGTCGCATGCCGCATCTGCCGGGGGCAGGGGGCCTTAGTCCGGGGCCGAAGATCCCCGGGACGGGCCTCGGAGGCCTAAGGCGGTGCCTAGCCAGCTGCCTTGGGAATGGCGAGGAGGAGGTCGAAGTACATGAGGACGAAGAGCAGGACGCCGAGGGCGCCCAGGCCGATGCCCGCCCAGGAGACGGACCGCACCCAGGTGGGGAGGACGCGCTCGGGGGTGCTGAAGGCGGGGAGGGCCAGCACGAAGGTGGCGATGATCAGGGCGAGGGCGGAGAAGACTCCGTTCACCATCGCGGTGGTGTGCCACGGGTCGACGAACTGGGCGGCGATCTGCGCGTTGGCGTCGGCGGCCTGGGTCAGCTCCAGCCGGGCGGCGATGCTCGCACGCTCGGACACGATGCCGGCGACCCAGCTTCCGCTGAGGGCGACGACGGCGAGACCCGCCGCGATGATCGCGGAGGCCGCGGACCCGACGTGGCTCGGCTCCTCGGTCTCGGCCTGGTCCTCGTCGAGCTCGACGAGCTCGTCGCCGTCCAGGTCCGCGTCCGTGAGCTCGGCGGCGGCTTCGGCCGGGGCGGCTTCGGCGGCCTGCGGCGTCTCGGCCTTCGCGAGGTCGGCGGGGGCGGTGTCCGCCTCGGGGGCGTTCGGGGCGGGGGTCTTGGTGGTGTCCATGCGGGGCACCGTAGGCGGACTGTCTGAGAGTTTTCTGAGAATCCGCCGGGCCCCGCCGTCCGCGGGGCCCGGAGTCAACCCCGGACAGGGCTCAGGGGGTGTGCCACTCGTGAGCGAGGACCGACCAGACCTCGGTGCTCTGACGCACGCCGCGGTGCAGGTGGTTCTCGCGCATCACGCCCTCGCGGGTCAGGCCGAGGCGCTCGGCGACCGCGATGCTCTTCTTGTTCTCGGTGGCGACGTGCCACTCCACGCGGTGCATGCCGCGCCCCTGGAAGGCCCAGTCGATGAGCACCCGGCAGGCGGCCGTGACCAGCCCGCGTCCGGCTGCGGAGGGCTCCAGCCAGCAGCCGACCTCGCAGTTGCCGGCCGCCGCGTCGAAGACCGGGTAGAGCACTCCGCCGACGAGGGTGCCGCCGACCCAGATGCCGAAGAAGCGGGTCCCGTCGTTCGCGGCCTTCTCGGCGTTGGCACGGAGCAGTTCGCGCGCCGAGTTCAGGTCGGTGGCGCGGTCGGGGAAGCCGACGTACTGGCCGATGTACTCGCGGCCCCGGTCCATGTGGGCGAGGAACTCCTCGGCGTGCCACACCTCCAGCGGCTTGAGCTGGGCGTCTTCGGCCAGGTCTATCGCGAACATGCGGTGAGTCCTTACGGCTGGTCAGCGGGACACGGGTACGGGGTCAGCCGGCTCCGCGCTGTCTTCGCTCGGCTGCTGTGCCGGAAGTTTCGCATGGGAACGCTGTTCCGGGGGCTCGATGCTGATCCGCGGCAGCCGCCGGTCGAGCCAGGCGGGCAGCCACCAGTTGGCGCCGCCGAGCATGTGCATCAGGGCCGGGACGAGGAGGGTGCGCAGCACGAAGGCGTCGAGGGCCACGGCTGCGGCGAGCGCGATGCCGAACATCGCGATGATCCGGTCGCCGCTGAGGACGAAGGCGAGGAAGACGGAGATCATGATGACGGCCGCCGAGTTGATGACCCGGCTGGTCTCGGCGAGGCCCACGCGCACGGCCCGCTTGTTGTCGCCGGTGTCCAGCCACTCCTCGTACATCCGGCTGACGAGGAAGACCTGGTAGTCCATCGACAGTCCGAAGAGGACGGACACCATGATCACGGGCAGGAAGGGTTCGATGGGCCCGGCGCTGCCCAGGCCCAGCAGCTCGCTGCCCCAGCCCCACTGGAAGATCGCGACCACGACGCCGAAGGAGGAGGCGACGGCGGCGACGTTCATGGCCGCGGCCTTGACCGGGATGCCGATGGACCGGAAGGCCAGCAGCAGGAGTACGCAGCCGAGGGCGACGACCACGCCGACGAAGAGCGGCAGCTTCCCGATGATGACCTCGGCGAAGTCGTCGTAGCCGGCGGTCACGCCGCCGACGTGGACCTCCAGGGAGGTGCCGTGCCCGGCGCGCGGGATGACGTCCTCGCGGAGGCGGTCGACGAGCTCGCTCGTGGCCCTGGACTGCGGGGCGGAGTCCGGCACCACGATGAGGACGGCGGTGTCCCCACCGCGGTTGAAGACGGCGGGGCCGGTGGAGGCGACGCCCTTCGTCGTACGGAGCGCCTGCGCCAGCTCGTCGACGGCGAGCCGGTCGCCGGCGCCGTCCACGCGGGCGACGACGGCGAGCGGGCCGTTCGTGCCGGGCCCGAATCCCTCGGCCAGCAGGTCGTAGGCCTGCCGGGTGGTGGAGCCGGCCGGATTGTTGCCCTGGTCGGAGGTGCCCAGGTGGAGGAAGAGGGTGGGCACGGCCAGCACCAGCATGACCGCGGTGGCGACGACACCGAGCAGCTTGGGGTGCCGCTCCACGAAGACGGACCAGCGGGCGGCGAAGCCGGAGGTCGGCTCGGGCCGCGGGCCCTCGGTGGCGAGCTTGCGGCGCTCGCGGCGCGAGAGGGCGCGCATGCCGATGTACGAGAGGAGGGCGGGCAGCAGGGTGACCGAGGCGGCGACCGTGAGGATCACCGTCACGCAGGCCGCTATCGCGACGCCGTTGAGGAAGTTCAGCCGCAGCACGAGCATGCCGAGCAGGGCGATGCAGACGGTGGCTCCGGCGAAGACGACGGCCCGGCCGGTGGTGGCGACGGCGTTCTCGGCCGCCTCCTCGACCGGGAGGCCCCGGGCGAGGCCCTTGCGGTGCCGGGTGACGATGAAGAGCGCGTAGTCGATGCCGACGCCGAGGCCGATGAGGGTGCCGAGCATCGGGGCGAAGTCGGCGACGGGCATCGCGTGCCCGAGGAGGGTGATGCCGAAATAGGCGGTGCCCACGCTGACCACGGCGGTCGCGATGGGCAGCAGACTCGCCGCGAGCGAGCCGAAGGCGAGGAAGAGGACCAGGGCCGCGACGGCGACGCCGATGATCTCGGCGAGGTGCGCGGTGGGAGCCTCGGTGAGCTGGATGGCGCGGCCGCCCAGCTCGACCTGGAGTCCGCCGGCCTCGGTGGTGGGGTTCTTCGCCGCGTCGACGACCGCCCTGGCCTGGGCCTTGGGTACGGAGTCCGCCTGCTGGTCGAAGGTCACCACGGCGTAGGCGGTGCGCCCGTCGGGGCTGATCCGCGCGGCGCTCTCCGGACCGGGACCGTAGGGTCCGGCGACCGAGCCGACGCCGGGGAGCTTCGCGACGGCGTCGAGTGCCCGGGTCATGCGCTGCTCGATGTCCGGGGTGCGCGCGCTCTGATGCTCCGGGGCCCGCCACACGATGGTGTCGGTGTCCCCGCCCTGGCCGTGGAAGCCCTCGCGCAGGAGATCGTCCGCCTTGCCGGACTCGGTGCCCGGGACCTCGTAGTTGTTGGAGAACGCCGCTCCGGTGGTCCCTGCGGCCGCCGCGGTCCCACCGAGTGCCAGCAGCCAGATCAGGACGGCGAGGAGACGGTGGCGCATGCACCACCGTGCGATTACTGCCAACGGACGTGCTCCCTGGTGGTTCGGATCTTTACCGGGGTCGGCCCGTCGCAAAGAACACACAACTCGTGAAGGCCCGGCCGAGGCCCGGGGGATCGCCCCGGGGGGTTCGGCACAGATGGTCTACACCTCAACGATCTCAGCGTTTCGTGATCGTTGGCCCCTTTCGTGTGCATTGTCACAGGCGGGACGGGCGTCCCTCTGCGCCTCGGGCTCGTCCACCCGGTAGCCGGGGATCGAGGGCCACCGGACGGTGAGGACCACCGCCTCCTCCTCCGCGTACCAGGAGTGGTCGACGCCTCGTCCCCAGAGCACGTAGTCCCCCTGCTCGGCGAGGACGACGGTCCGCCCCGGGAACTCCAGCCGGAAGCGCCCGCTGATCAGCACCAGCAGTGCGGTGCGCTGCTCGCCCGTCGCCCACCGCTCGCGTGCGTCCCCCTTCGGGTGGACGCCCCATTTGATCTCCACGTCCTCGCTGTGACGGGGATCGGCCGGGTCCTTGAAGTGGCCGAGGAGCCAGCCGCGGTCGGCGGCCGCGTCGGGAGCGGCCTTGCCGGTGTAGATGGTGGAGTCGTCGTTCACGGGGGTGAGGCTAATGCAGTTGTGTCGGCCGGACGGACACTGATGAGGTGGTCCGATGACGATGGATCTTGAGGAACTTCTGAAGGTGCGCGCCCGGTACGACGCCGAGATGCGCGAGGGTGCGCGGCCGGACGCCGCGCGGGCACGGGTGGAGCGGGCGGGGGCGGTGGTACGCCAGAGCGTCCCCGGGCTCGGATGGAACGGCGTGCTCTGGTCGGACCTCGACGGGGAGACGGCGGACGCGGAGATCGCGGCGCAGGTGGCCTTCTTCGCGGAACGCGGATGTCCCGATTTCGAGTGGAAGCTGTACGACTACGACCGCCCGGCGGACCTCGGGGACCGGCTGCGGGCGGCGGGCTTCGTACCGGAGCCGCCCGAGACCCTGATGGTGGGGCGGGTGGCCGAGCTCGCGCGGCTGCCGGTGGATCCGCCGGAGGGGATCACACTGCGGGTGGTGACGGACGAGGCCGGGGTGGACCTGATGATGGCGGTCCACGCGGGGGCCTTCGGGACGGAGCGGCCGCAGATCCGGGAGCAGCTGCTCAGCCTGCTGCGCAACGAGCCGGACAGCATCGCCGCGGTGCTGGCGATGGCGGGCGACACCCCGGTGAGCGCGGCCCGGATGGAGATGCGGCCGGGGACGGCCTTCGCGGGTCTGTGGGGCGGCGGCACCCTCCCGCAATGGCGGGGCAGGGGCATCTACCGCCTGCTGGTCGCCCACCGCGCCCGCCTGGCGGCGCAACGCGGTATCCCGTACCTCCAGGTGGACGCCTCGGCGGACAGCCGCCCGATCCTGGAGCGGCTGGGCTTCGGGGTCATGGGCGTGACGGTGCCGTACGTATGGGCGGCCTGATCGACAAGACACCCCCGAGGGACTGTCCCGCCTCCGCGCCCGATCCGCCGGACACCTCCGGGACGGTCAGCCGGCACTTATGGTGTCCGTCATAGAACCGCAAGGGTTTCCCCGCCCCGGGATCACCGGGCAGGATCGCCCGCATGGAACGCATCAGCCCGCCCCTCACCGGCGACGAACGCGAGACCCTCCGGGCCTACCTCGACTACCACCGGGCCACGCTCGCCTGGAAGTGCGAGGGCCTCACCGACGAGCAGTTGCGCCGCGCCTCGATGCCCCCCTCCACGCTGTCCCTGCTGGGACTGGTCCGGCACATGGCCGAGGTCGAGCGGCACTGGTTCCGCCGCGTCCTGAGCGGCGAGGACCTCCCGCACCTGTGGTCGGACAGCCACGACTTCCAGGCCGCCTACGACGCGTCGGGCTCCAGCCGCGCCGAGGCGTTCACCGCCTGGCGGGACGAGGTCGCGCACGCCCGCCGCATCGAGGCCGCCGCCGAGTCCCTGGAGGTGACGGCGTACGTACCGAGCTGGAAGGAGGAGGCCTCGCTGCGCCTGGTCATGCTCCACCTCGTCCACGAGTACGCCCGCCACAACGGCCACGCCGACTTCCTCCGCGAGGCGATCGACGGCGCCACCGGCGCGTAGGTCACAGGGGTCCAGGGCGGTCAGGCCCCCGCCCGCCAGTACCCGAGCCCGTTCACCCGGTGCTTCGGCAGGGCGAGTTCCTTGCGCAGGTACGCCGTCAGGGCGCGCGTCGTCGCCGTGTCGCAGGCCAGCCAGACGTACGCCGACTCCGGGTCCCCCACCAGCTCCGGCAGCTCGGCCCTGACCCGGTCGGCCAGCGCCGTCCCGCCCCGCGACACCCGGCGGACGTCGTGCCGGTTCGCGTCCAGCCGCATCGGCAACTCCGCGTCCGAGGCGTGCTGCGTCTCGAACCAGAGGGTCGCCGGGGTTCGCGGGTACGCGTCCAGCAGTGAGTTGATCGCCGGGAGGGAGGCCGGGTCGCCGATCACCAGCAGGCGCTCCGGGGGCGGCGTCGGGGCGGTGAACCCGGCGCCCTGGACGGTGGCGTCGATCGTGTCGCCCGGTTCGGCGCCGCGCGCCCAGGCGCTGGCGACGCCGTCGTGCAGGGCGAATTCGAAGCAGAACGTGCCCGCCTGCGGATCCGGGTCCACCAGGGTGTACGCCCGCTGGTGCGGCCGGCCCGCGCCCTCGAACCAGACCCGCACCCACATCGTCGGGTGCGGCGACCCGCCGGCGGCCGCCAGCAGCCCGCCATCCGTGAAGTACACGCGGCGGTAGTGCTCTGTGACGTCTTCCGCCCCCGTAACGGTGAACGTGAAGTCCTTGCCCCGCATGAGCTTCAGGACCACGCCCTCCCAGCCCTTGCCGACAGCCATGTCCAACCCCTCCCCTGACACCCCTATAGTTAGGGCAGCCTAACCTAATACACCTCGGGAAGAGCGTGAGCAGCGTGAGCGTGAGCAGTGTGAGCAGCGGGAGCGACGCGGAGTCGTACGCGCAAGCCCAGGGCGCGGCCGCCGGGGAGACCTCGGGATCGTACGAGGTCTACCGCGACCCCTGGGGCATCCCGCACCTCCGCGCGTCCGACGAGCTCCGACTCGCCTACGCCCAGGGCCGCGTCACCGCCTTCGACCGCGCCTGGCAGCTCGAGGTGGAACGGCACCGCGCCGAGGGCTCCAGCGCCTCCTTCCTCGGCGGGGACTGCGTCGCCTGGGACCGCTTCGCCCGCCAGAGCCGCCTCGCCGACACCGCCCGCCGCTGCTACGAGGCCTTGGACAGCGACGATCCCGACACCGCCGCCTGGGTCCGCGCGTACGTGGACGGCGTCAACGACGGACTCACCGCCGGCGCCGCCCGTGACGAACGCTTCGCGCGCACCGGCCTCACCCCCGTTCCCTGGGAGCCGTGGGTGGCGCTCGCCATCTGGATCGCCACGCACATCCTGTTCGCCGGCTTCGCCACCAAGCTGTGGCGCGAGCGCGTGGCCCGCGCCCTCGGCGACGACGCGGTCACCCTCTTCGCCGCCGACGGCCCCGGCACCGCCGGCAGCAACGGCTGGCTGGTGCCGGGCGACCGCACCAGCACCGGTTCGGCGATCATCGCGGGCGACCCGCACCGCTTCATCGAGGACCCGGGCGTCTACCAGCAGATCCGTCTCTCCTGCCCGGACTACGACGTCCTCGGCCTGGCCGTCCCCGGCGTCCCCGGCCTCGCCCACTTCGGGCACACCGCCACCGCCGCCTGGGCGATCACCAACGCGATGGCGGACTACCAGGACCTGTACGTCGAGCAGTTGCGCCGCGACTCCGGCGCCGACTCCGGCTCCGGCTCCGGCTCCGGCTCCGTCGTCGAGGCGCTCGGCCCGGACGGCGTCTGGGAGCCCGTCGCCCGCCACACCGAGACCATCACCGTGGCCGGCGGGGACGACGTCGAGGTGGAGATCCTGGAGACGCCCCGCGGCCCCGTGATCATCCACGCGGACGGCGCCACCGGGGCCGCCCCCGGGACAGGCACCGACGCCGACGCCGGCGCCGGCGCGCAGACCCTCTCCCTGCGCTACCCGCCCCGCGTCCGCCGCGACCTCGGCTTCGCGGCCCTCCGCGCCCTCCTGCGCGCCCGCACCGTCGCCGACATCGACCGCGCCCTCGACGGCTGGGCCGAGCCGGTCAACGTCGTCCACGCCGCCGACTCCGCGGGCGGCCTGCTGCACCGCGTCGCGGGCGCCGTGCCGCTGCGCCATCACGCCAACCGGCTGCGCCCCGTTCCCGCCTGGGACCCGCGGCACGCGTGGCAGGGCTGGGCCCCGACCCCCGCGGAGCCGGTGCAGGGCTTCGCCGTCATGGCGAACGCCCGCGGGATCGCCGCCCCGCTGGGCGTGGAGTTCGCGCCCCCGCACCGCGCCAACCGCATCCGCGAGCTGCTCAGCGGCTCCGCGGACTGGTCCCCGGAGGCGATGGCCGACGTACACCGGGACACGCACCTGGCCTCGGCCGCGCCCCTGCTCGCCCTGCTGCCCGGCTTCGAGGATCTGACCCCGGCGGCGCAGGCCCTGCGTGCCCGACTGCTCGCCTGGGACCGGCACATGGCCGCCGACAGCACCGACGCCACCGTCTTCGCGGCCTTCCGGAGCGCGACCGTACGCCGCTTCGCCGCGGATCCCGTCTTCGCCGGGCTGTCGGGGGCGCCCACCGGCCCGGCCGTGTTCCACCCCTGGCTGTACCTGGTCCCCCGGATCGGCTACGCCCTCGAAGGACTGCTCACCACCTCCCTCGTCCCCGGCCTCGACCGCGCGGCGCACGTCCGCGCCGCCCTGGAGGAGACGGCCGCTGCCAGCGCCCCCGACACGCCCTGGTCACAGGTCCACCGCCTCACCCCCTGGCAGGCCCTCCCCCACCCGGAGGCCGAGGACTGGCCCGGCCTCGGCGGCGACCACGACTGCGTGAACGCCACCTCCTCCGTCCCCGGCTTCACCGACCTCACCGCCCGCGCGTCGGCGGCCCGTTACGTCTGGGACCTCGCCCGCCGCGAGGACAGCCTCTGGGCGGTGCCGCTGGGCGCGGACGGCGTCACCGGCTCGCCCCACCACCGCGACCAGCTCCCCCTGTGGGCGCGGTGCGAACTCGTCCCCGTCGTCACCGACTGGACCCGCCTCACCAAGGAATCGATATGAGCCCCACCCCGGTCTTCACCTACCCCGTCGGGGGTTTCGGCACGGTCACCGTCACCCCCGTCGACCCGGCCGCCGACTCCGCCCTGATCCACAGCTGGGTGACCCAGGAGCGGGCCCGCTTCTGGGGGATGGGCGAGGCCAGCCGCGAACTGGTCCAGGAGATCTACGAGGACGTCGACCGCCGCACCACCCACCACGCCTTCATGATCAGCCGTGACGGGGAGCAGGTCGCGCTGTTCCAGACGTACGACTGCGCCGAGGACCGGGTCGGCGAGTGCTACGAGGTCCAGCCCGGGGACGTCGGCGTCCACCTGCTGATCGGCCCCAGCAAGGGCGCGGCGGAGCACGGCTTCACGGCCGGCCTGATGGAGGCGTTCATCGCGTTCGTGTTCTCCGACCCGGCCGCGCGGCGCGTGGTCGGCGAACCGGACGCCCGGAACGAAAAGGCCATCGCCCTGCTGGAGCGCACGGGCTTCGTGCTCGGCCCGGAGATCGAACTCCCCGAGATCGACCTGCCCGAGGTCTACCTCCCCGCCAAGAAGGCCCGCCTGGCCTTCCTCAGCCCGCCGCAGTCCGGGCGGACGAGCCGTGCGCCCGGCAGCGCGTCCACCGGTTCCCACTGAAGAGCGAGCGCGAGCCGCGAAGCTTGACCGCGCGCACCTCTCCCCGGGAAGCCGATGCCCACTCAAAGGGCCTCGTGGACCTGACCGACCTCGACCCCATCGACGGACTGAACGGCCTGCGGGTCAACGCCGTCACGCTGCACCTCAACCGGGCCTGGTCCACCCTGGAGTTCACGGCCGGTATCGACGACACCTCGCCCGTCGAGTCGGGGCGGATCTCCGTCGTCATCGACGACAAGCCCGCGCTCTTCAACGAGGAGGTCCGGCTCGGCAAGCCGGTCACCAAGACGGTGCAGGTCAAGGACGCGCTACGGCTGCGCATCCGTGTGGAGGACACCTGCGGCACCAAGGACGGTTACGTCGTCCTGGCCGCGCCCACCCTCAAGCGCTGACGCCGAAGGGCGCCCCGCACCGGTCTGCGTACCGGTACGGGGCGCCCTTCGACGCATACCCGACGAGGAGGCTCAGCCCTCGGTGACGCCCAGGCGCTCCAGGATGAGCTCCTTGACGCGCGCCGCGTCGGCCTGACCGCGGGTGGTCTTCATGACCGCCCCGACCAGGGCGCCGACGGCGGCGATCTTGCCGCCGCGGATCTTGTCCGCGATGGCCGCGTTGCCCGCGATGGCCTCGTCAACGGCCGCGCCGAGCGCGCCCTCGTCCGAGACGACCTTCAGGCCGCGCTTCTCGACGACCTCGTCCGGGGTGCCCTCGCCGGCGAGCACGCCTTCGAGGACCTTGCGGGCCAGCTTGTCGTTGAGCGAGCCGTCGGCGACCAGGGCCGCGACCCGGGCCACCTGCACCGGGGTGATCGGCAGCTCGTCGACGACGACGCCCTGCTCATTGGCGTTGCGGGCGAGCTCGCCCATCCACCACTTGCGCGCGGCGGCCGGGTCGGCACCCGCCTCGATCGTGGCGACGATGGAGTCCACCGCGCCCGCGTTGAGGATCGACTGCATGTCGTGCTCGGTGACGCCCCACTCCTCGCGGAGCCGGTTGCGGCGCACGCGCGGCATCTCGGGCAGGCCGGCGCGCAGCTCCTCGACCCAGTCGCGGGCCGGGGCCACGGGGACCAGGTCGGGCTCCGGGAAGTACCGGTAGTCCTCGGCGTTGTCCTTGATGCGGCCGGCCGTGGTGGAGCCGTCCTCCTCGTGGAAGTGCCGGGTCTCCTGCACCACCGCGAGGCCGCTGCGCAGCCGGGCCGCGTGCCGCTGGATCTCGAAGCGCGCGGCGCGCTCGACGGAGCGCAGCGAGTTGACGTTCTTGGTCTCCGAGCGGGTGCCGAAGGGGGCCTCGGGGTTCGGGCGCAGCGACAGGTTCACGTCGCAGCGCATCTGGCCCTTGTCCATGCGGGCCTCGGAGACGCCGAGCGCCTTGATGACCTCGCGCAGCTCGGCGACGTACGCCTTGGCGACCTCGGGGGCCCGCTCGCCCGCGCCCTCGATGGGCTTGGTGACGATCTCGATGAGCGGGATGCCGGCGCGGTTGTAGTCCAGCAGGGAGTGGGACGCGCCGTGGATACGGCCGGTGGCGCCGCCGACGTGCAGCGACTTGCCGGTGTCCTCTTCCATGTGGGCGCGCTCGATCTCCACGCGGAAGATCTCGCCGTCCTCCAGCTGGACGTCCAGGAAGCCGTTGAAGGCGATGGGCTCGTCGTACTGGGAGGTCTGGAAGTTCTTCGGCATGTCCGGATAGAAGTAGTTCTTCCGGGCGAAGCGGCACCACTCGGCGATCTCGCAGTTCAGCGCGAGGCCGATCTTGATGGCCGACTCGACGCCGATCGCGTTGACGACGGGCAGGGAGCCGGGCAGACCGAGGCAGGTCGGGCAGGTCTGCGAGTTGGGCTCGGCGCCCAGCTCGGTCGAACAGCCGCAGAACATCTTGGTCTTGGTGCCGAGCTCGACATGGACCTCGAGGCCCATGACGGGGTCGTACGAGGCGAGAGCGTCCTCGTACGACAGCAGTTCGGTGAAGGTGGTCACGGTGGAAATTTCCCTCTCAGCCCAGCAGGACGTCGTCGTCGCCCAGGCGCTTCAGCTCGCGGTACAGGATCGCGAGGCCGGTGACGATGGCGGCGGCGGACACGGCGGCGTCGATCAGCTTCAGCGTGTCGTGTTCGACGCGGGCCTTCTTGACCTGCTTGATCACGCTGAGCGCACCGAATGCGGTGGTGCCGATCGACAGGTAGGTGCCGGTCTTGGACTTCTTGAAGCCCTTGGCCTTGGACAGTGCACTGGTGCTCACAGCGACGGTGCCTCCTCGAGCAGCGGGTGACCCCAGCGTGCGACGAAGGCGGCCTCGACGGCCGCACCGACCTTGTAGAGCCGATCGTCCTTCATCGCGGGGGCGATGATCTGCAGCCCGACCGGGAGGCCGTCCTCCGGCGCCAGGCCGCAGGGGAGCGACATGGCGGAGTTGCCGGCGAGGTTGGTCGGGATGGTGCACAGGTCCGCGAGGTACATCGCCAGCGGGTCGTCGGTGCGCTCACCGATCGGGAAGGCGGTGGTCGGGGTCGTCGGGGAGACGATCACGTCGACCTGCTCGAAGGACTTCTCGAAGTCCTTCGTGATGAGCGTGCGGACCTTCTGGGCGGAGCCGTAGTACGCGTCGTAGTAGCCGGAGCTGAGCGCGTACGTGCCGAGGATGATGCGGCGCTTGACCTCGTCGCCGAAGCCGGCTTCGCGGGTCAGGGCGGTGACGTCCTCGGCGGACTTGGTGCCGTCGTCGCCGACGCGCAGGCCGTAGCGCATGGCGTCGAAGCGGGCCAGGTTCGAGGAGCACTCGGAGGGCGCGATCAGGTAGTACGCGGCCATCGCGAGGTCGAAGGACGGGCAGTCCAGCTCGACGATCTCGGCGCCGAGCTCGCCCAGGAGCTCCACCGCCTCGTTGAAGCGCTGGACGACACCGGCCTGGTAGCCCTCGCCCGCGAACTGCTTGACCACACCGACGCGCATGCCGGCGACCGAGCCGTTGCGGGCGGCCTCGACGACCGGCGGGACCGGGGCGTCGATGGAGGTGGAGTCGAGCGGGTCGTGGCCGGCGATCACCTCGTGCAGGAGCGCCGCGTCCAGGACCGTACGGGCGCAGGGCCCGCCCTGGTCGAGGGAGGAGGAGAAGGCGACCATGCCGTAGCGGGAGACGCCTCCGTACGTGGGCTTCACGCCGACCGTGCCCGTGACGGCGGCGGGCTGGCGGATGGAGCCGCCGGTGTCCGTGCCGATGGCGAGCGGGGCCTGGAAGGCTGCGAGGGCGGCGGCGGAGCCACCGCCGGAGCCGCCGGGGATCCGGGTGAGGTCCCAGGGGTTGCCGGTGGGCCCGTAGGCGCTGTTCTCCGTCGACGACCCCATGGCGAACTCGTCCATGTTGGTCTTGCCGAGGATGACGACGTCGGCTTCCTTGAGCTTGCGCGTCAGGGTGGCGTCGTAGGGCGGGATCCAGCCTTCGAGGATCTTCGAACCGACGGTGGTCGGGACCCCGACGGTGGTGAAGATGTCCTTGAGGGCGAGCGGTACGCCGGCCAGCGGGCCGAGCTTCTCGCCGGCCTCGCGCTTGGCGTCGACGGCGCGGGCCTGGGCGAGCGCGCCTTCACGGTCGACGTGGAGGAAGGCATGGACCTTCTCGTCGGTGGCGTCGATGCGGGCCAGGTGGGCCTCGGTCACCTCGACGGCCGTGAGCTCGCCCGAGGCGATCTTCTCGGCGGTCTCGGCGGCCGTGAGCTTGATGATGTCGACCATGGTTGTTAGTCCTCCCCCAGGATCTGCGGCACCTTGAAACGCTGCTGCTCCTGTGCAGGAGCACCGGAGAGCGCCTGCTCGGGGGTGAGCGACGGACGGACCTCGTCCGCGCGCATGACGTTCGTCAGCGGCAGCGGGTGGGAGGTCGGCGGGACGTCTTGGTCGGCGACCTCGGAAACGCGGGCGACCGCGCCGATGATGTCGTCGAGCTGTCCGGCGAAGTGGTCCAGCTCTTCGGCCTTGAGCTCCAGACGTGCCAGCCGAGCGAGGTGGGCGACCTCCTCGCGCGTGATGCCAGGCATGCAGCGATCCTCTGGGGGTTTCGAGTGTGTAGGTTTCAGGCCCAATCCTATGGGGCCAGGCGCCCGGCGAACGAAACGGTTTGCCCGGCGGGCGTCCAGGGCGCCGGTACGGGCACCCGCGCGAGCCCGCCGCGCGGGGCCTTCCGGGCGCCGCCCGGACCCGCGCCTCAATCGCCGGCGGGGCTCAAAGATCGGCGGGGCCGGAGTCGTCCTGCGGGCAATCCAACAGCACCGGGCCGACGGCATGAGCCAAGCCCCGCCGGCGATTGAGGCGCCGGACACCCCCTAGGGCGGAGCCCCGGCAGCGGCGGCGCGCCGTGGGGGCAGCCGCAGCCCGCGGAGCCCCGCGACCTCCGGCGGAGTCAGCCGGCGTCGGCCTCGGCGGCCGCGAGCTCGGCCGTGATGTCCGCCGGGCGGCGCCAGCCGCGCTCGCCACGGGCCAGCAGCCAGGCGGTGGCCTCCTGCGGCGGCATCGCGGCGGCGACCAGCCACCCCTGCACCGCGTCGCAGCCCAGGTCCCGCAGCCGCTCCCACGTCTCGTCGTCCTCCACGCCCTCGGCGACCACGAGCAGACCCAGCGAATGGGCGAGATCGACGGTGCAGCGCACGATCTCCGCGTCCTGCGCGTCGACCGCCAGCCGGCCCACGAAGGACCGGTCGATCTTCAGCTCGCTGACCGGCAGCCGGCGCAGGTGGACGAGCGAGGAGTAGCCGGTGCCGAAGTCGTCCAGGGACATCTTCACGCCGTGGCCCGTGAGCCCGGCCATGGTGTCCGCCGCCCGCTGGGGGTCCTCCAGCAGGACGTGCTCCGTTATCTCCAGCTGCAGGCCGCTGGCCGGGACCCCGTGGCGGGCCAGTCTCGCGGCCACCGCGCCCGCGAAGCCCGGGGTGTGGACGTCGCGCGGCGAGACGTTGACGGCCACCGGGACCTTCAGACCCTGGGCCCGCCAGCGCGCCACCTGGGCGAGGGCCGTCTCCAGGACGTACTCCGTCAGGTGCGGCATCAGCCCGGAGGTCTCGGCGATCGCGATGAACTCGTCCGGTGACACGCGCCCCCGTTCCGGATGGACCCACCGCACCAGGGCTTCGAGCCCCGCCACCTGGCCGTCGAAGCGGACCTTCGGCTGGTAGTGCAGTTCCACTTCACCGGCGTCGAGGGCCCGGCGGAGGTCGCCGAGGAGCCCGAGGCGGTCGGGCGTGTTGCTGTCCCGCTTGGACTCGTACACCTCCACGCCCGTACGGTCGCGCTTCGCCTGGTACATCGCCACGTCCGCACGGCGCAGCAGCCCCTCGGCGTCCAGCGCGTGGTCGGGGAAGACGGCGAGGCCGGCGCTGGCCTCCAGGACGAGCGTGAGTCCGTCCAGGTCGAGGGGGGAGCTGAGTTCCGCGACCAGGTGGCGGGCGATGCGCTGGGCGCTGGTGGTGGAGTCGGCGACGGGCAGCAGGACGGCGAACTCGTCGCCGCCGAGCCGGGCGGCCTCGGCGTCCTCGGGCAGGGCCTGGCGCAGCCGGTCGGCGATTTGGAGCAGCAGCCGGTCGCCCGCCAGATGGCCCAGGGTGTCGTTGACCGCGCGGAAGCGGTCCAGGTCGATCAGCACAAGAGCTGACCGGGTGCCCAAACGTTCAGCCTCGTCCAGGGCGGACCAGGCCCGCTCCAGCAGCCACTGCCGGTTCGGCAGCCCGGTCAGCGGATCCCGCAGCTGCTCCTCGGCGCGCGCCCGGGCGATCCACAGCGTGGAGTCCAGCGCGATCAGCGGTACGGCGAACAGCGGCAGCAGCACCGGCTGCGTGACGGCGACGACGCAGATCAGCGGGGCGATGCCGAGCAGCGCGACGGCCACTAAGGCCTGCCGGAGCAGGGCGGTCCGGGCGACGGTGGGCAGGCCGCCGCCGCGCGGGGCCAGCGAGATCCAGAGCAGGACGCGGGTGACGAGCAGATAGGCGACGGCGACGAGGATGACCTCGGGGACCGCCTCCAGCCCCCAGCTGGTGGGCAGCCAGGGGGTCTCGACGGAGGGCGCCACGCCGAAGGCACCGAGTACGAGGGCCCCGGCGCCGATGCCGAGGATGTCCACGGAGCCGTGCAGCAGCCCCTGCCGCCAGCGGTGCCGGCGCGCGGCCCCGACCAGGGTGACCACCGCCAGCGAGACCAGTCCCGCGGGCACCCACCCGTAGAGGAGGAGCACGCCGAGGGTGAGCGCGGCGCCCGATCCGGTGCCGCCCCACCAGCGGTCGCGGCCGAGCGCGACCAGGTGGCCGACGATGATGCCGGTGAGGAGGGCGAGCGCCCAGCCGACCGGCCCGCCGGGGAACAGCGCATGACGACCGCTCAGCGCGGAGAAGATGCCGGCCGCGAGCACCACGGCGGAGAGGCCCACGACGAGGTGGGGCAGCACTCCGCGCCGCCCCTGTCCGCCCGCGCCGGTGTCGATCGGTCGGGTCTCCGGTGTCCTGGTGCCCAGGACACCGAGCCTGCCCGCCCGGATGGACGGGAGTTCCCCGCCGAATTCAGGTGACGGGTCGGCGCTTTCGGTGGGTTTCATGCCCGTACCTCTCACAGCCGGCGATGCCGATGTCACACGATGGCCCCGATGTCATGCCACCACGGCCGACATCGCGTCCCGCAGCCGCGCACGACAGGCGCACCCCTCAACAGTAGGACGCGGGAGGCTCCCAGGGGCAGCGGTCGGCAGTGGTTGCCCGAATGCGACCCAGCCATCCTCATCAGTACGGTATCCGCCGAACGGGTGAGTTTGGACCAGGCACCCCCCGTCACCCCTCCGATGATCCGACAGGTCACCGGCCTGCGACCAGCCTTGTACCAGCCGTTTACCACCGTCCGCCGCGCCGGGCGTGCGCCCGCCCGTACGGCCGCACGCCACGCATCCGTTCGCCTTCGCTACTCCCCCTCGGCGATCCCCCTCTTGGTATTTACTCCCCTTCGCCCTCGCCGTCCACCGGGAGCGCGACGTCCCGCGCCGCGTCCGGGCCCTGCTCCAGCAGCACCGCGAAGCCGGCGTCGTCGAGGACGGGCAGCTTCAACTGCACGGCCTTGTCGTACTTCGAGCCCGGGTTGTCCCCGACCACGACGAACGAGGTCTTCTTCGACACGGAGCCGGTGACCTTGGCGCCGCGGCTCTGCAGTGCCTCCTTGGCGCCGTCCCGCGTGTGGCTCTGCAAAGTGCCGGTGACGACGACGGTGAGCCCTTCCAGCGGGCGCGGACCCTCCTCCTCGCCGGAACCTTCCTCCTCCATCCGGACCCCGGCTTCCCGCCACTTGCGCAGGATCTCCTGGTGCCAGTCGACGGCGAACCATTCCTTGAGGGAGCGGGCGATGATCGCGCCGACCCCGTCCGTCGCCGTCAGTTCCTCCTCGGTGGCCTGCTCGATGCGCTCGATCGACCGGAACTCGCGGGCGAGCGCCTCCGCCGCGACCGGTCCGACGTGACGGATCGACAGGCCGTTGATGATGCGGGCGAGCGGGCGCTGCTTGGCGGCCGCGATGTTCTCCAGCATCGCCAGGGCGTTCTTCTTCGGCTCGCCCTTCTGGTTGGCGAAGACCGTGACGATCTTCTCCTCGCCCGTCTTCGGGTCCCGCTTGGGCAGCCCGCTGTCGGGGTCCAGGACGTACGCCTTGATGGGCAGCAGCTGCTCGATGGTGAGGCCGAAGAGGTCGCCCTCGTCCAGCAGGGGCGGCTGGGCCGGCTCCAGCGGGGCGGTCAGCGCGGCGGCCGCCACCATGCCGAAGTTCTCGATGTCCAGGGACTGCCGGCCCGCCAGGTAGAAGAGCCGCTCGCGCAACTGGGCGGGGCAGGTCTGGGCGTTGGGGCACCGGACGTCGATGTCCCCCTCCTTCATCGGCCGCAGCGCCGTCCCGCAGGCGGGGCACTCGGCGGGCATCACGAACTCCCGCTCGCTGCCGTCCCGCAGATCCACCACCGGCCCGAGGATCTCGGGGATGACATCGCCCGCCTTGCGCAGCACCACGGTGTCCCCGATGAGCACGCCCTTGGCCTTGACGACCTCCTGGTTGTGCAGCGTCGCGAACTCGACCTCGGAGCCGGCCACCGTCACGGGCTCCACCTGCGCGTACGGGGTCACGCGCCCGGTGCGGCCGACGCCGACCTTGATGTCGATGAGCTTGGTGTTGACCTCTTCGGGGGCGTACTTCCAGGCGATCGCCCAGCGCGGGGCGCGGGCGGTGGAGCCGAGGCGGCCCTGGAGGCCGATCTCGTCGACCTTGACGACCACGCCGTCGATCTCGTGCTCCACCGAGTGCCGGTGTTCGCCGTAGTACGCGATGAACTCGCGGACCTCGGCGAGCGAGGAGAGCACCGTGGCGTGGGCGGCGGTGGGCAGGCCCCACTCGTGCAGCAGCTCGTACGCCTGCGACTGGCGCTCGATCTCCAGGCCCTCGCGCGCGCCGATGCCGTGCACCACCATGTGCAGCGGGCGCGTGGCGGTGATCTTCGGGTCCTTCTGGCGCAGCGAACCGGCCGCCGCGTTGCGCGGGTTGGCGAAGGGCTTGCCCTCCGTCTCCACGAGCCGCGCGTTGAGCTCCTCGAACTTCTCCATCGGGAAGTAGACCTCGCCGCGGATCTCCACCAGGGCCGGGATCCGGTCGCCCTTGAGACGGTCCGGGATCTCCTTGATCGTGCGGACGTTGGGCGTGATGTCCTCGCCGGTGCGGCCGTCGCCGCGGGTGGCGGCGCGGGTCAGCCGGCCGTTCTCGTAGGTGAGATTGACGGCGAGGCCGTCCACCTTCAGCTCGCACAGGTAGTGGTAGTCCGAGGTGTTCACGTCCCGGGCCACCCGCTCGGCCCAGGCGGCCAGTTCCTCGTCGTCGAAGGCGTTGTCGAGGGAGAGCATCCGCTCCCGGTGCTGGACCGAGGCGAAGTCGGTCTCGTACGCCCCGGCCACCTTCTGGGTGGGCGAGTCGGGCGTGCGCAGCTCCGGGTACTGCTCCTCCAGCGCCTCCAGCGAGCGCAGCAGCTTGTCGAACTCGGCGTCGCTGACGATCGGCTGGTCGTTCACGTAGTACCGGAAGCGGTGCTCCTCGACCTGCTCGGCCAGCAGCTGGTGCTGCTCACGCACCGCCGCCGGTACTGCCGTGTCCTGCTGTTCGGCTGCCATGCCGTGTCCTCCCGTGGCCCGTCCTCGACCGTCACTCAGGGTTGTCGGCGAGCGACCTCGCCGCCCTGACGCAATGCGCCTGCACCGCGCGGGCGTATGCGGGTGAAGCGCCCGCCAGACCGCACGACGGGGTGACCACGACGGACTCCGCCAGAGTCCCCGGGGCCAGCCCCAGCCTGCGCCAAAGCTTCCTGACACCCATGACGCTACCGGCAGGGTCCGACAACGGAGCATCGGTGCCCGGCACCACTCCGGCGAAGAGTTTCGTACCGCCTTCGACGGCCTCTCCGACGGCGTCGTCCTCGCGCTCGGTGAGCAGGGAGAAATCGAACGACACGCCCGTGGCGCCGGCTCGCCGCAGCAGGCCGAAGGGGACCTCGGGCGCGCAGGAGTGCACGACGACGTCCCCGCCGTGGACGGCGAACAGCTCGCGCAGCGTGCCTTCGACGACCTGCCGGTCGACGGCGCGGTAGGTGCGGTAGCCGCTGGCGGACCGCACTCGGCCGAGCAGTACGGCGGTCAGGGACGGCTCGTCGAACTGCAGGACGATGTCGGCGCCGGGGATCCGCTTGCGTACGTCGGCCAGGTGCTCGCGCAGGCCCTCGGCCAGCGATCCCGCCAGGTCCCGGCAGGCGCCCGCGTCCTGGAGCATGGCCTCACCGCCGTGCAGCTCCAGGGCGGTGGCGAGCGTCCACGGCCCGACGGCCTGGATCTTGAGCTTCCCCGTGTACCCCTGGGTGAACTCCTCCAGCGCGTCCAGGTCCTCCCCGAGCCAGGACCGGGCCCGCTTGGAGTCCCGTCCCGGGCGGTCGCTGATCCGCCAGCCGCTGGGCTCCACGTGGGCGTACATGTCGACGAGCAGTCCGAGGGAGCGGCCGATCATGTCCGCGCCGGGCCCGCGGGCGGGCAGCTCGGCGAGGTACGGGAAGTCCTCGAAGGACCCGGTGACGGTCTTCGCGGCCTCGCGGGCGTCGCCGCCGGGCAGCGAACCGATGCCGGTGGCGCCCGCGCTCATCGGCCGGGCCTTACGGTCAGGTCGTTGACCTCGGCGTCGCGGGGCAGGTCGATGGCCATGACGATGGTCGTCGCGACGGACTCGGGGTCGATCCAGTCGGCGGGGTCGTACTCCTTGCCCTCCTGGGAGTGCACCTTGGCCTGCATGGGGCTGGCGGTGCGGCCCGGGTAGACGGAGGTGACGCGGATCCCGTTGCCCTTCTCCTCCTCCCGCAGCGAGTCGGCGAGGGCCTTGAGCCCGTGCTTGGAGGCGGCGTACGCGCTCCAGTCGGCGTGGGCGTGGAGGCCGGCGCCGGAGTTCACGAAGACGATGTCCGCCTGCGAGGCCCGCAGGGTGGGCAGCAGCAGCCGGGTGACCTCGGCGGGGGCGATCAGGTTCACGTTGAGCTGCTGGTGCCAGGTCTTGGGCCGGAGGTCCCCCACCGGTCCGAGGTCCACGATCCCGGCGATGTGCAGGAGCGAGTCGATCCGCTCCGGAACGGCCTGCTTGGAGAAGGCCCACGAGAGCCGGTCGGGGTCGGCGAGGTCGCCGACGAGGGCCGCGGAGCCGGGGTAGCGGTCGACGAGCTGGCGGGCGCGGCCGGCGTCGCGGGCGAGCAGGACGAGGTCGTCGCCGCGGGCGTGCAGCCGGGCCGCGACGGCGGCGCCGATGCCGGAGCCGGCGCCGGTGATCAGGTGAGTAGCCATACGGCCCATGCTCGCACCATGCCGGGCTCCGGCGGCAGCGCGGTCCAGTGGTCCAGTGGTCCGGGGCTGGTCCCGTACGTCGGCCGGCGCGGCGCCGCTGCCGGGGGCCGGCCCCCGGACCCCCGCGCCTCAAACGCCGGCGAGGCCGAATGGGTCAGAGCCCAGCGGCCTCGCGCAGGGCCGCGGCCGTCTTCCTGGCGTCGTAGTCGGCCGGGACGCCCTCGACCAGGATGGCCTCACCGGCGAGGTGGTCGGTGCGCAGCGGGAGGATGGCCTGGTAGGCGTCGGAGGCGTACCAGGCACGCGCCCGGTCGATGTCCGGGAAGCCGATCATGACGACCGTGCCGGGGAAGGGGCCCTCCAGGACCTCGACCTCCTTGCCGTGCACGAGGAAGCGGCCTTCGAAGGGCTCCATGGTCGACTGGATCCGCTCGATGTACTCCAGGATGTCCGCGTTCATGGTCGTGGTCCGGATGTGGGCGATTGCGTACGCGGTCATGATCTTCTCCCCGTCAACGGGCCCGCCCGTGCGGGCCGTTGATGCGATCATGGCAGAGGCCGGCCGCGCCGGCGATTACCTCCGAGGTCATGCGGGGGCGGGCTGGAAGGTGCGGCGGTAGGCGATCGGGGAGACACCGAGCGCGGAACGCATGTGCTGGCGCAGCGAGCCCGCGGAGCCGAAGCCGGCCCGGTGGGCGACCAGGTCGACCGGGAGGTCACTGGACTCCAGCAAGTGGCGGGCGATCTCCAGCCGTTGGGCAGTGAGCCACTGCACCGGGGTCATCCCGACCTCGTCGCGGAAGCGCCGGGAGAAGGTGCGCAGACTCATCCGGGCGTGCGCGGCCAGCTCGGCGAGCGCGATCGGCTCGCCGAGGCGTTCGAGGGCCCAGGCGCGGGTGGCGGTCGTGGTGGCGATGGTGGGTTCGGGCACGGGCCGGTCGATGTACTGGGCCTGCCCGCCGTCGCGCCACGGCGGGACCACGCACAGCCGCGCGGCGCGGTTGGCGACGGCCGAGCCGTGGTCCTGGCGGATCAGGTACAGGCAGAGGTCGACGCCCGCGGCCACGCCCGCGGAGGTGAGGATGTCGCCGTCGTCGACGAAGAGGACCTCCTCGTCGAGTCGGACGCGCGGGAAGCCCCGCTGGAACTCGGGCGCGTGCATCCAGTGCGTGGTGGCGGGCCGGCCGTCGAGCAGCCCGGCGGCGGCGAGGACGTAGGAGCCGGTGCAGAGGGAGACCAGCCGGGTGCCGGGCCGGATCGCGGCGAGTGCGTCGGTCAGTGGCCGCGGCAGGGGCGCGCCCTGCGCGAGCTCGTCCATGGCGTGCGTGGGCGTGATGATCACGGTATCGGCCGCGGCGAGGGCCTCGGGGCCCGCCGAGACGCCCACGGTGAAGCCCGCGTCGCTGGTCACGGGCAGGCCGTCGGCGGTGCAGACGGTGAGCTCGTAGAGCCGGTGGCCGGCGTCGTCGTAGGCGTTGCCGAAGACCCGGGAGGGGATCCCGAGCTCGAACGGGGGGACGCCTTCGAGGGCCAGTACTGCGATCCGGTGCATGGCCAGATCCTGACACATGGTGGCCGTCCGGCCAACACCATGGCCCGGTTCCGGCGCCGAAGCTGGTTCCACAGCAGCACCGGACACACCTGAGGAGAAACACATGCGCGCCGTCGTCGTCAGCCAGTGGGGCGGACCGGAGGTCCTGACCGAGACCGAGCTGGAGCGGCCGGAGCCGGCCATGGGCGAGATCCTGGTACGGGTCCACGCGGCCGGGGTGAACCCCGTCGACTGGAAGACCCGGGCCTCCGGCGCCCTGATCCCCTGGGGGCCGGTCCCGGCCGTCGGCTGGGACGTGTCCGGCACGGTCGAGGCCGTCGGCCCCGGCGTGACGCTGTTCCAGCCGGGCGACGAGGTCTTCGGCATGCCGCGCTTCCCGGCCCAGGCGGGCGGCTACGCCGAGTACGTCACGGCCACCGCCCGGCACTTCGCCCGCAAGCCCGCCGCCGTCGACCACGTCCAGGCCGCCGCCCTCCCGCTGGCCGCGCTCACCGCGTGGCAGGCGCTGACCGACACCGCGGGCCTGCGGGCCGGACAGCGGGTGCTCGTGCACGCGGCCGCCGGCGGGGTGGGCCACTTCGCCGTCCAGATCGCCAAGGCGCTCGGCGCGTACGTGATCGGGACCGCCAGCGCCGCCAAGCACGACGTGCTCCGCTCGCTCGGGGCCGACGAGACGATCGACTACCGCACCACCGACTTCGAGGACGCGGTCTCCGAGGTCGACGTCGTGATCGACGCCATCGGCGGCGACTACGGGGCCCGCTCCCTGAAGGTGCTGCGCCCGGGCGGACACCTGATCACCCTGAACGGTCCCGACGACGTGCCGGCCGGGGCCGAGGGCTTCCGCACCGGCTGGACCCTCGTCGAGCCGGACTACGCGGGCCTGAAGGCCATCGCCGCCCTGGTCGCGGAGGGCAAGCTGCGCCCGGTCATCGACACGGTGCTGCCGCTGGAGCAGGCCGTGAAGGCCCACGAGCTCGGCGAGCGGGGCCGCACCACCGGCAAGATCGTCCTGACGGTGGTCTAAGCGGAGGCGGAGGCGGAGGAGGACGCGGTGGTGGCCCGGGTGGTCGTCGCGATGGTGGCCGAGCCGACCACGCGGGTGCCGTCGTAGAGCACGATCGCCTGGCCGGGGGCCACGCCGCGGACGGGCTCGGTGAAGGAGACGCGCAGCTCGCCGTCCACGAGCTCGGCGAAGACCTCGGTCTCGCCGCCGTGGGCGCGCAGCTGGGCGGTGTAGGTGCCCGGGGCGGCGGCCGTGGAGCCGCACCAGCGGGGGCGGATCGCGGTGAGGGCGGTGACGTCGAGGGCCTCGACGGGGCCGACGGTGACGGTGTTGTTCACCGGGGAGATGTCGAGGACGTAGCGCGGCTTGCCGTCGGCGGCCGGGTGGCCGATGCGCAGGCCCTTGCGCTGGCCGATGGTGAAGCCGAAGGCTCCCTCGTGGGTGCCGACCTTCTCGCCGGTCTCGTCGACGATGTCGCCCTCGGCCTTTCCGAGGCGGTGCGCGAGGAAGCCCTGGGTGTCGCCGTCGGCGATGAAGCAGATGTCGTGGCTGTCGGGCTTCTTCGCCACGGCCAGGCCCCGCTGCTCGGCCTCGGCGCGGATCTCTTCCTTGGTGGTGAGGGTGTCACCGAGCGGGAAGAGGGCGTGGGCGAGCTGCTTCTCGTCCAGGACACCGAGGACGTACGACTGGTCCTTGGCCATGTCGGAGGCGCGGTGCAGCTCGCGGGAGCCGTCCTCGTTCACGACGACGGTGGCGTAGTGGCCGGTGCAGACGGCGTCGAAGCCGAGGGCGAGGGCCTTGTCGAGCAGCGCCGCGAACTTGATCTTCTCGTTGCAGCGCAGGCAGGGGTTCGGGGTGCGCCCGGCCTCGTACTCGGAGATGAAGTCCTCGACCACGTCCTCGCGGAAGCGCTCGGCCAGGTCCCAGACGTAGAACGGGATGCCGATGACGTCGGCGGCGCGGCGGGCGTCGCGGGAGTCCTCGATGGTGCAGCAGCCGCGAGCGCCGGTCCGGAAGGACTGCGGGTTCGCGGAGAGCGCGAGGTGGACGCCGGTCACGTCGTGCCCGGCTTCGACCGCACGGGCGGCTGCGACGGCGGAGTCCACGCCGCCGGACATGGCGGCCAGGACGCGAAGGGGGCGGGCGGTGCGCGGCAGGTTCTCAGTCATAGCACCCTCCAGAGTACGGGGGAACCGGGCGGGGTCACAGCGCGTTATCGGGTACGGGGGGTGGATCACATGGTCGAGCAGGGGAAGAAGGCGAAGAAGCCGCCGGGCCGGACCCGCAGGGCGGTGCTCTTCGGAGGGCTCGGGATCTTCACGGTGGCGGCGATCGCCGGCCGGGAGGAGATCAGCCGTGCCTGGTGGCTGCTGCCGGGGGTGGCCAAGCCGCGCAAGGAGGGTGAGCTCGACCACGCGGGCGCGAGCTGGACGGCGGCCTCACCGGCGAACTGGCGGATGGCGGACCGGCCGGACGACTACCGGGTGGACCGGATCGTCGTCCATGTCACCCAGGGCGGCTTCGCCTCCTCGGTGGACGCCTTCAAGAATCCGTGGCACAAGGCCTCGGCGCACTACATAGTGCGCGGGGACGGCCATGTGGAGCAGATGGTGCGCGAGCTGGACGTGGCCTTCCACGCGGGCAACCGCTCGATGAACGAGCGCAGCGTCGGCATCGAGCACGTCGGGTTCGTGGACCGCCCGCAGGACTTCACGGACGCGATGTACGCGGCCTCGGCCCGGCTGGCGGCCGACGTCTGCCGCCGGTACGGCATACCGGCGGACCGGAGCCACATCGTCGGGCACTCGGAGGTGCCGGGCGCCGACCACACGGACCCGGGCCGCCACTGGGACTGGAAGCGGTACATAGGCATGATCCGGGCCGAGCTCGACGGAACGGCGCCCGGCGCGGGCCGCGCCTGATCCGGCCTGATCGGCAGGACACCGCCCCGGACACCCCCTAGCTGAGGCCCGCCGTGCGGGCGCGTTCGACTGCGGGGCCGATGGCCGCGGCCAGGGCCGCGACGTCCTCCTTCGTGGAGGTGTGGCCGAGGGAGAAGCGCAGGGTGCCGCGGGCCAGCTGCGGGTCGGTGCCGGTGGCCAGCAGGACGTGGCTCGGCTGGGCCACGCCGGCGGTGCACGCGGAGCCGGTGGAGCATTCGATGCCCTGGGCGTCGAGCAGGAGCAGCAGGGAGTCGCCCTCGCAGCCGGGGAAGCTGAAGTGGGCATTGGCCGGAAGCCGCTCGTCGGGGTCTCCCCCGAGGACGGCGTCGGGCACGGCCGCGCGGACGGCGGCGACCAGTTCGTCGCGCAGGGCGCCGATCTCGGTGGCGAACCGTTCCCGCCGCTCGGCGGCGACGACGGCGGCCACCGCGAAGGCGGCGACGGCCGGCACGTCGAGGGTGCCGGAGCGGACGTGCCGCTCCTGGCCGCCGCCGTGCAGGACGGGGACGGGGGTCTGGTCGCGGCCCAGGAGCAGCGCTCCGATGCCGTAGGGGCCGCCGATCTTGTGGCCGCTGACGGTCATGGCGGCGAGGCCGCTGTCGCCGAAGTGGACGTCGAGCTGCCCGAAGGCCTGGACGGCGTCGGAGTGCAGCGGGATCCCGAACTCCCCGGCGATGGAGGCCAGTTCGTGGACCGGCATGATGGTGCCGATCTCGTTGTTGGCCCACATGACGGTGGCCAGGGCCACGTCGTCCGGGTTCCGCTCGACGGCTTCCCGGAAGGCGTCGGCGTGCACGCGCCCGTAATGGTCCACGGGCAGGTACTCGACCTGCGCGCCCTCGTGTTCGGCGAGCCAGTGGACGGCGTCGAGCACGGCGTGGTGCTCGACGGGGCTGGCGAGGACCCGGGTCCGGGCGGGGTCGGCGTTGCGCCGGGCCCAGTAGAGGCCCTTGACCGCGAGATTGTCGGCCTCCGTGCCGCCGGCGGTGAAGACCACCTCGCTGGGGCGGGCGCCGACCGCCTCGGCGAAGGCCTCTCGGGCCTCCTCGACGGTACGGCGGGCCCGGCGGCCGGCGGCGTGCAGGGAGGACGCGTTGCCCGTGGCGGCGAACTGCGCGGTCATCGCCGCGGCGGCCTCCGGCAGCATCGGTGTGGTGGCGGCGTGGTCGAGGTAGGCCATGATCCCTCGATTCTACGAGTCGGCTGTGCCGTCCCGTGCCGTGTCCCTGCGGGGGCTTGCCGGGGGGCCGCTGCGCGGAGCCGGCCCCCGCCCCGCCCCTTCTCCGTTTCCCGGGCTCCGCCCGGCTCCGCGCCTCAAACGCCGGCGGGGCTTGAGCAGCAGGCTCCGCCCGGACCCGCGCCTCAAAACGCCGGCGGGGCTTGAGCAGCCCCAGCGTCAGCCGCGGGGGGCGCGGGCCAGTTGGCGGGACTGGGCTACCAGGTGGTCCGCCGAGTCCCAGACCTCGGCGTCCTCCTCCAGGAAGCCGCCGGCCAGGTTGCGGGTGGTGATGGCGATCCGCAGCGGGCCCGGGGCCGGGCGGCGGCGGATGTGGGTGGTGAGCTCCACCGTCGGGGCCCAGCCGATCAGGCCCAGGTCGAAGGCGGTGGGCGGCAGCGCGTCCACCGCCAGCAGCATGGACAGCGGGTCGGCGTCGCGGCCGTCGGCCAGCTCGAACCAGGCCCGCATCTCGCCCTTGCCCGACGGCGCGCCGACGGCCCAGCCCGCGGTCGCGGGGTCCAGCCGCAGCCGGAGCCGGTCGACGATCGCGGAGCTGCCCGGGATCGGGGCCGGGCCGGCTTCGGGGCCGAGGCAGTCCTCGTAGGGCGGCATCACGGGCGGCAGGGCCACCGTGCGTACGTCGTCCGGCAGGGAGGAGAGGTCGCCGTAGGAAGCGAGGACGCGGATGCGCTCGACCTCGGCGCCGTTCTCGTCGTACTGGAACAGCGAGGCCTGGCCGGTGGAGAGGGTGCGGCCGACCCGTACGACCTGCGTACGGATCACGGCGGGGCCGGGCACGGAGGAGGTCAGGTAGTGCGCGGAGACGGTGAAGGGGTCCGGGTGCGGGAGGGCCGCCGACAGGGCCCGGCCGACCAGGGCCAGCAGGTAGCCGCCGTTGACGGCGGTGATGATCGTCCATCCGGCGGAGAGCTCGGCGTCGTACACCCCCGGCTCGCCCGCGCGCGCGGTGATCGTGGTGTCGCGGTCGAACTCGCTGTCGCCGATGGTTGCCTGGGCAGCTGCGTGTGACATGAAAGCGACGGTACACCGCGAAGCTACTAAGCGGTAGCTTTCTTTTGTTACGGCTCCTCGGACACAGACGACCGCCGGTTCCAGGCCAGCGGTGCCCGCCAGTGGTAGCGCATGGCGAGGAGACGCAGGACGAAGGTGGTGACGATCGCCAGGCCGGTGGTGATGCCGTTGAGGATGTCGAGGCCGATGAAGACGGCGACCATCGAGGCGCCGACGACGGCGGGGACGGCGTACATCTCGCGGTCGCGCAGCAGCGAGGGCACCTCGTTGACGAGTACGTCGCGCAGTACGCCCCCTCCGACGGCGGTGGCCAGGCCGAGGGCGGCGGAGGCGGTGAGGCCGAGTCCGTACTCGTACGCCTTGGTCGTGCCGGTCACGCAGAACAGTCCGAGGCCGGCCGCGTCGAAGACGTTGATGGCGCGGTTGATCCGCTGGACCTCGGGGTGCAGGAAGAAGACGATCGCGGCGGCGATCAGCGGGGTGAGGAAGAAGCTGAGCTCGCCGAAGGCGGCGGGCGGGACGGCGCCGATGACGAGGTCGCGGAAGAGGCCGCCGCCGAGGGCCGTGACCAGGGCGAGGACCACGATGCCGAAGACGTCGAAGTTCTTGCGGACGGCGAGCAGGGCGCCTGCGGTGGCGAAGACGAAGATGCCGGCGAGGTCCAGGGCATGCTGGATCCCGGGCGGGAAGAGATCGTGGAGCACTGGCTCATTGTCGCCCCTTGGCTCCCGCCGGGGTGACGGAGCCTCTTGGCTCCCGCCGGGGTGGAGGCTCGGGCTGGCCGGGGCCGGGGCCGGGGCGGGGGCGGGGTCCAGGACTCGGGGCTCCGCCCCGGACCCCGCGCCTCAATCGCCGGCGGGGCTGGAAGTGTGCGGCGTGGGTGCGCCCGCTCGCGGGGCTCCGCCCCGGACCCCGCGCCTCAAACGCCGGCGGGGCTGGATTGTGCGGCGGGGCTGGACGTGTGCGGCGGGCCCGGATGTGCCTGGTGGGGCCGGGGGCGCGCGGAGCGCGGGGCGGCCCCACCAGGTCGTTACTCCGTGGCCTTGGACACCGCTTCCGACGCGCCCGGCAGGGGCTGGTCGCCCGGGGCCTGGTCGGGGGCGTTCTCCGGGTGGTGGCAGGCCACCTGGTGGCCCGTCTTCAGGGCCAGCAGCGGCGGTTCCTGCGTCGTGCAGATCTGCGTGGCCTTCCAGCAACGCGTGTGGAAGCGGCAGCCGCTCGGCGGCGCGATCGGCGACGGCACGTCGCCCTTGAGCAGGATGCGGCCGCTCTTCGCGCCGCGCCGCCTCGGGTCGGGCACCGGCACGGCCGACAGGAGCGCCGTCGTGTACGGGTGCATCGGCGCCTTGTACAGCGACGCGTTGTCGGCCAGCTCGACGATCTTGCCCAGGTACATCACCGCGATGCGGTCCGAGACGTGCCGGATGACCGACAGGTCGTGCGCGATGATCACGTACGTGAGGCCGAGCTCCTCCTGGAGGTCGTCCAGCAGGTTGACCACCTGGGCCTGGATCGACACGTCCAGCGCCGAGACGGGCTCGTCCGCGACCACCAGCTTCGGCTTCAGCGCCAGGGCGCGCGCGATGCCGATGCGCTGGCGCTGACCGCCCGAGAACTCGTGCGGGTAGCGGTTGTAGTGCTCCGGGTTGAGGCCGACGAGGGACAGCAGCCGCTGGACCTCCGCCTTGAGGCCGCCCTCCGGCTCCACGCCCTGGAGCTTGAAGGGCGCGCTGACGATGGTGCCCACCGTGTGGCGCGGGTTCAGCGAGCCGTACGGGTCCTGGAAGATCATCTGGATGTCCCGCCGCATCGGCCGCATGCCGGAGACGCCGAGGTGCGTGATGTCCTTGCCCTCGAATTCGACGGTGCCGCCCGTCGGTTCGAGCAGCCGCGTGATCAGCCGGCCCATGGTCGACTTGCCGCAGCCGGACTCGCCGACGATGCCGAGGGTCTCACCGCGCCGGACGTCGAAGTCGATGCCGTCGACGGCCTTGACCGCGCCCACCTGCCGCCGGATCAGTCCCTTGGTGATGGGGAAGTGCTTCATCAGGCCGGTGACCTTGAGCAGGACCTCGGGAGAGTCCGTGGCCTGCGCGGGAATGACCGCCGCTTCCGTCTTCTTCATGTCAGGCGTCTCGGTCACAGCTTCGGCGCAATCTCTTCGGTCCAGATCCGGGTCCGCTCTTCCTGCGACATGTGGCAGGCGGACCAGTGGCTGCTGTCGTCCTGCGTGAGCTCCGGCCGGACCGTACGCGTCACATTGCCCTTGGGTACGTCTGCGTACGGGCAGCGCGGGTTGAAGGCACAGCCGCTGGGGATGTTGATGAGGCTGGGCGGTGAGCCCTTGACCGGGATGAGGCGCTCGGTCTGCTCACGGTCGATGCGCGGCATCGAGCCCAGCAGGCCCCAGGTGTAGGGGTGGCGGGGCTCGTAGAAGACCTTCTCGGCGGTGCCCCGCTCGACGCACCGGCCGCCGTACATCACGAGGATCTCGTCGGCCATCTCCGCCACGACGCCGAGGTCGTGCGTGATCATGATGACGGCGGAGCCGAACTCCTTCTGCAGATCGCGGATCAGGTCCAGGATCTGCGCCTGCACGGTGACGTCCAGAGCCGTGGTCGGCTCGTCCGCGATCAGCAGGTCGGGGTTGTTGACCAGCGACATCGCGATCATCGCGCGCTGGCGCATGCCGCCGGAGAACTGGTGCGGATAGTCGTCGACGCGCTTGGCCGGCTCGGGAATGCCCACCCGGTCGAGCATCTCGACGGCCCGCTTGCGCGCCGTCTTCTTGTCCACGGCGTGGTGGACGCGGTACGCCTCCACGATCTGCGCGCCGATCGTGTAGTACGGGTGCAGCGCGCTCAGCGGGTCCTGGAAGATCATCGCCATCTCGCGGCCCCGCAGCCGGCGCACCTCCTCGGCATCGGCCGACAGCAGTTCCTTGCCGTCGAGCCAGATCTCGCCCGACATCTCGACGGTGGAGCGGCTGCCGCTGCCCACCCGGTGCAGTCCCATGACGGCCAGCGAGGTGACCGACTTGCCGGAGCCGGACTCGCCCACGATGCCGAGGGTCTGGCCCTTCTCCAGTTGGAAGGAGAGCCCGTCCACCGATTTGACGATCCCGTCGTCGGTGGGGAAGTGCACCTTGAGGTCGCGTACGTCGAGGAAGGCCTCGGAGGGACGGCCGCCGGCCGGTCCGGCCCCGTTCCCCTTCGCGGTCGGATCGGTCACGACAGCCTCACCCTCGGGTCGATGATGGCGTAGACGAGGTCGACCACCAGGTTGCACAGCACGATGAAGAATCCGGCGAAGAGGGTGACCCCGAGGATCTTCGGCAGGTCGTTCACCGCGATGGCGTGGTAGGCGTACTCGCCCACGCCGTGGTAGGAGAAGACCGTCTCGGTGACGATGGCGCCGCCGAGGAGCAGCCCGAAGTCCATGCCGAAGATGGTCACGATCGGGGTCAGCGCGGAGCGCAGCCCGTGGCGGGTGACGACCACCCGTTCACGCAGGCCCTTGGCGCGCGCGGTGCGGATGTAGTCCTCGCTCATGGTCTCCAGCATTCCGGCCCGGGTGAGCCGGGCGTAGAGCGCGGAGTAGAGGAAGGCGAGCGTGCACCAGGGCAGGACCAGCCCTTGGACCCAGCCCGCCGGGTCGTCGGCGAACTCCACGTACACGTTGGTGAACACGGGCCAGTTGAAGACAAAGACGGCCAGCGCGAGCGTGCCGGTGAAGAACATCGGCAGCGAGACTCCGGCGAGGGCCACGCCCATCGCGAGCCGGTCGAAGAGCGAGCCGGGGCGCAGGGCCGAGATCACGCCCGTGGTGACACCGGTGATCAGCCAGATGACGGCCGCTCCCAGGGTGAGGGAGGCGGTGACGGGCAGCCGGGTGACGATGTCGGGCCAGACCTCGACGTGGTCCTTGAAGGAGTAGCCGAGGCAGGGGGCGTTGCACTGCGAGGGGTTGGGGCCGAAGTTGAACTCGCGGCCCGCGAAGATGCCCCTCAGGAACTCCCAGTACTGCGCGTACAGGGGCTGGTCGAAACCGAGGTTCTTCTTGACCGCGGCGATGGACTCGGGCGAGGGGTTCTTGCCCACGTACTGCGTGGCCAGCGAGTCGGCCGTGCCGCCGGCCAGCCGGGGCAGCAGGAAGAAGATCGCGAAGGTGATCGCGCTGACGATGAGCAGCAGGAACACCGCGGCGAACAGCCGCCGGACGATGTACACAAACACGAGGGTCGGCTTCGGCGTCCGCCGGTCCGCCCGCTCCCCGGTCGGGGGAGCGGGACGGACCGGCGCGCACTGCTGCCTTCACCTGCCTTCCACGGTTCTGGCAGATCTGGCTGAGAGGGTCAAACTGCCTGCGGACGTACGGCCGGGGTTACTTCAGGCCGATGTTGAGGTAGTCGTACTGACCGCTCCACGCCGGGTTGGAGACCACGTTGCTGAGCTTGGGCGAGCGGTAGTGCAGCACCTTGAAGTAGGTGAGGGGCACGATGACCGCCCGGTCCATGACCTTCTTGTCGATCTCGCCGTAGACCTTCTCGCGGGCAGCGGCGTCGGTGTTGGCGATGTTGTCGTTCAGCATCTTGTTGATCTCGGGGTCGTTCAGCTGCGACAGGTTGGTGTTGCCCGTCTTGCCGATCGCGTCACCGTGGACGACCTGCTGGAGGAAGCCGAAGCCGCTCGGCCAGTCGGCGCCCCACTGCATCATCATGAGGCCGATCTTGTTGTCCTCGGTGAACTTCGGGACGCCCGCGTAGTCGCTGAAGTACTTGCCCGCCGGGAACTGCTGGATCTTGACGGTGATCCCGATCTTCTTCAGGGACGCCTGGATGGCCGTGGCCATGTCGACCTCGCCGGCGCGGTCGTTGCGCGCGGTGATGGTGGTCTCGAAACCGTTCGGCTGACCGCAGGCGGTCAGCGCGGCCTTGGCCTTGGCCTCGTCGCCCTTGTCACCGGGGGTCTGGTAGGTGTTGAAGTCCACGTGACCCGGGATGTCGGTCGGCAGGACGGTGCTGGCGATGGCGCCGCGGGTGGGGCCGCCGAAGGCGGTCTGCACCGACACCTTGTCGATCGCGTACTGCACCGCCTGGCGGCATTCGAGCTTGTCGAAGGGCGCCACCTTGGTGTTCATCGCCATGTAGACCAGGCGACCACCCTCGGCGTTGTCGGTGTTGGGGTCCTTCGAGGTCAGCAGCTCGGTCTGGGTCTGCTGGGCCACACCGTTGCCGACGATGTCGATGTGGGTGTTGCCGGCCTTCAGGTTGGAGTCGATCGTCTCCTGGTTGACCTTCAGCTTGACGACGATCTTTTCCGGGAGCTGCTTGCGCAGCGGGTCCGTGGAGGCGTCCCAGTGCGGGTTGCGGACCAGGACGGCTTCCTTGTCCTGTTCGTACTTCTCGAACATGTACGAGCCCGAGGAGACGATGCTCTTCACGTAGTCCGCGCCGGTGTCCTTGGCCTTCGGCACGGGGGCCGACTGCGGGTTCGCCAGCAGGTAGTCGAACTCGGCGAAGGGCTGCTTCAGCTTGAAGACGATCGTCTGGTCGTCGGGGGTCTCGATGGACTTCAGCCCCGCGTCGGACTTGTCCTTGTACGGGCCCTCGTACGGGGTCTCGTTGTTCTTGAGGTACTGCGCGAGGTAGCTCGGGCCGTTGGAGTGCACGTCCCGCGCGAAGTTGCTGCGTTCGACGGCGTACTTGACGTCCTTGGAGGTGACCGCCGTGCCGTCGCTGTACTTCACGCCCTTGCGGAGCTTGTACGTCCAGGTGGCGCCGCCGTCGCTCGGCGTGCCGAGGCCCTCGGCGAGGTCCGGGACGACCTTGTTGCCCTCGGCGCCCGGGGCGGGCGCGAAGGTGGTCAGCGGACGGGCGTACAGGCGGCTGAAGTTGAAGACGAAGCCGTAGTACGTGTTGCCGGGGTCCCAGGAGTCGGGGGTGTCGGACGCCTCGTAGACGATCGTCCCGCCCTTCTTGTCCGAGGCGTTGACCACGGCCTTGACGGCAGCGTTGGCACCGGCCGACTTGTCGTCGCCGCCGGTCTTGTCACCACCATTGCAGGCGGAGGCGGTGAGGACGACGGTGATGGCGGCGGCGAGCACCGCGGCTGATCTCGACCTGCTTCTCATGGCGGAGTGATGCCCCCTGATTCGGAGTGATGGTGGGTACTGACGGTGCCTCGGCCGGGTGTCCGAGGAACGGGACGGGTCAGCGCGAGCTCTTGGGGTCCAAGGCGTCGCGCAGGCCGTCGCCGAGGAGGTTGAAGGCGAGCACGGTGAGGAAGATCGCCATGCCCGGGACGACCATGAACATCGGGTCGACCTTGTAGTAGTCCACGGCGGAGCTGAGCATTCCGCCCCACGAGGCCTGCGGTGGCTGGATACCCACGCCGAGGAAGCTCAGGGAGGCCTCGAAGAGGATGTTGGTCGGGATGAGCAGGGTGGCGTAGACGAGGATCGGGGCCACCAGGTTGGGCAGCAGCTCCCGGAAGACGATGAAGGGGCCGCGCGCGCCGAGGCTGCGGGCCGCGTCGACGAACTCCCGCTCGCGAAGGGAGAGGGTCTGGCCGCGGACGATACGTCCGATGTAGGGCCAGCTGAAGAAACCGATCACGAAGATCAGCACGCTGATGTGCAGCGGCAGTCCTTCGAGGCCGAAGGCCCCGCCCTGGAGGGCGGCGGAGATGGATATCGCGAAGAGCAGCAGCGGGAAGGCGAGGAAGGTGTCCATCATGCGGCTGATCACCGTGTCGGCCCAGCCTCCGTAGTACCCGGCGATGACGCCCAGCACGGAGCCGATGAACACCGAGACGACGGTGGCTCCGAAGGCCACCAGCAGGGAGACCCAGGAGCCTTCCAGGATGCGGGTGGCGATGTCGCGGCCGAACTTCGGCTCCACGCCGAGGGGATGCTCCCAGCTGATGCCGCCGAGGGGGCCGATGGGGGTGGCCAGGGAGGGGTCGATGAGGTCCTGGTGGAGGGCGTCGGGGTCCAAGCCGAAGATCCACTGGATCGGCTGGGAGAGCATGGCCAGCACCACCAGCAGCAGCACGACCGTGCCGCCGGCCATCGCCACCTTGTCCCGCTTGAGTCTGATCCACGCGATCTGGCCGAGCGAACGCCCCTCGATCCGCTTCTGCGTCAGCCCGTCGGGTATCCCGTCGGTCTGCGGGAGCACCGGCTCACTGGGCGCTGTGGGTGAAGCCGTCATCGTGGTGGGGACCCCTCTCGGCCGACGGTGGCCGGCCCTGGCCGCCGCCGTAGCGGCTTGGTTCACATCGGTGGCACTGTTGGCGTGGGTGCCGGCGGCTGCGTCGGCGTGGGTGGTGCGGCGAGCCTGAAGTCAGCCCGGAGGGCTCTTCCTTGCGGACGGCCCGGATGGCCCGGCCTTCGGTTGGGGGGAGTCTTTATCGGGCTCGCGATCACCCGCCAGACCTGCCGGGGAATGGATGCGCAACCGTAATCTCCGGCCGAACCTCCCGGTATCCGGACTCGTCGCCCGGCTCAGCGGAACAACGGGGTCCGATGCGCACGGACCGGACATCGCGGCCGACGACCCCTGAACGCCGGGATTTTGGCTGGTTATCGGCGCATACGGCCGAGGCCGCACCGGTGAGTTCCGGTGCGGCCTCGGGACGGGCGTCTCGCGATGCGGACGAGGGGGTCTAGGAGCCTCAGTACGTCGGCGCCTGGCCCTCGCGGTCGTAGAAGGGACGGGTCTGCGCGCGCAGCCACATGGCCACGGGGTCGTGCTCGTCCGCCAGCGCGACCGTGCACACCGGGACGCCCTCGGGGACCACCCCGACCGACTGCCGCATCATCTCCCGTACGGATTCCAGCGCGGGCGCGGAGGCGTCGTACAGGTCGAGCCCGACCGCGAGGTACGGGGACCCGAGCGCGGGCTGCACCCAGGCGCGGCGCAGCGACCGGACGGCGGGGGTGCGGTGCGCGTGCTGGGTCAGCAGCCCGTAGAACTGCGGGAGCTCGATGGCGGGCTCGGAGAGCCGCAGCGGGCCGGCCGGCATCCGGTCCAGCCCGGTCGCGATCCGGCGCAGGTCGGCCCAGGGGACGCCGAGGCCGCCGCCCTGGGCGTGCGGGTTGAGCCACAGGCCCCAGCGGTCCGGGTAGAGGGCGCGGGCGATGTCCCGCCCGGTGACCACCTCGTAGCCCCGGTTCCAGCCGCTGGCGGCCAGTTCCTGGGGGGAGGTGACGCAGGGCGCGTACCCGAGGCTCTCGACCTCCATGCCGCCGTACTGGGCGTCCGGGGAGCCCGGCTGCCCCTGCCAGAGCAGCATCCACAGCCGGCCCTCGGAAAGGGCATGCAGGAGCGACTCGTAACTCTCGTAGCGCCCGGGAGTCACCTGGCGCATCATGTGCTCGACCTGCCCGGCCGCGGCCGTGCCTGACGCACTCACCCGGTACCCCTCTTCGTCCGCCCGTCGTCCACGCGTGCCAACAGCTTAAGCGGCGCTACGGGAGGTAGAAGGGGCGTACGCGCTCACGAATCCAGTCCGTGACCGGGTCCTGGGCGGCGTCCAGCAGGATCAACTGCACGGGCCACGGCGGCGGGACACGGGTCAGGGCCCGCCCGAGGGCCTCCATCGGGGCGCCCTGCGTCTCGGGCTCCCATCCCACCAGGCGGACACCGATGAACAGTTCCGGCGTCCCGCCCTCGATGCTGGCGAGGCAGCGGTACGCGGCGGCGACCACGCCGGTGGCGCGGAACTCCTCGGTGGCGGCGGCCAGGAAGTCCACCGGATCGTCCTGCCAGTCGGGCTCGTAGAGCCGGACCCGGCCGCCGGTGGAGGAGCCGTCGAGCGGGGTCCGTCCGGTACGGCAGAGCTCCGCGACGGCGGGCGGGGGGAGCGGCACGCCGACGGCGCCCTCTGGGTTGAGCGCGATGCCGAGCTGCGGGGGCAGGCCGCGGGCGAATGCGACGGCGGGGGCCACCGCGAAGTCCATGCCGGGGCCGACGCAGGCGAGGAACTGGGCCTCGGAGCTGTAGACCGGGACGTACGCCGCCCCGCCGATGTCCATCGTGGGCAGGTCGAGGCTGGGGGCGTCGGGGCCGCCGCCGCCGGGCAGGGGCACCCACACCTGGCTGCGCCCGAGCACCTCCAGGATCCGGCCCCCCGCGTCCGGCTGCCCGAGCGCCGCCCCGAGCACCTGCTCCAGCTCATTCCCCGGCCAGCCGCCGCCTTGCATGTGCCCCTGCCTCCGCCTGTGGTCCCGCCGATGTCGTGCCGATGTCGTGCCGAGGCTATCGGGTGTCCCGGCGGTGGTCCTGTCCGCGCCCAGCTGCGGCGCCGCTGCCGGGCTCTGCCCGGACCCGCGCCTCAAACGCCGGCGAGGCTGAAATACCCAGCCCCGGCGGCGCCGCGGTCGTCAGTCGTGGAAGGCGATCCCGGTCACGGCGGTAGCCGAGCGGCGGTCCAGGAGGGTCACCGAGGCGCAGCCCGGCGGGGGATGGCCGGCCTCCGCGGAGCGGAGAAGGCGGGACACCGCGCCGCGGTGACGGGCGAAGGCGTACGCCGACACCCGGCGCCCCCGCGCGGCCTGGCCGGAGAGGGCCTCCTCGGGGCTGCTGTCCAGGAGGAGCAGGTGCAGCGCCCGGCCCCGGCGGCGCGCGGCCGCCGCGAGCAGCCCCCGTACCCAGGTCTGCGTACCGCAGTCGTGGACGACCACGGAGGCACCGGAGCGCAGGATCCGCCACAGCCCCCAGTAGTGCGCGCCGCGCACGAGCGGCCGGTACACCGCGTACGGCAGCGCCGCCGGCATCCGGCGTTCCCAGCGCTCACGGGTGTCCTGGGAGTCGATGGCCGCGCCCTGCGCCGCCGCCCGCTTGATCAGCGTGCTCTTGCCGCCGCCCGGCAGGCCGGACACCACGACGATGTCCCCTTCCGCGAAGCGGAGCCGCTGCGGGCCGCGCACCGCCGGTCCGCGCAGGTCGCGTACGAGACCGAGGCCGGCGTCCGCCGTCCCCTTGCGCTCGCGCGCGCCGCGCTGCGCCGGCACCGCGTCCACGGTTCCCGTCGTCGCCACTACTCCGAATCTCCGCACAGTGTTCGCCTCCCCCGAATCGGGTCGCAAGGACCCTTGCCCACTGAGTGTAAAGAGACGGTAATCCGGCAGCGCCGGTTCCGGTCCGCCCGCTCGGGGGGCGTACGAACTTTCGGACCCCCACACCCGATCACGGGCATGGCGTGCAATGATGTGCGCCATCTGGACCAACTGCATACCGGCCGCTTGAATCCGCGCGGGAGAGTCCCGGCACGCCGCAAGGCCGTGCGCGGGCGCCGAAGGAGCAAGAACCTCCCTTGAATCTCTCAGGCCCCGTACCGCGTGGATGAGGCAGATCTGAAAAGCGAGCTGCTCGACAGCTCCACCCAAGGTGCAAGTCGGGGATTCCGACGATCGAACGATCGGCGGAACTCTCGGCGAACCTCTCAGGTTCCGATGACAGATGGGGAGGAACGTCCTCGTCATGTCATGTCGATGCCCTGGGACCCGGGAGCCACACCCATGAGCACTGCCCCCCGTCTGACCGCCCTCGATGCGCTGCACCGCTCGCTCGGTGCGACCATGACCGACTTCGCGGGCTGGGACATGCCGCTGCGGTACGCCAGCGAGCGCGACGAGCACAACGCCGTACGCACCCGGGCCGGTCTCTTCGACCTGTCCCACATGGGCGAGATCACGCTGATCGGGCCGGAGGCCGTGAAGGCCCTGGACTACGCGCTGGTCGGCAACATCTCCACCGTCGGCGTCGGCCGCGCCCGCTACACGCACATCTGTCAGGAGGACGGCGGGATCGTCGACGACCTGATCGTCTACCGCCTCGGCGAGACCGAGTTCATGGTCGTCGCCAACGCCTCCAACGCCCAGGTCGTCCTCGACGCCCTGACCGAGCGTGCCGCCGGCTTCGACACCGAGGTCCGCGACGACCGCGACGCGTACGCGCTGATCGCGGTGCAGGGCCCGGAGTCCCCCGGCATCCTGAAGTCCCTGACGGACGCCGACCTGGACGGCCTCAAGTACTACGCCGGTCTGCCGGGCACCGTCGCGGGCGTGCCCGCGCTGATCGCGCGTACGGGCTACACCGGCGAGGACGGCTTCGAGCTGTTCGTCTCCCCCGAACACGCCGTGGAGCTGTGGCAGGCGCTGACCAAGGCGGGCGAGGGCGTCGGTCTGGTCCCGGCCGGTCTGTCCTGCCGCGACACCCTGCGCCTGGAAGCGGGCATGCCGCTGTACGGGCACGAGCTGAGCACCTCCCTGACCCCCTTCGACGCGGGGCTGGGCCGGGTCGTGAAGTTCGAGAAGGAGGGCGACTTCGTCGGCCGCGCCGCGCTGGAGGCCGCCGCCGAGCGCGCCGCCACGAACCCGCCGCGCAAGCTGGTCGGTCTGGTCGCCGAGGGCCGCCGCGTCCCCCGCGCCGGTTTCCCCGTCGTCGCCGACGGCATGGTGATCGGCGAGGTCACCTCGGGCGCCCCCTCCCCGACGCTGGGCAAGCCGATCGCGATGGCGTACGTGGACGCGGCGCACGCCGCGCCCGGCACCTCCGGCGTCGGCGTCGACATTCGCGGTACGCATGAGCCGTACGAGGTCGTGGCGCTGCCGTTCTACAAGCGGCAGAAGTAGTTCCGCACACCACGTCCGCCGTACGCGTACCCGTTCGGCGTACCCGTTCGGCGCCGTCTCAGTACCCAAGACCACAGTTCGTATCCACTCCCCCGCATCCAGGAGAATCAGGTCATGAGCAACCCCGAGAAGCTGCGTTACACCAAGGAGCACGAGTGGCTGTCGGACGCCGTGGACGGCGTCGCGACGGTCGGCATCACGGAGTTCGCGGCCAACGCGCTCGGTGACGTCGTCTACGCCCAGCTCCCCGAGGTCGGCGACACCGTGACCGAGGGCGAGACCTGCGGCGAGCTGGAGTCGACGAAGTCGGTCAGCGACCTGTACTCCCCCGTCTCCGGCGAGATCGTCGAGGCCAACCAGGACGTCGTGGACAACCCGGCGCTCGTGAACACCGCCCCGTTCGAGGACGGCTGGCTGTTCAAGGTGCGCCTCTCGGAGGAGCCGAAGGACGCGCTGTCCTTCGAGGAGTACACCAAGCTCACCGCCGGTAACTGACCCCAGGGGACCCTGATGTCTGTACTGAACACCCCTCTCCACGAGCTCGACCCGGACGTCGCCGCCGCTGTCGACGCCGAGCTCGTACGCCAGCAGTCCACCCTGGAAATGATCGCGTCGGAGAACTTCGCTCCGGTCGCCGTCATGGAGGCCCAGGGATCGGTCCTGACCAACAAGTACGCCGAGGGCTACCCCGGCCGCCGTTACTACGGCGGTTGCGAGCACGTCGACGTGGTCGAGCAGATCGCGATCGACCGCATCAAGGCGCTGTTCGGCGCCGAGGCCGCGAACGTCCAGCCGCACTCGGGTGCGCAGGCGAACGCCGCCGCGATGTTCGCGCTGCTGAAGCCGGGCGACACGATCATGGGCCTGAACCTGGCCCACGGCGGTCACCTGACCCACGGCATGAAGATCAACTTCTCCGGCAAGCTCTACAACGTGGTCCCGTACCACGTCGACGAGACCGGCCAGGTGGACATGGCCGAGGTCGAACGCCTCGCCAAGGAGTCCAAGCCGCAGCTGATCGTCGCCGGCTGGTCCGCGTACCCGCGCCAGCTGGACTTCGCCGCCTTCCGCCGGATCGCGGACGAGGTCGGCGCGTACCTGATGGTCGACATGGCGCACTTCGCGGGCCTGGTCGCCGCGGGTCTGCACCCGAACCCGGTGCCGCACGCCCACGTCGTCACCACCACCACGCACAAGACCCTCGGCGGTCCGCGCGGCGGTGTCATCCTGTCGACGCAGGAGCTGGCGAAGAAGATCAACTCCGCGGTCTTCCCGGGCCAGCAGGGCGGCCCGCTGGAGCACGTGATCGCGGCCAAGGCGGTCTCCTTCAAGATCGCGGCCTCGGAGGACTTCAAGGAGCGCCAGGTGCGCACCCTGGAGGGTGCGAAGATCATCGCCGAGCGCCTCGTGCAGCCGGACGTCACCGAGGTCGGCGTCTCCGTCCTGTCGGGCGGCACCGACGTGCACCTGGTCCTGGTCGACCTGCGCAACTCCGAGCTGGACGGCCAGCAGGCCGAGGACCGGCTCCACGAGATCGGCATCACGGTCAACCGCAACGCCATCCCGAACGACCCGCGGCCGCCGATGGTCACCTCGGGTCTGCGGATCGGTACGCCGGCCCTGGCCACGCGCGGTTTCGGCGCCAAGGAATTCACCGAGGTCGCCGAGATCATCGCGGCCGCGCTGAAGCCGGCCTACGACAGCGAGGGCCTGAAGGCGCGCGTCTCGGCGCTCGCCGCGAAGTTCCCGCTGTACCCGTCGCTCTAGCCAACGGCTTGGAAGGGCCCGGCCTTGCTCGTGCGCAGGCCGGGCCCTTTTCATGACCACCCTGCCGCTCTTCCGCTTCTTCCGCTCTTCCGCTCTTCCGCTCTTCCGCTCTTCCGCCGATCCGCCGCACGAAGCCGGACCGGACCTCCCGCGCCCGCCGGGGCGAGCGGCACCCCGCCCGACCCCTCCGCGTAATCCTTCCCACCTCGTCCGGCAGGCGAGGCGTTCACCTCACCGCGTTAAGCTCGTCTGTCGGACAAAATCCGAAGAATCCACCTCTCCTGCCCCCTCCCACCCCACGAGCAGACAAGGGAGTCCGCCACCGTGGCCATCTCCGTCTTCGATCTCTTCTCCATCGGCATCGGTCCCTCCTCCTCCCACACGGTCGGTCCGATGCGCGCGGCGCGCATGTTCGTGACGCGGCTGAAGAAGGACGGCGTGCTCGCCCAGACCGCCTCCGTGCGGGCCGAGCTGTTCGGGTCCCTCGGCGCGACCGGCCACGGGCACGGCACCCCCAAGGCGGTGCTCCTGGGCCTGGAAGGCCACTCCCCGCGCACGGTGAACGTCGAGACCGCGGACGACGAGGTGGAGCGCATCCGCAAGAGCGGCCGCCTGCGGCTGCTGGGCGCGGAGATAGGCGATGGCCACGAGATCGCCTTCGACGAGCCGAACCAGCTGATCCTCCACCGCCGGCGCTCCCTGCCGTACCACGCGAACGGCATGACGCTCTTCGCGTACGACGCCGCCGGCACCCCGCTGCTGGAGAAGACCTACTACTCGGTCGGCGGCGGTTTCGTCGTGGACGAGGACGCGGTCGGCGAGGACCGGATCAAGCTCGACGACACGGTGCTGAAGTACCCCTTCCGCTCCGGCGACGAGATGCTGCGCCTCGCGAACGAGACCGGCCTGTCGATCTCCTCGCTGATGCTGGAGAACGAGAAGGCCTGGCGCACGGAGGACGAGATCCGCGAGGGCCTCCTCGAGATCTGGCGCGTCATGCAGTCCTGCGTCGCGCGCGGCATGTCCCGCGAGGGCATCCTCCCGGGCGGCCTGCGGGTCAAGCGCCGGGCCGCCGCCACGGCGCGCCAGCTGCGCACCGAGGGCGACCCGATGCTGCACCGCAGCGAGTGGGCGACGATCTACGCGATGGCGGTCAACGAGGAGAACGCCGCGGGCGGGCGGGTCGTGACGGCCCCGACCAACGGCGCCGCGGGCGTCCTGCCGGCGGTGCTCCACTACTACATGAACTTCGTACCCGGCGCGGACGAGGACGGCGTGGTCCGCTTCCTCCTGGCGGCGGGCGCGATCGGCATGCTGTTCAAGGAGAACGCCTCGATCTCCGGCGCCGAGGTCGGCTGCCAGGGCGAGGTGGGCTCCGCCTGCTCGATGGCGGCCGGCGCCCTCGCCGAGGTCCTCGGCGGCACCCCGGAGCAGGTCGAGAACGCGGCCGAGATCGGCATGGAGCACAATCTCGGCCTCACCTGCGACCCGGTCGGCGGCCTGGTCCAGATCCCCTGCATCGAACGCAACGGCATGGCTGCGGTCAAGGCGGTCACGGCCGCCCGGATGGCGATGCGCGGCGACGGCAGCCACAAGGTCTCCCTCGACAAGGTCATCAAGACCATGAAGGAGACCGGCGCAGACATGAAGGTCAAATACAAGGAAACGGCCCGCGGCGGCCTGGCGGTCAACGTCATCGAATGCTGACCCCCACGCGATGACGTATCCCGCCCGCCCCCGGTTGCAACCGCGGGCGGGCGGTGGGTGTCCTAGTCAGTGACACTCTGTCCCCGTCTCTCGAGAATCGAGGGGACGTCATGGTCCACCCGCGTCTCCGGCAGTTCGTGGCCGTGGCAACCGGCGTTCTGCTCGCCGCCTGCCTCTCCTTCGCCGCGCCTGCCTCGGCCTCCACCACCACCACCGCCGCCACCCAGACCCAGACCCAGACCCCGCTCATCGTCAATGCCCGCTGGGGCGGACACGCCACGTTCGACCGGATCGTCATCGACCTGCAGGGGTACGCCCCGGGGACGACCGTCACTCCCGTCTCGCAGCTGATCTACGACGGGTCCGGGAAGCCCGTGCCGCTGGCCGGGAAGTACTTCCTGGAGATCCGCCTCAACCCCGCCGCCGCGCACAACGACGCGGGCGAGAGCGTCTACCAGGGGCCCAAGCTCCAGAAGATCTACCTCAGCAAGCTCAAGGGCATCGCCATGACCGGCGACTACGAGGGGTACGTGACCTTCGGCGCCGCCTTCGACACCCTGCCGTACTACCGCGCCTACTCCCTGCACTCGCCGGAGCGGTTCGTCGTGGACATCGCCCACTGAACCGGTGCGACCGACGGGCCCGGGGGCACCGCACGCGCCCCGGGCCCGCCGGCGCGGTCAGCGGTGCTCGGGGTTGGGGAAGTCGAAGCGGCAGCCCGCGTCCCACTCGGACCGCTGGTTGCCGTGCGCGGGGATGCCGCCCGAGCGCTTGAGCAGGGCGGCCAGGTGCATGAGGTTCCAGCTCATGAAGGTGGTGTTCCGGTTGGTGAAGTCGTTGTCCGGGCCGCCCGAGCCGGGATCCAGGTAGGAGGGCCCGGGCCCGGCCTCGCCGATCCAGCCCGCGTCGGCCTGCGGCGGGATCACGTAGCCGAGGTGCTGGAGGCTGTAGAGGATGTTCATGGCGCAGTGTTTGACGCCGTCCTCGTTGCCGGTGATCAGCGCGCCGCCGACCCGCCCGTAATAGGCGTACTGGCCCTGCTCGTTCAGCAGGGAGGAGCAGGCGTAGAGCCGCTCGATGACCTGTTTCATCACGGAGCTGTTGTCGCCGAGCCAGATGGGCCCGCAGAGGACGAGGATGTCGGCGTCCATGATCTGGCTGTAGAGGACCGGCCACTGGTCGCTCTCCCAGCCGTGCTCGGTCATGTCCGGCCAGACTCCGGTCGCGATGTCGTGGTCGACGGCGCGGACGAGCGAGGTCCGGGCACCGGCCGCTTCCATGACGGCGCGGCTCCTGTCGATCAGCCCCTCGGTGTTGCTCGTCTCGGGCGAGCGCTTGAGTGTGCAGTTCACGTACACGGCGCTGAGGTCTGAGTAGGTGTAGTCGGCAGCCACGCCCTCAGCCTGAACAAGGCGGGCCGAAGCCGCCACCGGGCCGCGCCCGTACGGGGACGGCTGCCGCAAACCTAGGATGGCGCCATGTCCCTGCCGCACGCCATCCTCACCGCCCTGCTCGAGAAGCCCTCGTCCGGGCTGGAGCTGACCCGGCGCTTCGACAAGTCGATCGGGTACTTCTGGTCGGCGACGCACCAGCAGATCTACCGCGAGCTCGGACGGCTGGAGGAGGCCGGGCTGATCCGGGCGCTGCCCAGCGAGGTGCCCGTGCGGGGGCAGAAGAAGGAGTACGAGGTGCTGCCCGCCGGCAGCGCGGAGCTGGCCCGGTGGGTCGGCGAGAGCCAGGACCCGAAGCCGATGCGCGACCCGCTGCTGCTGCGGATCCGCGCGGCGGGTGTCGTGGGGCCGCAGGGTCTCGGTCCCGAGTTGCGGCGCCATCTGGAGCTGCACCAGCGCCAGTTGGCCCAGTACGAGGCCATCGAGGAGAAGGACTTCCCGCCGGGGCGCGACGCCGTGGAGGACCGGCTGCGCCGGCTCGTCCTGCACGGCGGGATCGCCCTGGAGACGTTCTGGCTGCACTGGCTGGAGGAGGCCCTCGCCGAGGTCGAGGACATGTCCGGGCCCCGGGCCTGACGACACGCGCTCCCGCCCCGGTCGGCGGGCCGGACCGGGGCGGGAGCGGAGGGGCTACTTGTTCAGGGAGGCCCAGAACTCGTCGAAGCTCAGCAGGCCGTCGCCGTTCGCGTCCTTGGCGGCGATCACGGCGTCCGCTATCGGGCCGGTGACGAACGGGTCGCCCATCGCCGCCATGGCCGCCTTGAACTCGTCGGCCGTGACGAATCCGTCACCGTTCACGTCGAACTTGCCGAACGTCGTCCGTGCGCTCTCGATGTCCGCCACTGGGTCCACCCCTTCTTGGTGCTTGTTGACCGGCTCAGGGTAGCGGCCGCCCCGAAGCGCCTCCGACGCGGGTCCCGTTCGAGCGGCAGATAGAAATGCGATTACCCTTCCGTAATGCGGAAGCGATAATTCCAGCCAACAATTTCGGCCCCCACTTGTCACGCTCCGGCGCCACGGCATAACGTAACGGCATTGCCGCCACACCAGGAGCGCAGGGCTCCCAGGGACAAGCGGCAACAAGGGCGATCACATAGGTGACGATCACAGCTGACGCATCATTCGAAGTTCTGCCCTTCACACGCACCTGCCGCCATATCTGGGAAGACGGCGACCATGTGCTCATCGGAGTGAGTCCTGGCAACAGCTACTTCAGCTCCGAGCGCATCACCAGTCTCGCCCAGTGGGCCACGACCCGCTTCGCACAGGTCGACTTCGTGTACGCAGACCTCCACGTGGACCGGATGTTCGCCGCTTTCGGCTACACCCGGGAGCATGCGGAGAAGCGCGCCACGAAGGAAATCAAGGCGGTCCGGCGGCGGATTCTCAAGGGCGTGGAGGAGTCAGGGCCTCCGCAGGCCGAGATCCGAGTGAGGGCACTTTCGGAGTTCCAGTCGAACCCCGTTTACCAACTGCTCCACCGGCGTGTCCTGCATTTTCTGGAGACGGACGCCGAATTCCGCAAGGGCTGCGAGGAGATGGCCCTGCACTTTGTCGGCTCCAAGTTGCCGGAAGGTGAATCAATAACAGACGAACAGTTGCAAGTCTGTTTCGATTACATGGCGGCCGAGCTGCCCTTCTTCGTGGACACCCCGAGCATTCTCGACGTGCCGTCCTCGGTGGCGGCCTATCACGTCAAGATGCCGCTGACGGATGTCCTCTTCGCGCGCGGCGGGGGCCTGCGCGCGACCCGCAACCAGGCGTACGCCGTCGTACGGCCCGAGGCCGCGACGGCCGCGCCCGGGAACGCCGCGCCGCAGAACGCCGTGCCCGGGAACGCCGCGCCCCAGAACAACGTGAACCACGCACCAACCGAAAGGATCGTCGATGAGCGTCGAGCAGCTTGAGGGCCAGGAGATCCGGGAGCGGCAGCCGCTCCTCGACTTCCCGCTCTCGCGGCGCGGTGACGTGCTCCCGGAGGAGTGCGGCTGGCTGCGCGAGAAGGCTCCGGTCGCCAAGGTCCGTACCCTCACCGGGGACACAGGCTGGCTGGTGAGCAGCTACGCGCTGGCCAAGCAGGTGCTGGAGGACGAGCGATTCAGCCTCAAGGACACCGCGAACGCCGGGGTCCCGCGCCAGTACGCGCTGACGATCCCGCCCGAGGTCGTCAACAACATGGGCAACATCAACAGCGCCGGCCTGCGCAACGCCGTGATGAAGGCGCTCAACCCGCGCCAGAAGGGGCTCCAGGACTGGCTGCGCGCCAAGGCCGGTGAGCTCATCGACGAGATCGTGGCCGAGGGCGGCCCGGCCGACCTCCGGGCGGGGTTCGCCGACCCCTTCTCGGCGGCCATGCACTGCCAGGTGCTCGGGGTGCCCTTCGAGGACTGGCGCCGGCTGATGTCGGGGCTGGACGTCGCGTTCATGACCGCGCGCGAACCGTTCGCCGATTCGGCCCTCAACTGGTACAAGGACGTGGGCTACTTCGTCGACCAGCTGAACGTCCAGCTGGCGCTCACGTCCGAGGAGCGTACGGGGCTCCTCGGCAGGTTCGCCGAGCTGAAGGAGGCGGACCCGGAGTCGGCGCACCTGACCGACGACATGTTCGCGACGGTCGCCGTCTCGCTCTTCGGGGCGGGCGCGGTGTCCACGTCCGCCTTCCTCACCCTGGCGGTCCTCGCGCTGCTGCAGAAGCCCGAGCTCATCGAGTACCTGCGCCGGCACCCGGAGCGCATGGGCAAGGCCGTGGACGAGCTGCTGCGCTGGAACCTGTCCGTCGGCGACGGCCTGCCGCGCATCGCCCTCGCGGACATCCAGGTCGGTGACGTGCTGGTGAAGGAGGGCGAGCTCGTCCTCGTCCTCCTGGAGGGGGCCAACTTCGATCCGGAGGCCTTCGAGAACCCGGACGAGCTGAACCTGGAGCGCGAGAGCTCCCAGTCCCATCTCGCCTTCGGCGCCGGCCGGCACTTCTGTCCGGCGTCCGCGCTGGGCCGGGCGCACGCCGAGATCGCGCTGGAGGTGCTGGTCGAGCGGCTGCCCGGGCTGCGGCTCGCGGTGCCCGCCGAGAACCTCGTCTGGCGTACGGGCTTCATCAAGCGACTGCCGGAGCGTCTTCCGGTCGCCTGGTAGGAGTCCGTAGCCGGACGGGTCGACGACGGTGTCCCGGGGGTTTGTGCGAGCTCCCGGGGCACCGTCGTGTCCGGCCCTGGCGGCCGTGCCCGCCGCCGGTCGGCTACCGGAAGATGCCGGTGTGGCCGAGCGAGTACCGGCCGGGCTGCGGGTACACGGCGAGCCCGTGCGGGCCGCCGCCCACCGGGATCCGGGCGCGCTGCTTGCCGGTCACGGTGTCGATCGCGTAGACCTCGGAGTTGTAGCGGCCCGACAGCCACAGCACTTTGCCGTCGGCGGAGACGCCGCCCATGTCGGGGCTGCCGCCGTCCGGCAGCGTCCACTTCTTGGTGAGCTTGTTCTGCGGGAAGTTGAAGACCGAGACGGTGCCTTCGCCCCGGTTGGAGATGTACATCTCCTTGGAGTCGCGGCTCACGTACAGGCCGTGGCAGCCCTTCCCGGTGGGCAGCAGCTTGGGCGTCTCGAAGGTGTCTCCGCTGAGCACCCACATCCCGTGCGCCATCATGTCCGCGACGTAGAAGGTCTTTCCGTCCGGAGAGACCTTCACGTCCTGCGGCATCGCGCCCTCGAACGGCAGTTTCTGCTGGCCGATGACCTCCATCTTCTCGGTGTCGACCTTGAGGAGTTCGCCGGAGAACTCGCAACTCACGATGAAGTAGCGCCCGTCGGCCGAGAAGTCGGCGTGGTTGACGCCGTAACAGGTCACGGGGACGGTCTTCACGCGGTCCATCGTGTGCGGATCACGGAAGACCAGCTCTTTGTCCATCGAGGCCATGACGATCGCGTACTTGCCGTTCGGCGTGAAGTACAGGTTGTACGGGTCGTGCACCTCGACGGGCTTTCCGGCCTCCCCGGTGGCCGGGTTGATCGGGGTGAGCGTGTGGCCGCGGTTGTTGTTGACCCACAGGGTCTTCAAGTCCCAGGAGGGGACCACGTGCTGGGGCTGGATCCCGACCGGGATGGTGTCGATGACCTGGTAGGTCTCCGGGTCGATGACGGACACCGTGTTGGAGGCGGTGTTCGGCACGTAGACGCGGGACGGGAAGTCCTTGACCACCGGGGAGAGCATGCCCGGCCGGTCCGCCGCGTAGACGTCATTCGGATCGAGGAGCGGCGGCATTCCGGGCAGGCCGGGCGGCACGGCCGGCACATCCTTGGCGCGCTCGGCCGGGCCCTTGGAGCCGAGGGCCTCGGCAGGCCCCTTGTCGGCTGATCCGCAGCCTGCGAGGGCGGCGAGGACCAGACCGGCCAGCAGCACGCCGGCTTTCCGGGGAAGGCGGGTGGTCGTCATGGGGTCAGCAGCTCCGTGGTGGTCACCGCGCGCAGTCTGCGGCGCGCGAGTTCTTCGAGGAGGGGAGGCATCGCGTCGACCGTGTCCGCGTAGCCGAAGTGCAGGCTCACCACCGATCCGGGCCGGATCGTCCCGGTGACGGTGCGGATGACGGCCGCGGCGCCGGGCGAGGTGAAGTCGAGGGAGTCCACGTCGTACGAGAGGACGTGCGGGTAGCCGGCCCGCTGGGCCAGTTTCTGGACGAGCGGGGTCGCGTACTGCGTCTGGGAGGGGCGGAACCAGGTTCCGATGGAGCCGGTGAGCCGCTTGAGCCGCTGGGCGCAGCCGGTGATCTCGGCGTAGGCCTCCGCCTCGGGCATGTCGTTGACCGCGAGGTGGCGCTGGGTGTGGTTGCCGAGCTCGTGACCGCCGTCGAGGACCCGTCGGGCCATGTCCGGGTGGGCGTCGAGCCAGGCCCCGATCGCCAGTACGGTGACCCGCGCACCCCCTTTCTCGGCCGCGGCCAGTACCGCCCGGGCGATGGCGGGGTCCCCGTTGCCGTGGAAGGTGAGGGCGACCCGGGGACGGTCGCGCGGACCGTGGGCGATCTCGACGGGCTGCCCGGCGAACCGGCGCGGGACGGGCGCGGCCGCCTGCGCCGGCCGGACCGTTCGGGCCGGACCCGGGGGCGGGGCGGAGGGCGCGGCGGCGGGGCGACCCGGTCCGCAGGCGGCGGTGAGACCGGCCGCCGCGACGCCGGCCGCCCCGAGGGTGGCCGCGCGCAGTGTCGCGCGCAGGGCCGCGCGGCGGCCTGGATGTGAGAGCACCTGCCCATTTAAGGGGCGGATGACCTGGAAGGTAATGATTGACCCAATTCGTGACGTTCACAGAAGGGGGCCAACAGGGTGGTCCGACCGCTACGTGATCAACGATTTACTCAGCGCACTCGATAGTTATTCATAGATTGCGAGGCGAGTGGCCCAACTCACCTAGGATTTAGCTGGAAAGTCTTATGCTTTGCACACTTATGTCCAAGTAGGGACTTTTGGCGTTTGAACCCTCGTCTGCCATAGTCGGAACCACGACTTCCCATTGACCCGAGCGAAGTCGCCACGCCGAGGATCACACCCCCTTCGATCCTCGGCGCACCCATGAAGCCCCCACACCGCCCCACACGGCGCACGGGGGCTTCAGGCGTTCTGGCGGTCGGCGACCCGCATCTCGAACCAGGTGATCTTCCCGCGCGGCAGCAGATCGGCGCCCCAGCGGTCGGACAGTTTGTCGACGAGGAAGAGGCCCCGGCCCGTGGTGTCCAGCTCATGCACCGGCATCAGGCAGGGCAGCCCGCGCGAGGGGTCGCGCACCTCCACCCGGATCCAGCCGCGGCGCCGCAGCAGGCGTAAGCCGAAGGAGCGGGCCCCGGTGTGCCGGACCGCGTTGCCGACGAGCTCGGAGACGAGCAGGACGGCGTGCTCGGCGATCTGCGGCGAGAGGCCCCAGAGGCGGACCACCACGCACTGGGTGAGCCGGCGCGCCGTACTCGCCGATTCCGGCATGGACGGCAACGTCACTTCCGCCTCGGCCGGATTCCCGTGCAACTCCAGCGCCTTGAGGCCCTGTTCGTCCTCAAGAGCCGCCGTGAGCCGTACCGCCGAAGCGCTGCCGCGCTGCCGCGGCTGTTCCACACCCTCCAGGCCCGCCATGCACCCATCATGGACGGCCGACCCGCCCCTCCGGGCCGTTCCACAGGAAAACACCCCCCGGATTCAACGAACCCGGGAGGGTGTCCTGTCATATGCGGGAGGCAACCAGGGGCCACAGCGGCCGCGTTGACCTGCGGTGACCCTCCGGACGGAAGTGATCACTCACAGTGGATCACCGTTTCTGCTTAAGGCCGCCTTAAGGCCCGGCTAATCCACCCCCAGGGAGGACCGGCGGGCCGGACCTCACACGAACTTCGCCTTGCCCGGGCCCTCTTCGACGAAGCTGCGCATGCCGCGCTCGCGGTCCTCGGTGGCGAACAGGCCCGCGAACCAGTTGCGTTCGATGGTGAGCCCGGTGTCGATGTCGGCCTCCAGGCCCGCGTCCACGCACTCCTTGGCGGCGCGCAGCGCGATCGCCGGCCCCTGCGCCAGCTTGGCGGCCCAGGCGTGCGCCTGCTCGTACACCTCGGCGGCGGGCACGACCCGGTCGACCATGCCCAGGGTGAGCGCCTCGTCGGCCTTGACCATGCGCCCGGTGAAGATCAGGTCCTTGGCCCTGGACGGGCCGACCAACCGGGACAGCCGCTGGGTGCCGCCCGCGCCGGGGATCAGGCCGAGCAGGATCTCGGGCTGGCCGAGCTTCGCGTTGTCGGCGGCGATCCGGTAGTCGGCGCACAGCGCGAGCTCGCAACCGCCGCCCAGCGCATAGCCGGTGATGGCCGCGACGACGGGCTTGGGGATGCGGGCGACGGCGGTGAAGGCGTCCTGCAGCGCGCGGGACCGGGCGACCATCGCCGCGTGGTCCATCGTCTGCATCTCCTTGATGTCCGCGCCCGCCGCGAACACCTTCTCGCCGCCGTAGAGGATGACCGCGCGGACATCGGCCCGGTCGGTCGCCTCCACCGCGAGCTCGCGCAGCCGGTCCTGGGTGGCGATGTCCAGGGCGTTCATGGGCGGCCGGTCCAGGCGGATGGTGCCGACGCCTTCGGAGACTTCGAGAGAGAGGGTCATACGGGCCAGGTTAGCGCCGGTTAACCGAAGGTGGCCCGGTGCTGTGGGTCACAGCACCGGGCCACCAGGACCACCGGGAAGAGGTGGTTACTTGATCCACTCCGCCCACGGCATGTTCCAGCCGTTGAGGCCGTTGTCCGGGGCGATCTGCTTGTCCTTCGAGTTCTTCACGATGACCACGTCGCCGATCAGCGACTCGTTGAAGAACCAGGCCGCCGGGGCGTTGGGGTCACCGCCGCCGCGCTGGTCGCGCAGGCCCACGCAGCCGTGGCTGACGTTCGCGGAGCCGAAGGTCCCCGAGGAGGCCCAGTAGTTGCCGTGGACGAAGGTGCCCGAGTTCGACAGGCGCATGGCGTGCGGGACGTCGGCGATGTCGTACTCGCCGCCGAAGCCGACGGTCGCGCCGTTCATCCGGGTCACCTTGTACTTCTCGCTGATGACCATCTGCCCGTTGTACGTGGTGGTCGCCGGGGCGCCCGCCGTGATCGGGATGGTCTTGAGCACCTGGCCGTCGCGGACGACCTGCATCTGCTTCTCGCTCGCGTCGACCGTGGAGATCTGGGAGCGGCCGATGGTGAAGGTGACCGTACGGGTCTGCTTGCCGTAGACCCCCGGGCGGCCTTCGACTCCGTCGAGGGCGAGCTTCACGGTGACCTTGGTGCCCGCGGCCCAGTAGTTCTCGGGGCGGAAGTCGAGGCGGTCGTTGCCGAACCAGTGGCCCTCGATCGGCACGGACGGCTCGGCCGTCACCGTGATGGCCTTCTCGACGGCTTCGGGGTTGGTGATCCCGCGGGTGAAGTTGATCGAGACCGGCATGCCCACGCCGACGGTCGAACCGTCCTCCGGCGTGTAGTGGCCGATGAAGGTGTTCGTCGGGGTCAAGGTGGTGAAGGTGGTGTCCTTGGCGGACTCCCGGCCGGCCTCGTCCTTGGCGACCGCGTGCACCTTGTACTCGGTGGCCGAGGCCAGGTGACGGACCGGCTCCCAGCTGGCGCCGTCGTCGGCGATCTTGCCCTCGACCGCGTTGCCCTTGGTGTCGGCGACGGTCACCGTGGTGAGCTTGCCGCCCGTGCTCGATATCTTCAGGACGCCGCTGGTGGCGACCTCCTTGGCCCCGTCGTCGGGCTTGACGCTGACGACGGCCTGGGAGGCCTCGGTACCGGCCTTGCCGCCACCACCGCCGTTGTCGCCGCCGCTGCCGCTGCTGTCACCGCCGCCACCGCCGCTGCAGGCGGTGGTGAACAGCAGGGCCGCCCCCAGCAGGAGGGCCGGCAGGCCGGTGCGGGCGCGGCCGCGTATCGGCTGCAGGTTCACTCGTGTTCTCCCCATGTCCCCCGCGCGCGGACAGTCGCGCGCATGTCGACATGCAACCACACGGGGGGATCACGAAGAGCCACGGTCTTGTCACCGTTCCGTCCCAACTGCGGGAGCGGCCCGGGGCGGTGTCGCGGGTCAGTCCTCGGTGCCGGGTTTGGCGCCCCAGACGTAGACGTCGTCGCCCTCGGTCAGCAGGTCCCAGAGGCGTGCCGCGTCGGCTTCGGTGAGGTTGACGCAGCCGGCGGAACCGCCGTGGGCGTAGAGGTAGCCGGGGCGGCCGTGCAGGGCCTGTCCCCCGTCGAAGAACTGGGCGTACGGCATGGGCGAGTTGGCGTACAGCGTGGAGGTGTGGTGCTTGCTGCGCCAGTACACCTCGTGCCAGCCGGTGCGGGTCTCCTGGGTGTCGCGGCCGGTGCGGATGGGCACGACCGGGAAGACGATCCTGCTGCCCTGCTGCACCCACAGCAGCTGCCGGTCCATGTCCACGCACGTCACGCGGTACGTGCGTACGGGGCAGTCGCCGGCGGCGTTGGGGTCCGGACGGGCGGTCACGACGAGCATCGTGCGGTAAGTGGCCACGCCCGGGTAGCCGTTCGCGGGGGTGACGCCGTTCGTCCGCTGGAAGGTGCGGACCGCGTAGCAGTCCGCCGGGGACTGCACCCCGTCGACCGGACGGCCCAGGTGCTCCTCCAGCTCCCGCTGGTAGGGGCCGGTGCCCGCCGTACAAGCGCGCTCCGACTCCGGGGCCGCCACCGCCGGGGACGGGTTCAGACCCGCGAGTACGAGCAGGGCGCCGCCGAGAACGGCCGCCCTGGCCAGGGAACCTGTCACCTGATGTGTAGCCATCCGGGCCTCCTCCGGCCCGCCGGCCGGACCGTCACGGCCCAGCTAACCCGCCGGGCGCGGGTGGGGCCCGCGGGGATGCGCCGGCGGGGTGAGGAGGTCACTCCCCCGGCGCACCGCGGGCGCGGCTCAACCCTTGCGGCGGTACTCGTCCTGGCGGGGGGCGCTGTAGTCGTCGCGCTCGTTGTAGCGGGTGATCACGAGCCGCCGGTCCGGGGTCTCGCCGTCCAGCCACCGCGGACCGGTCACCGGGTCTTCCGGCAGCACGTAGCCCTCGGGGACGTCCGTCTCGACGAGGTAGTACCAGCCGTCGGCGAGCCGGTCGAAGTCGCAGATGCCGTCGTCGTCGGTGGCGCAGCCGGGCCTGACCCGCTGGTCGGCGTTGATGCCACGGGTCTGGAGGCCCGCGGTGCTGTTGGTCTCCTTCCAGACCTCGAACACCGCGCCGTGCAGCGGCCACTCGGTCTTCTCGTCCTTCTTCAGGACCCGGATCCGCCCGCTGTACGCCGCGTCCGTCCTGCGGTTGGGGACGTTGACGACCAGAGCCTCCGTGCCCCGGTCCGCGGCGAGATAGAAGGCGGTGACCGGTTCCTCGGGCCGCTCGTAGCCGGCGGCGACGTCGGCCTCCAGCCAGTAGTACGACTCCCCGGTCGCCAGCTCCACCGTGCAGGTGCCCTGGGCGTCGGTCACGCAGGCGGCTTCGTGCTTCTCGTCCGGGCCCGGCCCCGTGGTCTGGAGCCCGGGCCGGTCGTTGAGCTCCCGCCACAGCTCGAACCGCGCGCCGGGCAGGGGTGCTCCGGTGTCGAGGTCCGTGTTCCGCAGCACCACCGTGGCGCTGCCGGCCGCAGCCGGTAGCGGCGCTGCGGGCCGTACGGCCGTCGGGGCGGGGGGAGCCGGGGCGGGCGGAACCGGCCCGTCCGTGCCCGCGGAATGGGCCGGCGCCGCCGCGACGAGCACCGCCGCGGCGGCGAGGCCGAGTGGCCACGCCCTTGCTGTCCTGGCTGCCATGCCGCTCCGTCCGTCGCCTGGGGCTGCTCTGCCCCTGACAGGCTGCGGGGAGACTCGTACGCACATGCGGGAGGACACTCGGCCGCTACGGCATTCCGGTCACACGAATCACCCTTCCGTGCCGCTCAGGCGATGGCGGAGCCGGCGACCCAGTCCGCCCAGGACATGTTCCAGCCGCCCAGCCCGTTGTCGGGGGCGACCGTCTTGTCCTGCGAGTTCACGACCTCCACCACGTCCCCGATCAGTGTCCGGTCGAAGAACCAGCCGGCCGGGGTGTCCGAGCCACCGCCCTTGTCGTCGCGCAGGCCCACGCAGCCGTGGCTCATGTTGCTGCTGCCGAAGGTGTCGGGGCTGAGCCAGTAGTTCCCGTGCAGGAAGGTCCCGGAGGAGGTGAGCCGCATGGCGTGCGGGACGTCGGGGATGTCGTACTCGCCGCCGAATCCGACGGTCTGGCCGTTCATCCGGGTGACGTCGAACATCTCCATCACCACCATCTTCCCGTTGTACGTGGTGGTCTTGGGCGCTCCGGCGCTGATCGGCACGGTCGACAGCAGCTCCCCGTCCCGGCGGACCTCCATGGTGTGCGCGGCCGCGTCCACCCTGGAGATCTGGGAGCGGCCGACGGTGAAGGTGATGGTCTTGGCCTGGATGCCGTACGAACCGGGCGCGCCCTCGACGTCGCGCAGTTTCATCTTGACGGTGACCCGGGTGCCGGCCTTCCAGTACTCCTTGGGCCGGAAGTCGAGCCGCTCCTTGCCGAACCAGTGGCCGATGACCTGCACGGCGGGGTCGGAGGTGACGGTGATGGCCCGTTCCACTTCCGCGCGGCGCTCGATGGCGCGGTTGAACTTGAAGGAGACGATCATGCCGGTGCCGACGGTGGAGCGGTTCTCGGGCTTGAAGTAGCCGATGAACCGCTCCTCGGGAACGTAGGTGGTGAAGGTCGTGTGCCGGGCCTGGCGGCGGTTGTGTCCGTCGAGGGCGACGGCGTCCACGGTGTACTTGGCCGCGAGGGCGAGCCGGCCGGATTCCGGGTCGGGGCTCCAGCTGAGCCCGTCGGCGGCGATGGTGCCGGGGACCTCTTCCCGCTGGGCGTCCTCCACCTTGGTGACCACGACCCGCTCCAGCCGGCCCTCGGGCACGGTGACCGACAGCCGGCCGTCGGCCGCAACCCCCTTGGCGTTGTCGTCGGGGGTGATGCGGATGGCCTCGTCCGGCGAGCGGGGTTTGCCGGGCAGCTGGATCTCGACCGGGGACCTGCCGTCCTCGGTGCATCCGGCCAGACCGCCCAGGAGGCCCGCCCATGCCGCCACGGCGGCCAAGCCCGCCCCTGCCCGCCTCGTCAGAAGTGTCACGATCCTTCCAACGACCGGCCCCTCCGGGGGAAACGTGAGCGCGGGGCACGTTCCGGGCAGAACAGTCCGGGCAGAACAGTGTGAAGGACCATACGGGGGCGGGCCCAGGCCGGGACGCCGGGGCCGCACTTTCCGCTACCCCCGCCGGTACCGAGGAGCCGTGGAGGCGGGCAGTGTCGAGCGCAGCCGAGCAAGAGGCGGTGGAAGCCGTCAGCAACGCCGTCGAAGCGGTGCGGAGCGGCCAGGCCGCGCCCGTACCGCAGGTCGACGGTGAACCGGGGGGTCACCCGAACGGCCGACCCCACGGCCAGACGAACGGCCAGACGAACGGCCAGGTCAAGGGGCAGGTGATACGAGCACACGCGCGCCCGGCGGCGCCACCGGTGTGGCCGGGGTCCGCGCATCCCCTGGGGGCCCGATTCCACCACGGTCCGGACGGGACCGCGGGCACCAACTTCGCGGTGTGGGCACAGGGCGCGGAGGCGGTGGAGGTGTGCCTGTTCGACGGGGACGGCTCCGAGAGCAGCGAGGTCCGCTGCGCCCTGACGGAGCTCACGCACGAGATCTGGCACGGCTTCGTGCCGGGCGTGCGCCCCGGGCAGCGGTACGGATTGCGGGTGCACGGCCGCTGGGACCCCTGGACGGGCGCCCGGTACAACCCGGCGAAGCTGCTCCTGGACCCGTACGCGCGGGCCGTCGACGGAGACTTCACGCTGCCGCCGGAGGTGTACGGGCACGTCCGGGACTGGCCGCAGCAGTACATCGCGGACACCGTGCGCGACGACCGGGACTCCGCGCCGTTCGTCCCGAAGGGCGTGGTCGTCCACGATGACGACGACTGGGCGGACGACGTCCGGCCGAAGACCCCGTGGGCCGATTCGGTGATCTACGAGCTGCACGTGCGCGGCTTCACGATGCGCCATCCGGGTATTCCCGAGGAACTGCGCGGCACCTACGCGGGCCTCGCCCATCCGGCCGCGATCGAGCACCTGACGAAGCTGGGCGTGACGGCGGTCGAGCTGCTGCCGGTACACCAGTTCGCGCACGAGGACCACCTGCTGCGCCGCGGCCTGCGCAACTACTGGGGCTACAACTCGATCGGCTACTTCGCCCCGCACGCCGGGTACTCGTCGAGCGGTACGGCCGGCCAGCAGGTCGGGGAGTTCAAGCGGATGGTCCGCGCGCTCCACGCGGCCGGGATCGAGGTCATCCTCGACGTGGTCTACAACCACACGGCGGAGGCGGGCGAGCTGGGACCCACGCTGTCGCTGCGCGGGATCGACAACCGGGGCTACTACCGGCTCCAGTCCGACCAGCGCCGGTACGCCGACTACACGGGCTGCGGGAACACCCTGCACGCGGGGCGCCCGCACGTGCTGCGCCTCATCACGGACTCGCTGCGCTACTGGGTCACGGAGATGGGGGTGGACGGCTTCCGCTTCGACCTGGCGGCGGCGCTGGCCCGCTCGATGCACGACGTGGACATGCTGTCGCCGTTCCTGGCGGTCATCGCGCAGGACCCGGTGCTGCGGCGGGTCAAGCTGATCGCCGAGCCGTGGGACGTGGGCTCGGGCGGCTACCAGGTGGGGGCGTTCCCGCCGCTGTGGACGGAGTGGAACGACCGCTACCGCGATGCCGTACGGGACTTCTGGCGGGGTGCGCTGCCCGACGTACGGGATCTGGGCTACCGGCTGTCGGGGTCGAGCGACCTGTACGCGTGGGGCGGGCGGCGCCCGTACGCCTCGGTGAACTTCGTGACGGCGCACGACGGTTTCACCCTGCGGGACATGGTGTCCTACGAGCGCAAGCACAACGAGGCGAACGGGGAGGCGAACCGGGACGGGACCAACGACAACCGCTCGTGGAACTGCGGGGCCGAGGGCGAGACGGACGACGCGCGGATCGGGGCGCTGCGCCGCCGTCAGCTGCGCAACCTGCTGACCACCCTGCTGCTGTCGACGGGGGTGCCGATGCTGGTGGCGGGCGACGAGTTCGGGCGTACGCAGGGCGGCAACAACAACGCGTACTGCCAGGACAACGAGACGGGGTGGGTGGACTGGTCGCTCCTGTCGGACCCGGCCTGGCAGTCGCTCCTCGCCCTGACCTCCCGGCTGATCTCGCTGCGGCACGCCCATCCGGTGTTGCGGCGGCGGGCGTTCTTCTCGGGGCGACCGCAGGGGGTGGACGGGCTGCGGGACCTGGCCTGGTTCACGCCGGCGGGCGTGGAGATGACGGAGCGGGACTGGTACGCCCCGGCCGCCGCGCTCGGGATGTACCTGTCGGGCCGGGACATCCCCGGCCGGGACGAGCGGGGCCGCCAGGTGACGGACGACAGCTTCCTGGCCCTCCTGCACACCGGGGACCGGCCGATGGCGTGGGTGCTGCCGGGGGCGCCGTGGGCGGAGGCGTACGAGCTCGTCCTGGACACCTCCCTGGAGGCCCAGTCCACCGCCCCGGGCACCCGTCACCGCGGCGGGGAGAGTCTGACGGTTCCGGCCCGCTCGGTCCTCCTGTTCCGGGTCAGCGAGCCGCCACCGCCGGGGGCGTCCGCCTGAGGCGGGCGCGGGCGGCGTACGGCTGCTTCCGGACGTACGCCGGCGTCCGCAACGGACGCCCTCGCGCGCCCTGCGATGATGTGTTCGACATCGTCACTGAGGGGGTCCGTGCATGGGCAGAGTCACCACCGCGCTGCGGGAGCTGCGCGGGGCGCAGAAGCCGGCGAAGGGAGTGTCGCTCTACTCGCGGTTCGTCAACCGGCCCGCCGGGCGGTACCTGGCCGCCGTTTCGCACGCGCTCGGGCTCACCCCGAACCAGGTGACGCTGATCAGCGCCGCCTTCAGCTTCGCGGCCGCGGCGGCGGTCGCGCTGAGCGCGCCCTCGTGGGGGCTGGGCATCGCGGTGTGGGCCGCGCTCGCCGTCGGTTTCGCCTTCGACTCCGCCGACGGGCAGCTGGCCCGGCTGCGCGGGGGTGGCAGCGCCGCGGGCGAGTGGCTCGACCACGTCGTGGACTGCGCCAAGCTCACCGCGCTGCACACCTGCGTGCTGATCGCCTTCTACCGCTTCCCCGAGGCGTACGGGACCGGCGGGGACGGCTGGCTGCTGGTGCCGCTGGGCTTCCAGTTCGCCGCGGTCGTCACCTTCTTCGGCGGGCTGCTGACCGAGAAGCTCAAGCCCAGGGCGGCCCCGGGAAGCGCCGCCGCGCCGTCGACCGTGCGTGCGGTGGCCTTGCTGCCCGTGGACTACGGGGTCTTCTGCGTGGTGTTCCTGCTGCTCGGCGGCGGGGAGCTGTTCGCCCGCGCGTACGCGGGGCTGGGCGTGGTCGCCGGGCTGTTCCTGCTGGCGTTCCTGGCGAAGTGGTTCCGGGAGCTCAGCGCCGTTCCCCGGTGACCTGACCGGGGATCGCGGGTTCCGCGAGCGCGTCCAGCGCCCGGCGCAGCTGGGTGCTGGACGTGTGCACGGTGTAGGGGAAGTAGACGACGTCGACGCCGTGGGTGGCGAAGTCCTTCTCCAGCCGGTCGCCCTTGGGGGTGCCCCGCCAGTCGTCGCCCTTGAAGATGACGTCGAAGCGGACCTGCTTCCAGGTCTCCACCTTGTCCGGGACGGTCTCGACGAAGGCGGCGTCGACGTACTTCACGCTGCGGACGATCTCCAGTCGCTCGACGAGCGGGATCATCGGACGGCGCCCCTTGGCGAGTTCGGCCATTTCGTCGGAGACCACTCCGGCGACCAGGTAGTCGCACTGACTCCGGGCGTGCCGGAGGATGTTGAGATGCCCGATGTGGAACAGATCGTAGGCGCCCGGTGCGTAGCCGACCCGATACGGTCTGCGCGATGGCGCGCCAAAGTCGGACATGTCCCGCTCCGTCATCTTTACCCCCAGCAGCCACACCCCCCGGTGCAGCGGATTAGCAGACAATAGCGTGCACGTTCCGCGCCAGGCGGGTGAACGAATAGGGTGACGTGCGCATCATCCAGGGGAGAAGGGGACGCTCAGTGTCCAGATCCGGCCACCGGCGCCTGCTGCTGGTTTCCACCAATTACGCTCCGGAGCACGCGGGGATCGGCCCGTACGCCACCCAGATCGCGGAGCACTGGGCGGATCTCGGCCACGAGACGCACGTGCTGGCGGGCATGCCGCACTACCCCGCGTGGTCGCTGGAGCCGGAGTACAAGGGGGCGCTACGGCGCACGGAGCAGCGCGCGGGAGTCACCGTGCACCGGCGTGCGCACACCGTGCCGCCGCGCCAGACCGCCGTGAAGCGGGCCCTGTTCGAAGGATCGATTCTGCTGCACGGCGCCGTGGCCCCGCCCCGGATGCCCAGGCCGGACGCGGTGCTCGCCCAGATGCCCAGCCTGGCCGGCGGGGTGCTCGCCGCCCGGCTCGCGGCGCGGTGGAAGGTCCCGTACGTCCCGGTCGTCCAGGACCTGATGGGCGCGGCCGCCGCGCAGAGCGGGATCAGCGGCGGCGACAAGGCGGCCGCGATCGCCGGCCGCGCCGAGGCGTACGCCCTCAAGCGGGCCACCCTCGTCGGTGTCATCCACGAGACCTTCGTGGACCGGGTCGTCGGCATGGGCGTGGACCCGGGCAGGATCCGCCTGGTGCCCAACTGGTCCCATGTGGCGGTGCCCACCAAGCCGCGCGGCGAGACCCGCCGCCACCTCGGCTGGGCCCCCGGCGAGACCGTCGTCCTGCACTCCGGGAACATGGGCCTCAAGCAGGGCCTCGAAGTCCTCGTCGGCGCCGCCCGGCTGGACCCGCGCGTCCGCTTCGTCCTGATGGGTGACGGCAGCCAGCGCGCGGCGCTCGCCGACCTCGCGGCCGACGTACCGAACCTGGACATCATCCCCCCTGCCGCTGACGGCGAGTTCCCGGATATCCTCGCCGCGGCGGACGTGCTCGCGGTGACGCAGCACGCCGCCGTCCTGGACATGAGCGTGCCGTCGAAACTCACCTCCTACTTCCAGACCGGCCGGCCCGTCGTCGCCTCCGTGGCGGCGGAGGGGGGAACCGCCCAGGAGGTGGAACGCTCGGGCGCGGGGGTGCTCGTACCGCCGGAGGACCCCGAGGCCCTGCTGAAGGCCGTACGGGCCCTGGCCGAGGACCCGGAAGGCGCGGACGCACTGGGAGCGGCCGGACCCCGCCACGTGGCGGCCCATCTGAGCCGCGATGCGGGCCTGGCCCGCATCGACGCACTGATAGACGAAGCACTTGGGGGGCCCCGGCCGTGATCGAGACGAACCGCCCTGCAGCGGCACCGGCCGACGACGAACCCGATCTCCTCAGAGACCAGTTCCGCCAGCTCCTGCGCTACCGCAGGCTCATCGGCGCGGGCATCGGGATCGGTCTGCTGGGCGGCGTCTACCTCGGCATCTCCACGGCCGACACCTACGTCGCGACCGCCGACGTCGTGCTGCGCGCGCCCACCGACGACCCGTTCAACCCGAGCCTCGCCCCCGACAAGGCGATCAACATCGGCTCGGAGCGCCAGGTCGCGCTCAGCTCCTCCATAGCCAACGAGGCGGCGAAGAAGCTCGGGGTGTCCGCGTCCGGCTTCGCGGCCCTGCGCAGCGGTCTGCAGGTGACCAACCCGCCGCAGACCATGGTGCTGCGCTTCACCTACACGGCGTCCTCCCCCAAGGAGGCCGCCAAGCGCGCCAACGCGATGACCGAGGCGTACCTGCTCAAGCGGCAGGAGGCCCTCGACGCCACCCGCGACAAGATGGTCAAGGGCTACAAGGACCAGCGCGATCCGGTCGCCAAGCAACTCGACGAGCTCTCCAAGGAGATCGCCCGGATGCCGGCCGGCGCCGGGCGCGACGCGGCCACCTCCGCCAAGACCGACCTGCAGAGCGAGGTCGGCGGCTACAACGGCAAGATCACCAAGCTGGAAGCGCTCGACATGACCCCGGGCCGGGTCACCAGCGCCGCGACCGCGCCCACCGACGCCGACGGGCCCGGGCTCATCATGTCGCTCGCGCTCGGCGCGGCCGTGGGCCTCGCCCTCGGCCTGCTGGCCGCCTGGGTCCGGCTGGTCTTCGACCCGGCGCCGCGCTCCGAGGGCGATGTGGCACGTGCCCTGCGCGCGCCCGTACTGGGCTACCTGCCGCGGGACCGGACGGGCGGCGGGCCCCTGCTCGCCGCCGGCGAGGCCGATCCGCGGCTCGCCGAGGAGTACCGCTCGGTGGCCTTCCGGCTCGCCTACGACTCCCGCTTCGCCGACCGGCGCCGACTGCTCGTCGTCGCCCCGCGCGGCAGCAGCGAGACCGCCGCCGCGGTGGCCGTGAACCTCGCCGCCTCCTTCGCGGAGACCGGCAAGGACGTGCTGCTCATCGAGGCCGACCTGCGCACCCCGGTGCTGGCCAGCCAGTTGCCGACGGACGCCGGCGGCCGGCCCCGCTGGAGCCAGACCCCGGGCAGTGCGACCGCCGCCGGGCGGCACGCGGACTCCGAGTGGCCCGACGGGCGCCAGCTCGTCGTGGACGCCGGGGAGTCCGGCTCCTTCGACCTGATCCCGGGCGACCGGGCGCGCAACGTGCCGCGCGCGCTGACCTCGGCCCGCGCCACCCGGCTGATCTCCGAGGCCGACTCCCCCAACTCCACCGTCGTCGTGCTCGCGCCGCCCGTGCTCTCGTACGCCGACGCCCTTGCCCTCGTCGACCGCGTCGACGGCGTCCTCGTCGTCTGCGACCCGCGCGCCGTCCACCGCACCGATCTGTCCCGGATCCGCGAGCTGATCAGCGGCGCCGGCGGCACGGTGCTCGGCGCGGTGCTGCACGCGCCGCTGCCCGGCGAGAAGCGCGGCCGCGGCAAGGGCAAGGACGGCGCGGCCGCCACCGGCCCGGCCGCGGCCTCCGGCGGCTCCCCGCCGCAGCCCCAGCCGATCCCCTACGAAGTGGCCGAGCCCGAGCAGCACATCCCCGGTGACGGCACCGACACCGTCGCCCTGCGCACCGTCCGCACGGGCCGCAGATGAGCCGACGCGGCCTCGCCGCCGTCGCGTCGGTCCTGGACCAGGCCGCGTCCAGCGCCACGAACATCCTGGTGCTGGTGCTCGCCGCCCGGCTGTCCTCGGCGTCCGGGTTCGCCGACTTCTCGATGGTGTACGTGACGTTCAGCGTGCTCCTCGGGCTGAACATGGCCTACGTCGGCCAGAGCGTGGTCCTGGAGAAGGGCCTGGACGGTCCCGCGGGCGAAGTCGGGGGGAGGCTCGGCGCGGTGTGCCGCTCGGCCGCGGGCTTCACCGCGGCCGCGTCGGCCGCCGTGGGCGCGGTGCTCGTACTGGCGGGCCTCGCGCTCCCCGGGGCCACGGGGCGGGCCTTCCTCGCGCTGGGGCTCGTACTGCCGTTGGTGCTCCTCCAGGACGGCCTGCGGTACTGCTTCTCCGCGCTGCGCGCCCCCGAGCGGGCGCTGGCCGCCGACGCGCTGCGGCTGGTGTGCGCGGTCGCGGCGCTGGCCCTGCAGCCCGAAGGGGCTTCGGCGGGGCGGCTGGTGCTGGTGTGGGGGCTGTCCGCGCTGCCCGCGCTGGCGCTGGGGCTGTGGCTGCTGTGGCCGTACGTACGCGGTTGCCGCGCGGATCTGCGGCCGTATCTGCGGCGGGGGCACCTGGGTCGGCGGTTCGCGGTCGAGTTCGCGGTGGGCAACGGCTCCAGCCAGCTCGCCGTGCTGGGCCTCGGCGTCTTCGCGACACCTCTGGCCGTCGGCGCGCTGCGGGGTGCGACCACCCTCTTCGGGCCGCTGAACGTGCTGTTCAACTCCGCCAACGCGTTCGGGCCGCCGGTACTGGGGCGGCTCGGCGGCAAGCGGGCCACCGTCCGGGTCACGGCGGCGCTGGGCCTGGTGCTGGCCGCGGTCGGCGCGGGCTGGGCCACGGCCCTGTACCTGCTGCCGGACCGGCTGGGCCGGGAACTCCTGGGCGACACCTGGGCGGCGGCGGGCGCGCTGCTGCCGGCGACGGGTGCGCAGTACGCCGTGATGGGGCTCGGGACCTGCGCGCTGCTGACCCTGCGCGTGCTGGCCCCGAAGGCCACGCTGTCCTTGCAGGTGGTCTTCTCCCTGCTGTCCGTGGGGCTGCTGCTGGGCGGCTACGCCCTGTGGGGCGTGGCGGGCGCCGCGTGGGGCCTGGCGGCCGGCTCGGCCCTCAAGGCAGCGGCCGCGTGGTGGCGGGTGGCCCGCCTGAAGGCCCCCGCTCCGCAGGCCGACGACCCTCAGCGGGCCGAAGCCCCCGCGGCCCAGGCCTGAGGCCTCAGGGCTCAGGCCTCAGGCCGGCCGGATGGTCTCGACGGTGTGGGCCAGCCGGGCCCGTTCCGCGGCCAGCACGGTCAGGTGGCTGACGAGGGACTCCCGCGGACCGGACTTGATCAGGCCCGGGTTCCCGGTGGCGACGGCGGCGACGAAGGCGTCCATCAGCCCGGCGTCGCCGCCTCCGTGGCCGCCGGCGGCGTCCATCGCCCCCTCGGTGTCGAGGCCGATCAGCTCTTCGGTGCGCGTGAGGAAGTCGTAGACCCGCAGCCGCCTGCCGTCTCCCCGCAGCTCGGCCCGGGTTCCGAACACGCGGGTCTGGCGGTCCGCCTGTTCGGTGAAGGCGGTCATGGTGAACGTGGCGGTCGCTCCGGAGGCGAACTCCATGGCCACCACCTGGTGGTCGACCACGTCGTTGTCGCAGGCGTACACGCACCGCCCGTACGGGCCCTCGCGCAGAGCGCTCTCCAGGGCGGGCGGGGTGAACTCGTCGACCACCACGCTGAGCGGCCAGCCGTGCCTGCCGCGGGCGAGCCGGTCGCCGTAGTCCCGCTTGGCCGAATAGGGGCAGGTGGTTTCCACAGCGCAGTCCAGGCAGCGGTCGGCGGCGCCGGGCGGCTTGTTCTCGGGCCGGAAGTGCGAGAGGCGCCCGAAGCTGGAGACGCGTACGGGCGGCTGCCCGAGCACGTACTGCAGCCAGTCCAGGTCGTGGCAGGACTTGGCCATCAGCATGGAGGTCGCCTCGTCCTCGCGCCGCCAGTTGCCCCGTACGAAGGAGTGGGCCTGGTGCCAGAACCCGACCGGTTCCAGGTGCTGGACACTGACGATCTCCCCGAGCCTGCCGGATTCGAGGACGCGCTTGAGGGCCTGGGTGTAGGGCGTGTAGCGCAGGACGTGACCCACGGCGAAGGTCACCCGGGCCTCCTCCACCGCCGCCACGATCCGCCGGCACTCGTCCTCGGTCAGCGCCATCGGCTTTTCCAGCATGATGTGGTAGCCGAGCGCGGCGAACGCCAGGGCGGGCTCCAGGTGGTCACGGTCCAGCGTGCAGATCAGTACCGCGTCGGCGATCCGGCCGCGGGCGGCCAGCTCCCGCCAGTCGGCCACCGCCGCCCCGGCGCCCAGGGCGTGGCCGGCCGCGAAGCGGTCCCGCCGGATCCTGCGCGGCTCGGCCACCGCGACGACCTCGGCGCGATCCGGATGGGCCAGCGCCCACCTCGCGTGACCGGTGCCCCGCTCTCCGGCGCCGACCACGGCGAGAGTGACGACGGAGGGCATCTGACCCGCTTCCCGAACCGGCAGCCGACGCGCGGCAGTGCGCTTGCTGCCGAGAAAGTAGCGATGCCGGGGCCGCTCCGGCAAGGGAACGCGCAGGCTCCGCGGCCGGTCGGTCGGTCAGTCAGCGCAGGCCGGTGGACTTGTCCGTACGGTAGGTCGCGACCAGCGCCAGGCACAGAGCCGCGATCGCGACGCGGCCGGAGGCCTGCAGGAGCGGCCCGCGCAGCAGGATGAAGGAGTAGCCGGCGACCAGCGGGACCACCACCGAGATCAGACTGCCCGGTGGGCTACGGCGGGTGGCGCGCTTGGCGTAGCGCCGGTCCACGCGGGCGGAGGCGTATCCCATGCCGAGCAGCCCGGCGCCCATGCCCAGCGGCCCGAAGTCGAGCCACAGTTCCGCCCAGATCGGGGAGGAGAGGTTGGTGTTGACCGTGCCCATCCACTGGCCGACCATCACGCCCGTGTCCCGCGGCTTGCCGGGCCACATCGAGCGGGGCACCGCGAAGAAGACCGATCCCGCGAGCTGACGGCCGTAGAAATGGCCGGGTCCGGAGTTCGAGAAGGTGATGGTGTTCGCGAACATGCCGATCTGGTCGTAGTCCTTGAGGGCCATCGGCTCCAGGAACGACGTGGTCTCGACCGGCCGGTAGTTCTTCTCGTCGTAGCGGAAACGGTCCGCGAACGGGAAGACGAGGAGGGCGATGACCACGGCCATCGACAGGGCCACCCGGTACATCGCCGCGCTCACCGGGAAGACCGTGAACAGCATCGCGAACATGACCGTGAGGAACCAGTACCGCGGATTCGAGATCGGGTTGTTGACGATCAGGTTGAGCAGGGCGAGCGCCGCCCAGGTGACGATGACCGACACCTTGCGGCGGGCGAACTTCGAGGTGATCAGCCAGCGCGTGTGGAGCAGCAGCGCGAGCAGCGCGGGTACGGTGCCGAAACCGCGCAGCAGGGCCTGCCCGGCCTGGCCGTCGCCGTTGGAGACGCCCGCCTCCTGGATGCCCGCGATGATCTCCTGGCGGCTGGAGAAGAATACCGCCGGGCCGCCGAGCTTCATGATGAAGACCGCGCTGCACGCGAAGGAGAGGACCGTGAGCAGCTGGAGGCGCCGCCGGTGGGCCATGACGGGGCGCGGCTCCTTCTGCGAGCCGCCCGCGCGGCCGGCCGGCCGGTGGCGGGCGAGCAGCACGCCGACGTCGTAGGCGGTGCAGCCGAGCAGCACCAGCCCGATGGCGACGGTCAGGTCGGAGCGGGGGCCGACGACGGGGGTCGGGACCTGGCCGAGGACGGCCTGCGCGAGCGGGGCCACGCCCATGGCCATGTAGACGAAGAGCCAGAAGGAGCCCTGGAGCAGCTTGCGGCGGCTGGTGAGCACCATCGCGGAGAGCCGGGCGCCCGCGTACATGGTGAGCAGGAGCTGGAGCCAGAAGGCCGCGTCGCGCTGGCCGGCACCGGACTGGACGGCGACGATGAGCGGCAGGAAGACGGTGAAGCCGAGGGCGAGCGGGACGGACAGCGCCCGCGAGAGCAGGGTGCGCGGGGTGGTGACCCGGCCCCACATGGTCTCGTCCTCGAAGGGGGACGGCACGGGCGGCTTCGCGGATGTGACGGCGGGCTCGCGTATGTCCGTTGCCACTGCCGCCCCCACCCGGTGTACGTGATTCGCGCGCAGTCTAGTCTGAGCGGGCGGCGCCCGGGGAGGCGCGTCGCGGGGGGTCCCCACGGACGGAGTCCGGGGGAGGACGATCGGGGCTTCAAGTTGCGTGACCTACCTGCCTTCACGCTGGCCGGATACGACAAGGGGCGCGGGCTGCTCACGCAGGCCCTCTGGTTCGCCGTGATGAACACCCTCTTCATGAGCTGGTTCTGTCCGGCGCGGCTGCGGGTGGCCCTGCTGCGGGCCTTCGGCGCGCGGATCGGCGAGGGCGTGCTGATCCGGCACAAGGTGCGGGTGTTGTGGCCGTGGAAGCTCACCGTCGGGGACCACACCTGGATCGGTGAGGGCGCCTGGCTGCTGAACCTGGAGCCGGTGACGATCGGTTCGCACGTCTGCCTCTCCCAGGAGGCTCTGCTGTGCACCGGCTCGCACGACCACCGGGCCGCCGACTTCCGCTACCGCAACGCCCCGATCACGGTCGAGGACGGCGCCTGGGTGGCGGTACGGGCGACCGTGCTGGCCGGGGTCACGGTGGGCCGCTGCGCGGTGGCCGGGGCCGGAGCCGTGGTCCACAAGGACCTGCCCGCGCTGACCCTGCAGACCCAGGACGGGGCGCGCCGCCCGGTGGAGGAGCCGAAGTGAGAGTCCTGCACGCCGTGACGCTGCACTCCCCCTCGCACGCCTTCGGCGGGCCGGTCCGGGTCGCGCTGAACCTGACCAAGGGGCTGCGGGCCCGGGGCCACGAGGCGCGGCTGCTGGCACTGGGCGAGGGCTTCGACGCGTGGCCCACCGCCGTGGAGGGCATACCGGCGAAGCTGTACCCCGCCCGCCGGCTGCTGCCCCTCGGCTTCAGCGGGATGACCTCGCCGGCGCTGCTGGCCTCGGCCGGCCGGCTGGTGCGGGACGCCGACGTCGTGCACGTCCACCTGGCGCGTGACCTGGTGACCCTGCCGGTGGCCCTGGCGACGCTGCGCGCGGGCCGGCCGCTGGTGCTGCAGACCCACGGGATGGTGGACCCGAGCGAGAAGCTGCTGGCCAAGGTGCTGGACGCGGTGGCGGTACGCCGGCTGCTGCGCGGCGCGGACGCGGTGCTGTACCTGACCCCGCACGAGCGCGAGGGGCTGGACGCGGTGGTCGGCGCGCCGCTGGCGCAGGCGGTCCGGCTGGTCAACGGGACCCCGGCGCAGGAGGAGCGGCCGCCGCTGAGCGGTCCGCCGCGGATCCTGTACTCGGCGCGGCTGCAGACCCGTAAGCGGCCGGTGGACTTCGTGGACGCGGCTCCGGCGGTCCTCGCGGCGCACCCGGACGCGCACTTCGTGGTCGCGGGGCCGGACGAGGGCGAGCTGGGGGCCGTACGCGCCCGGATCGGGGCGCTGGGTCTGACGGACCGGTTCACGGTGCCGGGGGCGCTGTCCGGTGCGCAGGTCCTGGCGGAACTGCGCCGGGCCCACGTCTACGTCCTGCCCTCCGTGGACGAGCCGTTCCCCATGTCCGTGCTGGAGGCGCTGTCGGTGGGCGTCCCCTCGGTGGTGACCCACTCCAACGGGCTGGCCCGTGACATCGCCGCGGCGGGCGCGGGCCTGGCGGTGGATCCGGGCCCGGAGGGCGTCTCGCGGGCCGTCCTGGCGCTGCTGGATCCGGCGGCCAATCAGGCGGTCTCGGCGGCGGCGCGCGAACTGGCCGCGAAATCCTTCTCGATGGAGTCGGTCCTGGACACCCTGCTCCCGGTGTACGAGGCCGCCGCCCTGCGGAGCTAGCGGGGCGGGGCCGCTGCGCGGGCTCTCTCCCCGCCCCGCCCTTTCGCCGTTTCCTGGGGCGCTGCCCCAGACCCCGCGCCTCAAACGCCGGCGGGGCTGAAAGATAGCCCCGCCGGCGTTTGAGGCTTACGCGGGGGTCCAGGCGTAGCAGCCCGACGAGTTGAACTCCGACGTGCCCGCCGGGATGGTCGCGGTGATCTTGTCGCCCGCCTTGGGCGGGGTCTCGGGGCCCGAGGCGAGGATCGAGCCGTCCTTGGCCTTGGCCTCCCAGGTGCAGTTCGTGGCCTGGGTCAGCGCGCGGTAGGAGCCGGGCGCGGGTGATTGCCTGGGGCCCTCGGGGAAGCCCTTCTCCGCCGCCGCGAGGATCGGCTTCTGTTCCGGGCACAGGTGCGTGATCGCGTCCTTCGCACCCGGGATCTCCCCGGTGATGACGGCCCCGGTCGCCGCGTCCTTGTCGCGCTTCGCGGTGCGCTCCACCCGCTGGCAGGCCTCCTGGCCGCTCTGCAGGACGGCCGCCGGGTCCATCTTCTCCGGGACCCGCCCGCTCAGGTACTTCTTCTCCTGGGCCGTGAAGCTGCCCGTCTTCGGGATGAGCTTCGCGTCGGGCAGGACGGGCCCCGTCGGCTTCGCGTCGGCCGCGGGCGCCGACTGCGGCGGGGCGTCCGCGGGGTCGGGGACCGCCGACGAGGCCGGAGGCTTCGCCTTCGCGCCGGTGTCGGCCTCGTCGCCGCCCGAACTGCAGGCGGTCAGCGTCAGGGCGGCGGTGAGCAGGACAGCGGCCGCTGCGGAGCGTCGGTACATCGGATGGCTCCCGTACTTACAGGGGTGGGACAGGAGTGCGGGGCCCGGCCACGTAGAGCCGGGCCCCGCACGCCGTCAGGCGGTTGCTTCGGTGTCGTCGCTACTTCGCGCCGAAGGTGAGGACCAGCTGCGGAGTGCCCTCCGCCGCCGTGGCCTCGGAGGACCAGAGCCACAGCGGGTCGGTGCCCGTGCTCGTCAGGCCCAGGCTGTAGCTGCTGCCCAGCACCGCGGAGAGCGCGGCGGTGTCCAGCTCGACGTTGTGGACCGCCGAGCCGTCCGGCACGCCCGCGATGCTGCCGAGCGGGGTGGTGCCGAGGGCGGGCTTGGTGTTGAAGGTCGTGCCCGCGCCGGTCCAGGTGCCGGTGACCGGGACCACCGACACGGTGTCGGCGGTGCCGGCGCCCGCCTGCGTGGTGGTCTTGATCTGCAGGGAGGCGGACTTCAGGACCTGACCGGCCGGGGCGGCCGGCAGGTCGAAGCGCAGGTACGTCTCGTACGCCGAGGTGCCGCGCACCGCGAGCGAGGTGGACGTGCCGTACGCCGTGCTCGGGGCGCCCTGGTTGATGTAGGTGTCCTCGGTCGTCTTGACCGCGGAGACCGTGTCGGTGGGGGCCTTGGCCAGGTCGAAGTGGTTCTTGACCTGGGCCTGGGTGAGCGCCGTCGGGTAGACGGCCGTCTCGTCGACCTGGCCGGCGAAGTAGTTGCTCGTCGGGCGGGTCGGCCAGCCGGCGAGGGTGTCGCCGCCGACGTGCCAGTAGCCCGCGTAGTTCGCGTTGCTGGTGGTGTTCAGCGTGCCCTTGTTCTGGCCGTCGACGTACAGCGTGATGCCGCCGGGGCCCTGGGTGCCGACCACGTGGTGCCACTTGTTGTCGTTGTACGTGTCGAGCAGACCGGTGGAGACCGTCCTGGCCGAGCCGTTGTAGACGCCGAAGACCAGGCGACCGGTGTTGGTCATGTACAGCGTCCGGTCGTGCGAGCTGCTGCTGCGGGTGGTGTTGTTGCCGAATCCGATCAGCTTGCCGCCACGCGTGGTGTTCGTCTTGAACCAGGTCTCGATGGTGAACGCGCTGCCGACCGTCTGGCGGCGGTCGCTGTAGACCTGCTGGTTCGTGCCGGTGAAGCCGATCGCCGTGCTGCTGCCGGAGACCGCGCCGGGCGTCTGGCGCAGGGCCGGGGCGTTGTGCTGGATGCCGCTGGTGTTGCCGGACACCGAGGAGTCGGCGACGTACGGGCTGACGGTGTCGTCGTAGCGCCAGTACAGCTGGGCGCCGTCCGCGCGGACCTGGTTCGGGTACGAGTGGACCGAGGTCGGGACCGTCACCGAGGCGGTGGCCGACAGGGCGCTGGTGTTGCCCGCGTCGTCGGTCGCGGTCACGCGGTAGGTGTACGACTGGCCGGCCTTGACCGTGGTGTCGTTCCAGGAGGCCTGGGGGCGCTGCCACTCCAGGGAGTCGGCGGTGACCGTGGCGACCGGGGTCGCCGAGCCGTTGCGGTAGACGCGGTACGTCAGCTTGCTGTCGTCCGCGTCGTAGCTGGTGCGCCAGCGGACCTGGACCTCGCCGGGCTTGACGCTCGCGGCGCTCGCCACCGGAGTGGTGGGGACGCCGCGGTCGCCGGTGGAGGCGAAGCGGGTCAGACCCTGCTGCGCCTTGCCGTTGATGAGCGTGAACTCGCCGCCGACCCACATGTACTTGACGTCGTTCTTCTCGGCCACGGCCATCACGCGCGGGCCGATGCCCTCGCCGAGGCCGTCGTTGGCCGTGGGGTGCCAGCCGAGCTTGCCGGGGCCGCGCACGAATCCGTCCACGGGCGCGGGGGCGGAGCCTTCGTGGTGGGTCGGCTGGGCCAGCAGGAAGTGCCGCTTGCCGTCGGGGAACTCCAGCTCGGTGGAGCAGTCGTGCGCGTGCGAGGAGCTGTAAAGCACGCCTTGGTACGGCAGGACGAACTGGGTGGCGCCGAGGCAGCGGTCGCGCCACTTCTCGTTGAAGTCGCTCAGGTTCAGGCCGATGCGGCCGTCGAAGACCCCGCCGCCCGAGCCCTCGTTGCCCGTGTAGAACCCGGTGGCGTCGGTGGAGATGTCCTTGACGACCGAGTTCGACGGGATGTTGGTGTAGGTCTTGGTGACCGCGCCCGTGGCGGCGTCGACCACGGCCAGGGCGTGGCTGGTCTTGCCGTTGACCGTGAAGAAGTCGCCGCCGAGCAGCACGTTCTTGCCGTCGGGGGTGACCTCGATCGCACGGCCCGGCTCGTCGACGTTGGCGACGAAGGGCTTGAGCGCACCAGAGGTGGCGTCCACGGCGGCGAACCGCTCGCGGGTCTGGCCCTCGACGGCGTTGAAGTCGCCGCCCGCGTACAGGGTGTCGTCGGTGACGGCGAGCGCGCGCACGGTGGCGGGGAAGCTCGGGTGGAACGAAGCCTTGGGGGTGCAGGTCGCGATGTCGATCGCCGCGACGCTGGAGACCGGGGTGCCGTTGACGGCGCCGAAGGAGCCGCCCGCGTAGAGGGTCTTCTGGTCCTTCGAGACGACCAGCGCCCGCACGGTCGCGCTGCCCTCGCCGATGGTGAAGGCGAGCTTGCACGAGGTGGGCTTGCCCGTCGCCGCGTCGAGCGCTACGAAGTTCACCGCTTCCTGCTCGGTGCCGGCGGCGCCCTCGGGCGGACGGACGGCCGAGAAGGTACCGCCGGCGAAGACGGTGCCGTTCGCCTGGGCCATCGCCCAGACGATGCCGTTCGGCTGCCAGGTCGGCAGTTCGTCGGCGGTGAATGCCACCGGCGGCGTGATGGCGGACGCCTGAGGTATCAGCACCAGGCCTATACCGGTGCCCGCACCGGCCAGTGACAGGACGAGGGCAGCAGTCAGCCCTCTGGATCTACGCATGAGCCCCCCAGGGCAATCGCCCGGTTTGATGGCTGGAACTATCCGAACAGCCATATGTACTGGCGCAGACTAGGGCTCGCGCGAGGGCCCGGTCACCTCACTTGACCCATTGCATACCAACTTGGAATCAACAGGGTTCAGCATGGAGGGCGCACTAGGGACATACGGCAGGTTTACCCCGGCCACACCCACGCGGAGCTGCGGAGGCATGACCGGAACACGGCAAACCGTAGGGGAAATATAAGGCCTCAGCGGTCGATGCGGACCGTCACGCCCGCCAGTTGGTCCTCGACCTGGCGGATGTCGGCGTCGACCATGATCCGGGCCAGTTCCGCCACCAGGACCGTCGGCTTCCAGCCGAGCAGCTCCTGGGCCTTCGACGCGTCGCCGATGAGGGCGTCGACCTCGCTGGGGCGCTCGTACTTGGGGTCGTAGCGCACGTGCTCGTTCCAGTCGAGACCCGCGTGAGCGAAGGAGGACTCGACGAACTCGCGGACGGTCGCGGCCACGCCGGTGGCGACGACGTAGTCGGTGGGCTCGTCCTGCTGGAGCATCCGCCACATGGCGTCCACGTACTCGGGGGCGTAGCCCCAGTCGCGCACTGCGTCGAGGTTGCCGAGGTAGAGGTGGTCCTGGAGACCGGCCTTGATGCGGGCGACCGCGCGGGTGATCTTGCGGGTCACGAAGGTCTCGCCGCGGCGCGGGGACTCGTGGTTGAAGAGGATCCCGTTGACGGCGAACATGTCGTACGCCTCGCGGTAGTTCACCGTCGTCCAGTACGCGAAGACCTTCGCGGCGCCGTACGGGCTGCGCGGGTGGAACGGGGTCCCCTCGTTCTGCGGGGGCGGGGTGGCCCCGAACATCTCGGAGGACGAGGCCTGGTAGATGCGGGTGTCGACGCCGCTGGCCCGGATGGCCTCCAGCAGCCGCAGCGCGCCGAGGCCGGTCACGTCGCCCGTGTAGAGCGGGGCGTCGAAGGAGACGCGGACGTGGGACTGGGCGCCGAGGTTGTAGACCTCGTCGGGGCGTATCTCGCGGAGCAGGTTCACCAGCGCGACGCCGTCGGAGAGGTCGGCGTGGTGCAGGACGAAGGACCGGTTGGCCGTCTGCGGGTCCTGGTAGATGTGGTCGACGCGCTCCGTGTTGAAGCTGGAGGACCGCCGCACGAGCCCGTGCACCGTGTAGCCCTTGGAGAGCAGGAGCTCGGCGAGGTACGAGCCGTCCTGCCCGGTGACGCCGGTGATCAGTGCGGTCTTGCCCATACGGTCCCCCTGGGGATGGTTTCGGTCAGTTGTGATCAGCGGGGCTCCCCACCCGTTCGAGGGGGAACCGTACACGCCCGGTCCGGCAGAGATTCAGCCTCGCCGGCGTTTCAGGCGCGGGGTCCGGGGGCGGAGCCCCGGCAAACGGCGAGAGGCAGGGGCCGGACCGGGCCGGGCCGGGCCGGGTCCGGACTGCTGCCACCCCCGCGGGAGCGGACTGGCATCATCGGCGGTATGACAAGTTCGCTGCCGCTCCTGCCCCCGAACGCCCGCGTCTTCGTCGCGGGCCACCGCGGCCTCGTGGGGTCCGCGGTCGCCCGGCGGCTGACCGCCGACGGCCACGAGGTGCTCACCCGGGGCCGCGCCGACCTCGACCTGCGCGACGCCGCCGCGACCGGGGCGTACCTCAAGGACGTTCGCCCGGACGCCGTCGTGCTGGCCGCCGCCAAGGTCGGCGGGATCATGGCCAACAGCACCTACCCGGTGCAGTTCCTGGAGGAGAACCTGCAGATCCAGCTCAGTGTCATCGGCGGCGCGCACGCCGCCGGCGTGGGCCGGCTGCTGTTCCTCGGATCGTCCTGCATCTACCCGAAGCTGGCCCCGCAGCCCATCCGCGAGGACGCCCTGCTGACCGGCCCCCTGGAGCCGACCAACGAGGCCTACGCCCTCGCGAAGATCGCCGGCATCGTCCAGGTCCAGTCGTACCGCAAGCAGTACGGGGCCTCGTACATCTCGGCCATGCCGACGAACCTCTACGGTCCGGGCGACAACTTCGACCTGGAGTCCTCGCACGTCCTGCCCGCCCTCATCCGGCGCTTCCACGAGGCCGCCGCCGAGGGCCGCGAGGAGGTCACCCTGTGGGGCTCGGGCACCCCGCGCCGGGAGTTCCTCCACGTGGACGACCTGGCCGCCGCCTGCGCCGTGCTGCTGAGCACGTACGACGGCGACGAGCCCGTCAACATCGGCTGCGGCGAGGACCTGACCATCAAGGAGCTGGCCGAGACCGTCGCCGAGGTGACCGGCTTCCAGGGCCGGCTCGCCTGGGACACCTCGAAGCCGGACGGGACCCCGCGCAAGCTGCTGGACGTCGGCCGCCTGACCTCGCTCGGCTGGAAGCCCGCCGTCCCGCTGCGGGACGGCATCGCCGCCACGTACGCGTGGTGGCGCGAGCAGGGCTGATCGCACGGCCCAGGGCCCCCCTCAGTACGCTCCGCGACCGTCGACGACGGCGCGGAGCGTACGGCCCATGACATCGACATCGCTGGTGAAGGACCAGTTGTCGACGTACTGCAGGTCCAGCTGAATCGTTTCATCCCAGGACAGGTCGGACCGCCCGCTGATCTGCCACAGCCCTGTCATCCCCGGCCGCACGGTGAGCCGGCGCAGCTCGACCTCGTCGTACTGCGCCACCTCCTCCGGCAGCGGCGGGCGCGGTCCGACCAGCGACATGTCGCCGGCCAGTACGTTGACCAGCTGCGGCAGTTCGTCCAGGGAGGTGCGGCGCAGGAGGCGGCCCACCCGGGTCACCCGGGGGTCGCGCCGCATCTTGAACATCAGGCCGTCGTTCTCGTTGGACCCGGACAGTTCGGCCTTGCGGGCGTCGGCGTCCACGACCATGGTGCGGAACTTCCACATGACGAACGGGACCCCGTCGCGGCCGATGCGCCGCTGCCGGTAGAAGGCGGGGCCGCGCGAGCCGCAGCGTATGGCCAGGACGATCCCGAGGAAGAGCGGGGAGAGCAGCAGCAGCCCGGCCGCGGCTCCCACCCGGTCCAGGGCCGACTTGAGCAGGGTCTGCACGCCGCGGCTGACCGGCGGCGCGACCCGCAGCACGGCGAGGCCGCCCGCGGACAGGGTTTCCAGCCGCTTGACCGAGACCTCCACCAGCCCGGGGAAGACGGCGAGTTCCAGGCCGGCGTCGTGCAGGGCCCAGGCGACCCGGCGCAGCCGCTCCCCCGCGATCCGCGCGCCGGGGGCCACCAGCACCAGGTCGGCGTGGTGGCTGCGGACCGCACCGAGCACGGCCGCGGAGTCGACGTTCGCGGCCCCGGGCATCGCCGCGTCGAGCCGGGCCGCCACGGGCACCCCGCTGACGAGCGAGCCGGCACCGACCGGGACCACGCCGACGACCACGTACGGATGGTCGGTGCGGGCGGCGAGGTGCGCGATGACGTCCTCGGCCGCGTCGGGCTCGCCGACGACCAGGACCCGGCTGACGGCCTGTGCCTCGCGGCGGGCGGCCGAGAGGTGGCGGTAGGTCAGCTTGTGGCAGGCGACGGTGATGAGCAGAGCGGGCAGCAGGGCGCCGAGGGCGGACAGCCGCGGGGTGGCCTCCTCGGTCACCACGCGGGCCACGGCGAGCACACCGATCAGAATCAGCCAGTCATGTACGACCGGCAGCACACCGCGGGACTCCCCGAGCGCCCGGGTCGCGTACCGTCGGCGCAGCGCCTGCACCCCGGTCCACGCCAGCGCGGCGGCGAGGGCGCAGTAGAGGGGCCGGACCTGCTGTGCGGCGTCGAAGACGAGCCCTACGGGGAGGGCGGCGCCGAGGAAATCGGCGGCGACGGCGGCCGGGCGGTACCAACGGGCCTTGTCTCCGAGGCGCCGTGTGGGCGCAACGGACTCCCGGGCCGTTCTGGCCACTCTTTGCGCAGGAAAATGGACATGCCTCATGGGCCCCCCTGGCACGTGGTCTATGACAGTGGCGGCTGTCCATGGCTTCCCCGGGCAACGGACATCTGCCGCACCGGGAAACAGTACGACAAACACCCGTACGACAAATGCCGTTTGGGTCAACGTGGTCTCTTGTTGCCCAAGTGTTAGCAACCGGTATCAGCCGTTCCGAATGCTGGACGTCCCGTCAGCACACGAAGGTGAATAGTTCGGATACCGGATACGTATCTTCGAACAACGGACCGTTTCCGGCCAACATTTTGACGCGACCCTGACATTCAACTCCGCAAGTGGCACTCTTCGACCGTTCATCGCACCAGCCCTGTTCTGCCCGGAGGCCCACCCAGCCATCCGGAACCCCCCTTGCAGAAGGAGTCTGCGTTGAGGTCCACCCCCCAGAGGCGTGCCACCGCGGCCGGCGCGCTCGTAGCCGCGGCAGCCCTGCTCGCCGTAGGCATACAGACCGGCTCCGCCACCGCCGACGCCACCGCGTCACAGGCCAGCCCGGCCGCCAAGCCCAACCCGGGCGCGGCCAACCGCGTACTCAGCGCCTCGGAGCGTGCGACGCTCCTCGCCGAGGCCAACTCGACCACCGCGCAGGCCGCCAAGGCGCTCGGCCTCGGCAGTGGCGAGAAGCTCGTCGTCCGCGATGTCGTCCAGGATGCGGACGGCACCACGCACACCACGTACGAGCGCACCTACGACGGCCTCCCGGTGCTCGGCGGCGACCTCACCGTCCACGCCAAGGACGGCGTCACCAAGAGCGTGACCAAGGCGACCCACCACGAGATCAAGGTCGCGGACACCGACGCCACCGTCACCCCGGCGGCCGCGGAGAGTCAGGCCGTTGCCGCCGCCGGCGCCGAGGGCTCCAAGGAGGCCAAGGCCTCCAAGAGCGCCCGCAAGGTGATCTGGGCGGCCGAGGGCGCTCCGGTCCTCGCGTTCGAGACCGTCGTCGGCGGCCTCCAGCACGACGGCACGCCCAACGAGCTGCACGTGGTGACCAACGCCAAGACCGGCGCCAAGATCACCGAGTGGCAGGCCGTCGAGACCGGCACCGGCAACACGCAGTACAGCGGCCAGGTGACCCTCGGGACCACGCAGTCGGGCAGCAGCTGGAACCTGACCGACGCCGCCCGCGGCGCCCACAAGACCTACAACCTCAACCGCGGCACCTCCGGCACCGGCACGCTCTTCTCCGGCCCGGACGACATCTGGGGCAACGGCCTGCCCGCCAACCTGGAGACGGCCGGCGCCGACGCGCACTACGGCGCGGCCCTCACCTGGGACTACTACAAGAACGTGCACGGCCGCAACGGCCTGCGCAACGACGGCGTGGCCCCGTACTCCCGGGTCCACTACGGCAACAACTACGTCAACGCCTTCTGGCAGGACTCCTGCTTCTGCATGACCTACGGCGACGGCGACGGCAACGCCAAGCCGCTCACCTCCATCGACGTGGCCGCCCACGAGATGACCCACGGCCTGACCTCGGTCACCGGCAACATGACCTACAGCGGTGAGCCGGGCGGCCTGAACGAGGCGACCTCCGACATCTTCGCCGCGGCCGTGGAGTTCCACGCCAACAACGCCCAGGACGTCGGCGACTACCTGGTCGGCGAGAAGATCGACATCCGCGGCAACGGCACCCCGCTGCGCTACATGGACAAGCCCAGCAAGGACGGCTCGTCCAAGGACGCGTGGTACTCGGGCATCGGCTCCATCGACGTCCACTACTCCTCGGGCCCCGCCAACCACTGGTACTACCTGGCCTCCGAGGGCTCCGGCGCCAAGGTCATCAACGGCGTGAGCTACGACTCGCCGACCTCCGACGGACTCCCGGTCACCCCGATCGGCCGCGACGCCGCCTCGAAGATCTGGTTCCGCGCGCTGACGACCGGTCTGTTCAAGTCGAACACCAACTACGCGGGCGCCCGTACGGCCACGCTGCAGGCGGCCGCCGACCTGTACGGCGCCGGCTCGGCCACGTACAACAACACCGCCAACGCCTGGGCAGCCATCAACGTCGGCCCGCGCATCGTGAACGGTGTCTCTGTCACCAACCCGGGCAACCAGAACACCATCACGGGCAGCGCCGTGAGCCTGCAGATCCAGGCCACCAGCACCAACCCCGGTGCGCTGACCTACGCGGCGACCGGCCTGCCGGCCGGCCTGTCGATCAACTCCTCCACCGGCCTGATCTCCGGTACGGCCTCCACCGCGGGCACGTCCAGCGTGACCGTGACGGTGACGGACGCACAGAACCAGACCGGTACGGCGGCGTTCACCTGGACGGTCGGCACCCAGCAGCAGACCGTCTTCGAGAACACCGCGGACTACGCGATCGCGGACAACGCGACCGTCGAGTCACCGATCACCGTGAACCGCACGGGCAACGCCTCCAGCGCCCTCAAGGTGGACGTGAACATCGTCCACACCTACGTCGGTGACCTCCGGGTCGACCTGGTCGCCCCCGACGGCACCGTCTACAACCTGCGCAACCGCACCGGCGGCAGCGCGGACAACATCGTCCAGTCCTTCACCGTGAACGCCTCCTCCGAGGTGGCGGCCGGTGTCTGGAAGCTCCGCGTCGCGGACCTCGCCAGCCTGGACACGGGCAAGATCGACAGCTGGAAGCTCACCTTCTGACCCCCACCGGGGCAGTGTGAGCGACAGCTGAGCAGATAGACCACGGGGCCGCCCGGGAGAAGACCTCCCCGGGCGGCCCTGTTCCATCCCCATCGGGGGCAGCCGGGATCAGTCGATGGCGCGGAAGACGACGTCGAGGAAGTCGTCCCCGTCCTTGTCGTCACGGCCCAGCCAGTCACCGAGCCCGTAGTCCGGAAGGGCATGGTCCCCACGGCCCTGGTCGTCACGCCCCTCGTCCTCGCGGCCCTCGTCGTCCTCGTCCGCCGACTGGAAGAAGACCGAGACGACCTCCACTCCGCCCGCCCGCTCGCCCGGCCGCAGCACCTTCTCCGCCTCGCCGTTGCAGCTGCGGTTGGCGAAGAGCACCGCCAGCGACGGCGTGTCGTTGCGCACCTCCAGGGCCGGCTCGTCCCGGGAGGTGCGCGTCAGCACGTAGCAGGTGTCGTTCCCCGTGGGCCGGAGCTGACCCTTCCGCTCGGAGCCGCGCTCGTCCACGAACCGGTAGTGCAGCGTGCCGATGGCGCTGTCACCGTTGTCGTCGGCCAGCGACGGGCCGGCGGTGGGCAGGACGAGCGCGAGAGCGCCGGCGAACACGGCGGCGGTGGTGCGAAGACGCATGGAGTGGGTCCGTTCCTCGGGTTCCGCGGATGCAGGGTCCGGTGGCATCCGCGGGCAGCGTAGGAGCGGAAGGGTCAGCAGAAACGATTCGTCACGCCCAGCGCGTGCGAAGGTTCACCCAGGAGGTCCCGGCCGGACGGCCTCGGCTCGGCCCGGCGGGGGCCGCGACGCCCGTGGGGGACGGACGGCTGGTGAACCCGCCGCCCGCCCCCGGAAGCGCCCGCCCCCGAACCGCCCCCGTACCGCTCCCGAACCTCCCCCGTACCGCTCGTGCGGCGGTCCTACCGGAGCAGTACGCCGCCCCCCGCGTCCGAGTCCACCGGGGCCGCGACCAGGCCCAGTTCGGCCGGGGCCGCCAGCATCGGATGCGCCGGCAGGATGCGTACCGTGTAGCCGAAGGGCCCCGTACGGTCGAGGGCGAGCGGGCCCTCGTACACCCAGTGCCCGTCCAGGTCGGGACCCGCGGCCGGCTTGAGCGGGAAGGTCCGCCCGTCCCGGATCACGTCCTGCGGATCCACCCGGCCGGCGACGGCCTGCACCTCCACGTCCTCGGGCGCCAGCGCGTCCAGCGCCACGTGCACCCGCAGGGTCAGGGTGGCCCCCAGCTCGGCGGTGCCGTTCACGGGAGCCGCGGCCAGCGCCTCCACGTGGTCGACCGAGACCCGTGGCCAGGCCGCGCGGACCCGCCCCTTCCACCAGGCGAGGTCGCGCGCCGCCTCGGCGGTGAGGGCCCGGTGGGCGAGCGCGGCCGGCGCGTACAGCCGTTCCACGTACTCCCGCACCATCCGCCCGGCGAGCACCTTCGGCCCCAGTGAGGCGAGCGTACGCCGGACCATCTCGATCCACCGCACCGGAAGCCCTGCCCTCCCGGCCCGCTCGTAGAACGTGGGCGCGACCCGCCCCTCGATCAACTCGTAGAGGGCGTTCGCCTCCAGGTGGTCGCGCCGGTCCTCGTCCGCGCCGAGGCCGTCGGCGGTCGGGATGGCCCAGCCGAAGTCCGGCTCGAACCACTCGTCCCACCACCCGTCCAGCACGGACAGGTTGAGGCAGCCGTTCAGCGCGGCCTTCATCCCGCTCGTGCCGCACGCCTCCAGCGGCCGCAGCGGATTGTTCAGCCAGACGTCGCAGCCCGGGTAGAGCTTCTGCGCCATGGCCATGCCGTAGTCGGGCAGGAAGACGATCCGGTGCCGCACCCGCGGGTCGTCCGCGAACCGCACCAGTTCCTGCACGAGCCGCTTCCCGCCGTCGTCGGCCGGATGCGCCTTGCCGGCCACGACGATCTGCACCGGCCGGTCGGGGTCCAGCAGCAGCCTGCGCAGCCGGTCCGGGTCGCGCAGCATCAGCGTCAGCCTCTTGTACGAGGGCACGCGCCGGGCGAAGCCGATGGTCAGCACGTCGGGGTCCAGTACGGAGTCCACCCAGCCCAGTTCGGCGGCGGCGGCCCCGCGCTGGAGCCACGAGGCCCGCAGCCGGTCGCGCACCTCCTGCACCAGCTGCTCGCGGAGCACCCGCCGCAGATCCCACACGTCCTGGTCGGGGATGTCGGCGACCGCGTCCCAGCGCTGGGAACCGCCGACCGACAGGGCGTCCTCGGTGCGGCCCGCGCCGATCTGGCGGGCGCCGAGCCGGACCACCTCGGGGGCCACCCAGGTCGGGGCGTGCACCCCGTTGGTCACGGAGGTGATGGGCACGTCGGCCGGGTCGAAGCCGGGCCACAGCCCGGCGAACATCTCCCGGCTGACCGCGCCGTGCAGGGTGGACACCCCGTTGGCCCGCTGGGCCAGCCGCAGTCCCATCACCGCCATGTTGAACACCCCCGGGTCGCCCCCGGGATAGCTCTCGGCGCCCAGCTCCAGGATCCGCTCGACCGGTACGCCGGCCAGCTCCCCGCCGTCCCCGAAGTGCCGGGCGACCAGGGCCCGGTCGAAGCGGTCGATCCCGGCCGGGACGGGGGTGTGCGTGGTGAACACGGTTCCGGCGCGCACCGCCTCGACGGCGGCGTCGAAGCCGAGTCCGCGCTCCCGCTCCAGTTCCCTTATGCGTTCGAGACCGAGGAAGCCGGCGTGGCCCTCGTTGGTGTGGAAGACCTCGGGCTCGGGGTGGCCGGTGAGCCCGCAGTACAGCCGGACGGCGCGGACACCGCCGATGCCCAGCAGCATCTCCTGGAGCAGCCGGTGGTCGCTGCCGCCGCCGTAGAGCCGGTCGGTCACCTCGCGGGCCGCGGCGTCGTTGTCCTCGACGTCGGAGTCCAGCAGCAGCAGCGGCACCCGCCCGACGCGGGCCTGCCAGATGTGCGCGTGCAGGGCGCGCCCGCCGGGCAGGGTCAGCGAGACCCGGGCGGGGGTCCCGTCGTCCTGGCGGAGCAGGCCGAGCGGGAGTTCGTTGGGATCGAGGACGGGGTAGTGCTCCTGCTGCCAGCCGTCGCGGGACAGCGACTGCCGGAAGTAGCCGTGCCGGTAGAGGAGTCCCACTCCGATGAGCGGGACGCCGAGGTCGCTGGCGGCCTTCAGGTGGTCCCCGGCGAGGATGCCGAGGCCGCCGGAGTACTGCGGCAGGGCGGCGGTGATCCCGAATTCGGGCGAGAAATAGGCGATGGCGGCGGGCAGTTCCGCGCCGTTCTCCCGGCTCTGGTACCACCTCCCGCCGTTCAGGTAGTCATCGAGGTCGGCGGCGGCGACGGCGAGCCGCCGCAGGAACCGGCGGTCTCCGGCCAGTTCCGCGAGCCGGTCGGCGCAGACCGCGCCGAGGAGCCGGACGGGGTCGCCGCCGGCGGCCTGCCAGCCCTCGGGGTCGACGGATTGGAAGAGTTCCCGGGTCTCTGTATGCCACGACCAGCGCAGGTTGCGCGCGAGGCCGGTGAGCGGCAGCAGGGGTTCCGGGAGGACGGGGCGCACGGTGAATCGACGGATAGCCTTCACACGTTCCACCTTCGCAGGGGATTGCGGATCGGAGCGGCCGCACCACGCTGTGCACCCGCGCATCACCCCGGGAAGGCTAGCGACGCCCGCCGGTTCGGGCCATGGCGCCTCCCGCCGGGCGGCCTTCGAGGACCCCCGCGGCAACCCGCGCCGGTGAGGTCCGCCACGGAACGGATGTACGGGAGGACGCGCTCGGACCGCCGTGGAAGGTACGTGGTGGCCGCCCCCGCCGGGCGTCCCTCGCGTGCGCAGACCCGGGCGCGGCGGGTGTCTCATCGCACGGCATCGGGCCGGCCCGCCTCCAACAGGTCGTCCAGGTACGGCCGCAGCACCTCGGGCAGCGCGGCGCGCTCCAGCGTGCGCAGCAGGGCGTACGCGGGCTCCGCCAGGTGGACGCCCAGCTGGAGCAGCGCGTTCAGCTGGGACTCCAGCGCGTCCCGGTCCGGCTCCCGTACGGCGGCCCGGGCCAGCGCGCCGCACAGGTAGCGGCCCACCTCGGGCGCCCAGGAGTCCGGCCGGTCCGAGATCTCCTCGGCTGCCCGCTCCCGCAGCCGGGGGTCGGGCGCGCGCAGGCCCCGTACGGACTCCCGTGCCCGGGGTTCGGCGTCCAGGCGGTCCCATTCGGCCAGTCCGCGCGCGCCGCAGCCCGACAGCAACACCCGCGCCGTGCAGCCGGGATCCAGCCGGTCCACGGCCCTCCCGTAGAAGTCGATCCGCTCCAGCACCACCCATGCCCCGCCCGGGGTGCGCAGCGGGAGCCCGGTGTGCGGGATTCCGCGCAGGCAGCGCACGAGGACCCGCGTCGCGTCGCCGATGGGCTCCGCCGGCCCGGAGATCTGCAGCCGCGCCGCCCGTGCGAGCAGCGCGGCCGCCACCGGGGATCCGGCGGCGAGCCCGGCGAGTCGGTTCAGCGCGGCGTCGTCCAGGGCCGGTTCGACGGCGGGCAGCGCGTCGATCTCCGCCGCCAGGGCGGCCGGATCGTCCTCCCGGCAGGCGGCGTCGGCCAGCGCGGAGGCCAGGTACCGCTCCTGGTCCGGGTCCCACACCGCGGCCGCCGCCTCCCGTGCGGCCGCCTCCCGCAGCCGGGGGTCGGCCGCCCGCAGCCGTGCGCCGATCCATGCGTGCAGTGCCTGCGAGTCCATGGGGCATTGTCCCTCGCGCGAACGGCGCGCGTCCCGGGGCCGGAAGCTTCCCCTACGGCGACGACCCCGGGTGCGGCCGGACCGCCGCCTCGGCGTACGCGCGCTGTTCGCTGGGGCTGATGCCGTACGCCTCGCGGAAGGCGCGGCTGAAGGCGGCCGCGTTGGCGAAGCCCCAGCGGGCGGCGATGGCGTGGATGGGGCGGCCGAGCAGTTCGGGCCGGGAGAGGTCGGCGTGGCAGCGTTCCAGACGGCGCCGCCGGACGGAGGCCGCGACACTCTCCTCCTGGTCCTGGAACAACAGGTGCAGGCGGCGCACGGAGATGTGGTGGCGGGCCGCGATGGCCTGTGGGGTCAGGTCCGGGTCGCCCAGGTTGTGCTCGATGAAGGCGTTGATCCGCTCCATCAGGACACGGGGGCGCGACTCGGAGGGGAGCTCGTCGTGGGTGTCGCTGCGCTCGGCCAGGCACGCGGTGACCAGGTCGACCGCGACCCTTCCCAGCCGGGCGAGGTCCTGGGGACCGCATTCGGCTCCGTGTGATCCGAGGGAGCGCATGAACTGGGCCAGGATCGCGCCCATCCCGGTCTCTCCGGAGATCCGCTGGGCGAGCAGCCGGTCCATCCTGTCGGCGGGGAGGGGCAGCGCGCTCCTGGGCATCTGTATGACGATATTCCGGATCGCGTCACCTCCGGTCCGGACGTCGCCCCCGGTCCGGCTGTCACCCCCGGCCCGGGCACCGGCCGCGTACGGGTGCGAGGTGTCCAGGAGCACCATGTCGCCGGCGGTCAGCTCGGACTCGTTGCGGTTCTGCGTCATCCACATGGGGCATCCCGTGATGAGCGAGAACTGGTACCTCTCCGGGTCGTTCTGCCTGACCTGCGCCGCCGTGCGCCGGGACTGCACGGGGGTGCACGCGAAGGTCGACAGCTGTACGGCGTCCAGTTCGAGCGCGGCGGCCTCCGCCCGGAATCCGGCGACGGGGGGTTCGTGGAGCTGCGTCGGCGCCAGCGCGGTGGCGACGATGTCGGCGAACCACTCGAACCTGTCGGCCTCCGGCACAGCAGTGGAGGACATCTTCGCCCACATCTTCACCCCCGGAACGTGCGTACTCCCGGCCTCTCGGGACAAGGGCTCATTGTGCCCTGTGCGGCCGCGGCGACGGTCCGCGAGGGACCCGGGAGACCCCTGGGACTGGTGGTGTCCGCCCCTACGTCACCTAGTCCCGGCCGACTTGACGGAGCCCCGTCGGATGTCGACCCGGGGCTTGGTATTGCCCGTGCCACTACGTACGAGTAGTTAACCAAGCGGGCGGATTGGGCGGGGTGAGAGTGGGAAGGGCTCCCCGGGTACACGTCGTACACGCACGGCGCACCCGCCCACAAACCCTCTCCCCGCCACCCGAGTGAACGCGGACAGGAGCGGCCATGCCCGCAGCGCAGCCGTCCACCGAGCGGCTAGAAACAGAGCGAACAGAGCGTGCACTACCAGCCGTGATACTGGCTGGCCTGTTGTCACCGAGTCCCGCGAACTGCCCCCAGGTGAGCCCATCATGATCGGTCGCATTCCCGTGCTGGACGTCCGCCCCGCCGTCGACTGCGGCGCCAGACCCGCAAAGGCGGTCGTGGACGAGGTCTTCGAGATCTCCGCCACCGTGTTCCGCGAGGGGCACGACGCCGTTGCCGCGCACCTCGTCCTTCGCGATCCGAGCGGGCGGCTGCGGCCCCCCGTGCCGCTGCGCGAACTCGCCCCCGGCACCGACCGGTGGGGGGCCAGGGTGTCCGCCGAGGTCGAGGGGAGGTGGACGTACACCGTCGAGGCGTGGAGCGACCCGGTGGCCACCTGGCGGGCCCACGCCGCGATCAAGATCCCCGCCGGGATGGACACCGGGCTCATGCTGCTGGAGGGCGCGGAGCTCTACGAGCGGGCCGGCACCCGGATTCCCAAGCGCGACGGCCGCCAGGCCGTGCTGAGCGCCGCCGACATCATGCGGGACGAGGACCGGCCGGCCGCCGAACGGTACGCGGCCGCCCTGGACCCCGCCGTGGACGCCGCGCTCGCCAGGCGCCCCTACCGGGAGCTGGTCACCGCCTCCAAGCCGCTTCCCCTGCTCGTCGAGCGCAAGCGGGCCCTCTTCGGCTCCTGGTACGAGATGTTCCCGCGCTCCGAGGGAGCGGTGCTGGAGCCCGGCGAGGCCCCCGTCAGCGGCACCTTCCGGACCGCCGCGGAGCGACTGCCCGCGATCGCCGCGATGGGCTTCGACGTGGTCTACCTGCCGCCCATCCACCCGATCGGGAGCACGTACCGGAAGGGCCCGAACAACACGCTGTCGGCCGGGAGTTGGGACCCGGGCGTGCCGTGGGCCATCGGCTCCACTGAGGGCGGGCACGACGCCGTCCACCCCGAGCTGGGCACCATCGAGGACTTCGACGCCTTCGTCGCGCGCGCCCGCGAGCTGCGCATGGAGATCGCGCTGGACTTCGCCCTGCAGTGCTCCCCCGACCACCCCTGGGTGGAGAAGCACCCGGAATGGTTCCGTCACCGCGCCGACGGAACGATCGCGTACGCCGAGAACCCGCCGAAGAAGTACCAGGACATCTACCCGGTCCACTTCGACACCGACATGGCCGGCATCGTCAAGGAGACGTGCCGGATCCTGCGGTACTGGATGGACCACGGCGTCCGCATCTTCCGGGTGGACAACCCGCACACCAAGCCGGTGGTCTTCTGGCAGAAGGTGATCGCGGACATCAACAAGTCCGACCCCGACGTGATCTTCCTGGCCGAGGCCTTCACCCGTCCCGCGATGATGCGCGCGCTGGCCTCCGTCGGCTTCCAGCAGTCGTACACGTACTTCACCTGGCGCAACACCAAGGCCGAGCTGACCGAATACCTGACCGAGCTCTCCTCGACCCACTCCGCCTCGGTCATGCGGCCGAACTTCTTCGTCAACACGCCGGACATCCTGCACGAGTACCTGCAGAAGGGCGGCCGTCCCGCTTTCGAGGTACGGGCGGTCCTCGCCGCCACCCTCTCCCCCTCCTGGGGGGTCTACGCCGGTTACGAGCTCTGCGAGAACAGCCCGGTGCGCGAGGGCAGCGAGGAGTACCTGAACTCCGAGAAGTACGAGTTCCGGCCGCGCGACTGGGCCGCCGCCGACCGCGAGGGCCGCAGTATCACCCCGCTGATCACCGCCCTGAACCGGCTGCGCCGGCGCAATCCGGCACTTCAGCAGCTGCGCGACATCCACTTCCACACGACCGACAACGAACAGGTGATCGCCTATTCGAAGCACGCCGGAGCCAATTCCGTACTGGTGGTCGTCAACCTCGATCCGCACCACACCCAGGAGGCGACGGTGTCGTTGGACATGCCGGTACTCGGCCTCGACTGGCACGGGTCCCTCGCGGTGCGCGACGAGCTCACCGGCGAGACCTATCACTGGGGCAGGGCGAACTACGTGCGCCTAGAGCCGGGCCGCACGCCCGCGCACGTACTGGCCGCTCTGCGACCGTCCCCGCCCACCGGAGGGTCACCCACCACATGATGATCAACGATCCCGTCCACGACACGTTCGAGGACACCCCCGCGAAGGACCGCGATCCCGACTGGTTCAAGCGGGCCGTCTTCTACGAGGTCCTCGTCCGCTCCTTCCACGACAGCAACGGCGACGGCGTCGGGGACCTCAAGGGGCTCACCGCCAAGCTGGACTACCTCCAGTGGCTCGGCGTCGACTGCCTCTGGCTGCCGCCGTTCTTCGCCTCACCCCTGCGCGACGGGGGCTACGACGTCTCCGACTACACCTCCGTGCTCCCCGAGTTCGGCGACCTCGCCGACTTCGTGGAGTTCGTGGACGCAGCCCACACCCGCGGCATGCGCGTGATCATCGACTTCGTCATGAACCACACCAGCGACCAGCACGAGTGGTTCCAGCAGTCGCGCAAGGACCCGGACGGCCCGTACGGCGACTACTACATGTGGGCCGACAACGACAAGCAGTACCAGGACGCCCGCATCATCTTCGTCGACACCGAGACCTCGAACTGGACCTACGACCCGGTACGCAAGCAGTACTACTGGCACCGCTTCTTCTCGCACCAGCCGGACCTCAACTACGAGAACAAGGCCGTGCAGGAGGAGATCATCTCCGCCCTGCGCTTCTGGCTGGACCTCGGCATCGACGGGTTCCGGCTCGACGCCGTCCCGTACCTGTACGCCGAGGAGGGGACCAACTGCGAGAACCTGCCGCGCACGCACGAGCTCCTCAAGCGGGTCCGGGCGGAGATCGACGCGCACTACCCGGACACCGTGCTGCTCGCCGAGGCCAACCAGTGGCCCGAGGACGTCGTGGACTACTTCGGGGACTTCGCGAAGGGCGGGGACGAGTGCCACATGGCCTTCCACTTCCCCGTCATGCCCCGCATCTTCATGGCCGTACGAAGAGAATCCCGCTACCCCGTCTCCGAAATCCTGGCCAAGACACCGGCGATCCCGGACCGCTGCCAGTGGGGCATCTTCCTGCGCAACCACGACGAGCTCACCCTCGAAATGGTCACGGACGAAGAACGCGACTACATGTACGCCGAATACGCCAAGGACCCGCGGATGCGGGCCAACATCGGCATCCGGCGCCGGCTCGCCCCGCTCCTGGACAACGACCGCAACCAGATGGAGCTGTTCACCGCCCTGCTGCTGTCGCTGCCGGGCTCGCCGGTGCTCTACTACGGCGACGAGATCGGCATGGGCGACAACATCTGGCTGGGCGACCGCGACGGCGTCCGCACCCCCATGCAGTGGACTCCGGACCGCAACGCCGGTTTCTCCTCGTGCGATCCGGGCAGGCTGAACCTGCCGGTCATCATGGACCCGGTCTACGGGTACCAGGTCACCAATGTCGAGGCGGCCATGGCGTCGCCCTCCTCACTGCTGCACTGGACCCGGCGGCTGATCGAGATCCGCAAGGCCAACCCCGCCTTCGGACTCGGCTCGTACACCGAACTGCCGTCGTCCAACCCGGCGGTACTCGCGTTCCTGCGCGAGTTCGGGGACGACCTGGTGCTGTGCGTGCACAACTTCTCGCGCTTCGCGCAGCCCACCGAGCTGGATCTGCGGTCGTTCAACGGGCGGGTCCCGCTGGAGCTCACGGGTGACGTGCGCTTCCCGCCGATCGGCGAGTGGCCGTACCTGCTGACCCTGGCGGGACACGGCTTCTACTGGTTCCGGCTGCGGACCGAAGTGCGGACCCAAGCGCGGTCCGCTCAGCGCTCCGAGTAGCGGCCGGGTACGGGGCGGGCCGCTCGAATGGGTCAACCGCCCGCCCCTGTACGGATCATCCTGACCCGACACTCGCACATGCCGGATAAGCAACTGCCGCGCATCCGGGACACTCTGCGCATTCTGTGACGGCCCGGGGAAAGGACGCGACGCCATGTCGGAGGCTGCATCCGCCCGGAGCCGGCTGACGGCCGACCGGGCCGCCGGGATCGCCCCGCTGGAACCGATGCTCAGGGACTGGCTGCCCGCACAGCGCTGGTTCGCGGGCAAGGGCCGCACCATCAGCAGGCTCAGGACCGTCTCGGCGGCCGAGCTGCTGCCGCCGGGCTCCACCCCCGGACTGCTGCACCTGCTCCTCGACGTCGACGGGGACTGCTACCAACTGCTGCTGGGCATCCGCCCGGCCCTGCCGCCCGCGCTCGCGCCCACCCTGATCGGCCACGCCGAGCACGGCCCGTACGCCGGCCGGGTGGTCTACGAGGCGCTGGGCGACCCCCGGCTCGCGGCCATGCTGCTGGAGCGGCTGCGCTCCCCCGGCGCGCTCGGCCCGCTGCGCTTCGACCGGGATCCGGCCACGCCGATCCCGGCGGGGCTCGCGCCCCGGCCGCTGTCCGGGGAGCAGACCAACTCGTCGCTGATCTACGGAGATTCGTTCATCCTCAAGGTGTTCCGCCGGGTCGGCCCGGGGGTCAATCCGGACCTGGAGCTACCGCGCGCGCTGGCCGCCGCCGGCTGCGCCCGCGTCCCGGCGCCCGTCGCCTGGTACGAGGCCGAGCCGCCCGGGAGCGAACCGCTGACCCTGGGCGTGCTCCAGCCGTACCTGCGCGGCTCCGACGACGGCTGGCAGCTCGCGCTGCGCCGGCTCGACGCCGGGGCCGACTTCACCGCCGAGGCGCACGCGCTCGGCCGGGCCACCGCCGAGGTGCACAGCGCGCTCGCCGCCGCCCTGCCCACCGTCGCGCTCGGCCCGGAGCAGACGGCCCGGCTGGCCGCCGGGATGACCGCACGGCTGGCCGCCACCGCCCGGGAGGTGGCCGCGCTGCGGCCCTACGAGGCGGGGCTGCGGGGGGCCTTCGACGCGCTGGCCGCGTCCCGGGGGGCGGGGGTGCCCGCCCAGCGGATCCACGGCGACCTCCATCTGGGTCAGACCCTGCGCACCCTGGACGGCAGCTGGGCGTTGATCGACTTCGAGGGCGAACCGGCCCGGCCGCTGGCCGACCGGCGCCGTCCCGAACCGGCGGTCCGCGACATCGCCGGGATACTGCGCTCCTTCGACTACGCCGCCCGCTCGCACCGGCCGTTCGCCCCCGCCTGGGCGGACGACTGCCGGACCGCCTTCTGCGAGGGCTACGCCCGTACCACCGGCCGGGACCCCCGCGAGGACCCCGTACTCCTGCGCGCGTACGAGACCGACAAGGCGGTGTACGAGGCCCGCTACGAGTCCCGGCACCGCCCCGACTGGCTGCACGTCCCGATGGCCGCGATCCGACGGCTCTCGGAACCCTCGCGACCCGCCCACCGCGTGCCGCCAACCCCGCCCGCATCCGGCTCCATCTCCCCGCATCCGCATCCGCATCCGCACCCCCATCCGCATCCGAAGCCCCCGAGGAGGCCGCTCGCGTGAGCGCCGCACGACAGCCGTCACCGACCGTCCGCGACGAAACCGCACCCGCCCCCGCGGCGGCGGCGAAGAAGCCCCGCGCGCCCCGGGCCCGCCGCGCCGCCCCTCCGCACGGGGTCCGGCAGGCGCCCGTGCTCGGCGGGGAGGAACGGGCCCGCCTGCTGGAGGGCCGCCACCACGATCCGCACGCGGTGCTGGGTGCCCATGCCCAGCGGGGCGGGGTGGTCTTCCGCGTGCTGCGCCCCTACGCCAAGGCTGTCGCCATCCTCGCCAAGGGACTGCGGGCCGAGCTCTTCGACGAGGGCGACGGGCTGTTCTCCGGGCTGCTGCCGCTGACCGGGGTGCCGGAGTACCGGCTGCTGGTGACGTACGACGGCGACGATCTGGAGATCCACGACCCGTACCGCTTCCTGCCCGCCCTCGGCGAGCTGGACCTGCACCTGATCGGCGAGGGACGCCACGAGCAGTTGTGGAAGGCGCTCGGCGCCCAGCCCATGGAGCACCAGGGCGTGGCCGGGACCCGGTTCACGGTGTGGGCGCCGAACGCCCAGGGGGTGCGGATCGCCGGGGACTTCTCGTACTGGGACTCCGGCGCCTACCCGATGCGCTCGCTCGGCGCGACGGGCGTGTGGGAGCTCTTCCTGCCCGGCGTGGGCGCCGGGGCGCTCTACAAGTACGACATCACGCGCCCGGACGGCAGTCACACCCTGCGCGCCGACCCGATGGCCCGGTCCGCGGAGGTCCCCCCGGCGACCGCCTCGGTGGTCACCGCCTCCGGGTACGAGTGGCAGGACGCGGCGTGGATGGCGGAGCGCGGCGCCCGGCCGGCGCACGAGGCCCCCTTCTCGGTGTACGAACTGCACCTGGGGTCCTGGCGGCCCGGGCTCTCCTACCGGCAGATCGCCGAGCAGCTCCCCTCGTACGTCAAGGAGCTGGGCTTCACGCACGTGGAGATGATGCCGATCGCCGAGCATCCCTTCGGCGGCTCGTGGGGCTACCAGGTCACGGGCTTCTACGCGCCGACCTCGCGGATGGGTACGCCGGACGACTTCCGCTTCCTCGTGGACGCGCTGCACCAGGCCGGGATCGGGGTGATCGTCGACTGGGTGCCCGCGCACTTCCCGCGCGACGACTGGGCGCTCGCGGAGTTCGACGGGCGGCCGCTGTACGAGCACCACGACCCGCGGCGAGCGGCGCACCCGGACTGGGGGACGCTCGAGTTCGACTACGGCCGCAAGGAGGTCCGCAACTTCCTCGTCGCCAACGCCGTGTACTGGTGCGAGGAGTTCCACATCGACGGGCTGCGCGTGGACGCGGTGGCCTCGATGCTCTACCTCGACTACTCGCGCGAGGAGGGCCAGTGGTCGCCCAACGAGCACGGCGGGCGCGAGAACTGGGACGCGGTGGGCATGCTCCAGGAGATGAACGCCACCGTGTACCGGCGCTGCCCGGGCGTGGTGACGATCGCCGAGGAGTCCACGGCGTGGAACGGGGTCACCCGGCCGACGGACAGCGGCGGGCTCGGCTTCGGCATGAAGTGGAACATGGGCTGGATGCACGACACCTTGCGGTACATGTCGAAGGACGCGGTCCACCGCAAGTACCACCACCACGACATGACCTTCGGGATGATCTACGCCTTCAGCGAGAACTACGTCCTGCCGATCTCGCACGACGAGGTGGTGCACGGCAAGGGCTCGCTGGTGTCGAAGATGCCCGGGGACTGGTGGCAGCAGCGGGCCTCGCACCGGGCGTACCTCGGCTTCATGTGGGCGCACCCCGGCAAGCAGCTCCTCTACATGGGGCAGGAGTTCGCCCAGGGCTCCGAGTGGCGGGAGGCGCACGGGCCGGACTGGTGGCTGCTGGACTCCTCGTACTCGGCGGCCGGCGACCACCGGGGCGTACGGGACCTGGTGCGCGACCTGAACCGCGGGTACCGGCAGACGCCGGCGCTGTGGGAGCGGGACACCGTGCCGGAGGGCTTCGCGTGGGTGGAGGCGGACGCGGCGGAGGACAACGTCTTCGCCTTCCTGCGGTACGCGCAGGACGGCTCGCCGCTCCTGTGCGTGTCGAACTTCTCGCCCGTGGTCCGGCACGCCTACCGGATCGGCGTGCCGGAGGAGGTGCCGCTGTGGCGGGAGGTGCTCAACACCGACCTGGAGGTCTACGGCGGCAGCGGCGTCCACCACACGCAGCCGCTGCGGCCCGAGCCGGTGCCGGCGCAGGGCCGCCCGGTGAGCCTGCGCATGACCCTCCCGCCGCTGGCGACGGTCTGGTTCAGGCCCTTGAGGGCGCTCTAGCCCACGGGCGCGAGCTGCTCCTCCAGCTCCTGGAGCAGCTTGCGCTTGGCGCGGGCCCCGACCATCTGCTGGACGGGCTCGCCGTCGCGGAAGACGAGCATGGTCGGCATGGACAGCACCCCGTACCGCGTGACGGTGCCGGGGTTGCTGTCCGCGTCGATCTGCACGACCTTGAGCCGGCCGGCCTCCTCGGCGGCGATCGCGGACAGCACGGGCGCGAGCTGGCGGCAGGGGCCGCACCAGTCGGCCGTGAACTCCACGAGGACGGGACGGTCCCGCTCCGCCAGCACCTCGGCCTCGAAGTCCGCGTCGGTCACTTCCGCGACTCCCTGGGCGTGGATCATGTCGTGTTCCCCTCTCGGTCGGTCATCCGGTCATTTCGCAGTGCGGCGTCGCGGCTTCCCCGGCGGCCTCCTCGGCGGCGGCGAGCTGCCGTGCGACCTGCTCCCGTACGTCGGCCAGCTGGCCGATCAGGCCGTCCAGCTCGGCGAGCTTGCGCCGGTAGACGGCGAGGGAGGCCGGGCAGGAGTCCCCGGCGGGGTGGCCGGCCCGCAGGCAGTCCACGAAGGGCCGGGTCTCCTCCAGCTCGAAGCCGAAGTCCTGGAGCATGCGGATCTGGCGCAGCAGCCGCAGGTCTTCCTCGTCGTAGGTCCGGTAGCCGTTGCTCGTCCGCCGTGCGGGCAGCAGCCCGCGGGACTCGTAGTACCTCAGCGTCCGGGTGCTGGTCCCGGCCCGCTCCGCCAGTTCGCCGATGCGCATGGGGCGACCGTAATCCTTGACGCCGAGGTCAAGGCAAGGGACAGGGGGTGGAGGTGGGGGCCCTCGCCACCCCCGTATGCGAGGGCCCCACAAGGGGTCACGTACGGGAGAGGAGTCCGGTTCAAGTTGTGTGAAGGCTGTGACGGGCCTTGCGCCGCCGGGCGCTGGCTGGAACCGTACCCATGTAAAGGATCTTCGAGCGCACCGATTACCGGACAGTCGCAGGGAAAACGGCCCAAAGCCCTTCACTTCATAGGACGTTCCTCCGAGATATTGGCTTGTTTGTTTGGTCCGTAGGCGCCGCAGCCCGGCCACTCCTACGGTGTGCGGTGTGCACTCCAGCCCACCTTTCAATGCCCCCGCCGCGCGTCGCCTGCGCGCGGCCCTGGGTATGGCTCCCGGACACGTCGCCTACGGCCTGCGTGCCCAGTACGGACTCGTCGTCGCGCCCGAGACCGTACTGGCCTGGGAACGTGGGGAGATATCCCCCTCCTCCGCCGAGCTCACGGCGCTCGCCGGCGTCCTGTGGTGTGCGCCCGGCGAGCTGCTCGCCGAGCCGGTCACCCTGCGGGAGCACCGGATCTCCCGGGGGCTGGCCGCGGACGACCTGGCCCGGCGGGTCGGCCTGGAGACGAACGCGTACCAGAAGATGGAGGACACCGGACGCTGGAAGGGCAACGAGCGGCAGTCCGCCGCCCTCGCCACGGTGCTGGGTCTGACGCTGGCCCAGTTCGTGACGGCGACCGGCAAGCACGAGGAGCTGGCCGACCTGCTGCGCAGTGCGGTGACCACGCGCTGGCAGGCGTACGTGAAACCGCTGGGCAAGCTGCTGCCGATCCCCAAGCACCACCTGGAGCGGATGCTGGAGCAGCTGCACGGGGACTACCAGTCGCGGATGGTGGCGACGCTCAGCTGGGGCGGTCAGGGCGAGGCCGCCAGCGGGGACGCGGGCCGGGAGTTCCTCCTCGACATCGTGGACCGCTTCTGGCAGCTGGCGGGCGGTACGGCGTAGGCCGGAGGTCACTGCACGGCAGCTCCTAGAAGACCGACTCGGCCTCGTACATGCGCTCCTCGGGGACGGTCTTCAGCTCCGTGATCGCGTCGGCGAGGGGGGCCATCACGATGTCGGTGCCGCGCAGGGCGGTCATGTTGCCGAAGTCGCCGCGGTGGACGGCCTCGACGGCGTGCCAGCCGAAGCGGGTCGCGAGGACGCGGTCGTAGGCGGTGGGCGTGCCGCCGCGCTGGACGTGACCGAGGATGACGGGGCGGGCCTCCTTGCCGAGGCGCCGCTCCAGTTCGACCGCGAGGCGGTTGCCGATGCCGGCGAAGCGCTCGTGACCGTACTGGTCGATCGCGCCCTTCTCGTACGGCATGGAGCCCTCGGCCGGGTGCGCGCCCTCGGCGACGCAGACGACGGCGAACTTCTTGCCGCGGGAGAAGCGTTCCTCCACCATCTTCACCAGGGCGTCCACCTCGAAGGGGCGTTCCGGCAGGCAGATCCCGTGGGCGCCGCCGGCCATGCCGGACTCCAGGGCGATCCAGCCCGCGTGGCGGCCCATGACCTCGACGACCATCACGCGCTGGTGCGATTCGGCGGTGGTCTTGAGGCGGTCGATGGCCTCGGTGGCGACCATGACGGCGGTGTCGAAGCCGAAGGTGCGGTCGGTGGAGGAGATGTCGTTGTCGATGGTCTTGGGGACGCCGACGACCGGCATCCCGGCGTCCGACAGCATCCGGGCGGCGGTCAGGGTGCCTTCGCCGCCGATCGGGATGAGGGCGTCGATCCCGTAGCGCGTCGCCAGCTCCTGCGCGTTCTCGGCGGCTTCGTGGAGGCGGGCGCGCTCCATGCGCGCCGAACCGAGGATCGTGCCGCCGCGGGCGAGGATGCCACTGACGGCATTGATGTCGAGGGGGCGGAAGTTGCCGTCGAGGAGGCCCTTGAAACCGTCCTCGAAACCGATGACCTCGTCCCCGTGTCCGACCAGGGCCCGGTGTACGACCGAACGGATGACGGCGTTCAGGCCCGGACAGTCGCCGCCTGCGGTGAGAACTCCGATACGCATCGTCCTGTGTCTCCTGCCGTACCTGTGAAGGGCGTCATGATGAAGCCACTCCGATTCTTCCACGGGCCGGGGGTGCCCCGCGTCTTCTGCTCCTCCGCCCGCCAGGCCCTTCGACCCTCCCGGCCAGGCATTTCTCCGGCGGGCGCCCTATCCACTGACAGAGGTATTGTCAAGAGGTCAAGCCGCACTAAAACGACATTCACAGCATGGGACGGAGAGCACGCGTGACGCGCAGCGTGTACGTGACCGGTATCGAGCGGGGGGACGGCCGCCAGGTCGTCGAGCTGGGGATCATGGAGCTCCTGACCCGGCAGACGGGCCGGGTCGGCGTCTACCGTCCGTTGCTCCACGACGCACCCGACCGCCTCTTCGACCTCCTCAAGGCCCGCTACCGGATCGACCAGGACGCCGCGACGGCCTACGGGATGGAGTACCAGGAGGCCTCGGCGATCCTGGCCGAGAAGGGCACCGACGAACTGGTCTCCCGGCTGGTCGACCGCTATCACCGGGTGGCCCGCGACTACGAGGTCATGCTGGTCCTCGGCACCGACTACGCGGACACGAACCTCCCCGACGAGCTGGCGCTCAACGCCCGCCTCGCCAACGAGCTGGGCGCGGTCGTCGTCCCCGTGGTGGGCGGCACCAAGCACCCCGCCGAGGCCGTGCGCGCGGAGACCAGCAACGCCTTCCGCGCCTACGAGGGCCTGGGCTGCCACGTCGTCGCGATGGTCGTCAACCGGGTGGCCGCGCAGGACCGCGACCTCATAGCCGAGCGGCTCGCCGCCCGGCTCCCCGTACCCTGCTACGTCCTGCCGGACGACAAGTCGCTGTCCGCCCCGACCGTCGCCCAGATCACCCGGGCGCTCGGCGGCGAGGTGCTCCTCGGCGACGAGGCAGGGCTGGCCCGCGACGCCCTGGACTTCGTCTTCGGCGGCGCCATGCTGCCGAACTTCCTGAACGCCCTGACGCCGGGCTGCCTGGTCGTCACCCCCGGCGACCGCTCCGACCTGGTCGTCGGCGCGCTGGCCGCGCACAGCTCGGGCACCCCGCCGATCGCCGGTGTGCTGCTCACCCTGAACGAGCGCCCGGGCAAGGACATCCTGACGCTGGCCTCGAAGCTGGCGCCGGGCACGCCGGTGGTGTCGGTGACCGGCAACAGCTTCCCGACCGCCGCCGAACTCTTCTCGCTGCAGAGCCGGTTGAACTCCGCGACCCCGCGCAAGCTGGAGACCGCGCTCGGCCTCTTCGAGCGGCACGTGGACACCGGCGAGCTGCGCGACCTGCTGTCGGTGGCCCGCTCGGAGCGCGTCACCCCGATGATGTTCGAGCACGAGCTGCTGGAGCGGGCCCGCTCCGAGCGCCGCCGCGTCGTCCTGCCCGAGGGCACCGAGGAGCGCGTGCTGCGCGCCGCGGACGTGGTGCTGCGCCGGGGGGTCTGCGACCTGACCCTGCTGGGCGAGGAGCAGGCGATCCTGAAGAAGGCCGGCGACCTCGGCATCGACATCTCGGGCGCGCAGCTCATCGACCCGGCGACCTCCGCCCTGCGGGAAGGTTTCGCCGAGTACTACGCCGAGGTCCGCGCCCACAAGGGCATGACCGTCGAGCTGGCCAACGACGTGGTCACCGACGTCAATTACTTCGGCACCCTGATGGTCCAGCGGGGCCTGGCCGACGGCATGGTCTCCGGCTCGGTGCACTCCACCGCCGCGACCATCCGGCCCGCCTTCGAGATCATCAAGACCCGGCCGGAGGCGGCCGTCGTCTCCTCCGTCTTCTTCATGTGCCTGGCCGACCAGGTCCTGGTCTACGGGGACTGCGCGGTCAATCCGGACCCGGGCGCCGAGCAGCTCGCCGACATCGCCGTCCAGTCGGCGGCCACCGCCGCGGCCTTCGGTGTGGAGCCGCGGATCGCGATGCTCTCGTACTCGACCGGCACCTCCGGTTCGGGCGCGGACGTGGACAAGGTCCGCAAGGCCACCGAGATCGTCCGCGAGCGGCGCCCCGACCTGGCCGTCGAAGGGCCGATCCAGTACGACGCGGCCGTGGAGCCCTCGGTCGCCGCGACGAAGCTGCCCGGGTCCGAGGTGGCCGGCCGCGCGACGGTGCTGATCTTCCCGGACCTCAACACCGGCAACAACACGTACAAGGCGGTGCAGCGTTCGGCCGGCGCGGTCGCGGTCGGCCCGGTGCTCCAGGGTCTGCGCAAGCCGGTCAACGACCTCTCGCGCGGCGCGCTCGTCCAGGACATCGTGACCACCGTGGCCATCACCGCGATCCAGGCGCAGGGCGCGACGCCGGCGCCCACCGCCACCGTCTGATCCCGCCCCTCCCTCTCCCCCTCTCTCCACGACCACACGACCACACCACCACACGACCAGGAAAGACCCCTCATCGTGACCGCATCGCGCGTACTCGTCCTCAACTCCGGCTCCTCGTCGGTCAAGTACCAGCTCCTCGACATGGCGGACCGGTCCCGTCTCGCCGTCGGCCTGGTGGAGCGCATCGGCGAGGAGACCTCCCGGCTGGTGCACGAGCCGCTCGCCGGTCCCGGCGCCGCCGGGGGCAAGCGCGAGCAGGTCGGCCCGATCGCGGACCACGAGGCCGCGCTGAAGGCCGTGGCCGCGGAGCTCGCCGCGGACGGGATGGGCCTGGACTCGCCCGAACTGGCCGCGGTGGGCCACCGGGTGGTGCACGGCGGGACGCGGTTCACCCGGCCGACCGTGATCGACGACGAGGTGCTGGCCGAGATCCGGAAGCTGATCCCGCTGGCTCCGCTGCACAACCCGGCGAACGTGACGGGCATCGAGGTGGCGCGCTCGCTGCGCGCGGACATCCCGCAGGTCGCCGTCTTCGACACCGCCTTCCACGCGACGATGCCGGAGTACGCGGCGCGGTACGCGATCGACGCCGCGACCGCGCGGGAGTACTCCATCCGGCGGTACGGCTTCCACGGCACCTCCCACGCCTACGTCTCCCGGGCGACGGCCGGGCTGCTCGGCAGGCCGGTGGAGGACGTGAACGTGATCGTGCTGCACCTGGGCAACGGCGCCTCCGCCTCGGCCGTCCGGGGCGGCGTGTGCGTGGAGACGTCCATGGGGCTGACCCCGCTGGAGGGGCTGGTCATGGGTACCCGTTCGGGCGATCTCGACCCCGCGGTCATCTTCCACCTGGCGCGGGTGGGCGGTTTCTCGGTGGATGAGATCGATTCGCTCCTGAACAAGAAGAGCGGTCTGCTGGGCATGTGCGGCGACAACGACATGCGCGAGGTACTGCGGCGGGCGGACGAGGGCGACGAGGCGGCGAGCCTGGCCTTCGCCGCGTACGTCCACCGTCTGAAGAAGTACATCGGGGCCTACTCGGCGGTGCTCGGCCGGGTGGACGCGGTGGTGTTCACGGCGGGGGTCGGCGAGAACGCCCACCAGGTCCGCGAAGCCGCGCTGGACGGCCTGGCGGAACTGGGCCTGGCGTTGGACCTCGAAGCCAACGCGGTGCGCTCCCCGGAGCCGCGGCTGATTTCGGCGGACCATGCCCGGGTGGCCGTGGCGGTGGTCCCGACGGATGAGGAACTGGAGATCGCCACCCAGGCGTACGCGCTGGTTACCCAGTAGTCAGTTGGACTTTCCACCAGACGGAATATTCCGCTACGAAACAAACCGATAGGATCCGCTCCATGCGCCGTTCCAAAATCGTCTGCACGCTGGGCCCCGCCGTCGACTCGTATGAGCAGCTGAAAGCGCTCATCGAGGCAGGCATGAACGTGGCCCGATTCAACTTCAGCCACGGATCCCAGGCAGAACACCAGGAGCGGTACGACCGCGTCCGGCAGGTCTCCGAGGACACCGGGCGCGCCGTCGGCGTCCTCGCCGACCTCCAGGGCCCGAAGATCCGTCTGGAGACTTTCGCCGAAGGTCCCGTCGAGCTGGTGCGCGGTGACGAGTTCACCATCACCACCGAGGACGTCCCGGGCGACAAGTCCATCTGCGGCACCACCTACAAGGGCCTCCCGGGCGACGTCGCCAAGGGCGACCAGATCCTGATCAACGACGGCAACGTCGAGCTCCGGGTGACCGAGGTCGAGGGCGCCCGGGTCAAGACCATCGTCATCGAGGGCGGTGTCATCTCGGACCACAAGGGCATCAACCTGCCGGGCGCCGCCGTGAACGTCCCCGCCCTGTCGGAGAAGGACGTCGACGACCTCCGCTTCGCTCTGCGGATGGGCTGCGACATGGTCGCCCTGTCCTTCGTCCGCGACGCCAACGACGTCAAGGACGTCCACAAGGTGATGGACGAGGAGGGCCGCCGGGTCCCCGTCATCGCCAAGGTCGAGAAGCCGCAGGCCGTCGAGAACATGGCCGCCGTGGTCGACGCCTTCGACGCGGTGATGGTGGCCCGTGGCGACCTCGCCGTCGAGTACCCGCTCGAGAAGGTCCCGATGGTCCAGAAGCGGCTCATCGAGATGTGCCGCCGCAACGCCAAGCCGGTGATCGTCGCGACCCAGATGATGGAGTCGATGATCACCAACTCCCGCCCGACGCGCGCGGAGGCCTCCGACGTCGCCAACGCGATCCTGGACGGTGCGGACGCGGTCATGCTGTCGGCCGAGTCCTCCGTGGGCGCCTACCCGATCGAGACCGTCAAGACGATGTCGAAGATCGTCGCGGCGGCCGAGGAGGAGCTCCTCTCCAAGGGCCTCCAGCCGCTGGTCCCGGGCAAGAAGCCCCGTACCCAGGGCGGCTCCGTGGCCCGCGCGGCCTGCGAGATCGCGGACTTCCTCGACGGCAAGGCGCTCATCGCCTTCACCCAGTCCGGGGACACGGCCCGCCGCCTGTCGCGCTACCGCGCCACGCAGCAGATCCTGGCCTTCACCACGGACGTCAACACCCGCAACCAGCTCACGCTGAGCTGGGGCGTCGATTCCTACGTCGTCCCGCACGTGGACAACACCGACGCGATGGTGGACCTGGTGGACGGCGAGCTGCTCAAGCTCAACCGCTACAACCAGGGCGACATCATGGTCATCACGGCCGGCTCGCCCCCCGGCGTCCCGGGCACCACCAACATGGTCCGGGTCCACCACCTGGGTGGCGACGCCCCCCAGGCCTGATCGACACTCTGCCGCACAGAGACCGAGGGCGGCACCCCGCAGTGATGCGGAGTGCCGCCCTCGGTGTTTCGCGTGTGCGGTGAGCCGTACGGGACTACTCCGGCGGGCCGATGTAGTTCTTCAGGCCCGGGACCGTCAGCGTGCCGCCGAACTGGCCGGCCTGGACGACCTTGACGTCCGTGAAGAACGCGTACGGGACGTTCAGGGGCGGCGGGCTGTTCGGTGTGAACTCGACCGGGACCACGTTGAACAGCTTGCCCTTGAGGCTTTCGGTGTACATCGTCACCGTGCCGCCGCGGATCTCGGACGTGGAGCCCGGACGGGACTTCAGGTGGGCGACGTTCCCCGCCTTGCCGACCGTCTGGTACAGGTCCTTGATGTCCAGCGACTCCGCGGTGAACTTCAGGACCTTCTTGATCTTGCCGCCGGCCGTCTTCACCTCGACGATGCCGTGGTAGTCCAGGCCGTAGAGGGTCAGCTTGGAGCTGTCGAGGTACCAGGGCTCGTCCGGCAGGAGCGGGATGCCCTCCTCCAGCTCGGCGTCGGCCAGCGCCTTGGCGTCGTAGGTCGGGCACGGGAAGGGTTGCTTCCCGTCCGCGTCCTTCGTGTCCTCGGAGCCGTCCTCTCCCTCGGCCGCCTCGCCCGTCTCGTCCTTCGGGGTCTTCTCGGTGCCCTTGACCTCGTCGGACAGCTCCGAGACGCCGACGCCGGCCTTCTTCGCCGCGTCGCGGATGGCGTCCGCGGCCGGGTCCGGGGCCGCCGGGGCGGTCGTGGAGGGCGTGGGCGTCGGGGTGGGGGTCGGGGTCGCCGCCGGCGGCGCGTCCTTGCCGGGGTTGATGAGGTTCTTGAGCGCGTCGCCGACGCCCAGCGGGTCCAGCGGGTTCGTGGTCTTGGTCGGTGACGGCGCGGCGGCCGGGGCCGTCGTGCTCGTCGTAGCGGGCTTGGTCGCCGACGGCGAAGCGCTCGGCTTCGGCTTCGGCTTCGCGGACGGGGACGCGGAGGGCGTCGCGCTGGGCGACGTACTCGGCGAAGGCGTCTTCGAAGGCGTGGGCGACGGCGACTTCGACTCGGTGTCGGCGGGTTCGTCGGACTGGGTCACACACGGCCCGGGCGCGAAGGGGAAGTCCTTCTCGTCGGCCACGGCCAGCTTCGGCGCCATGCCCATCCCGACGAACACGGCCGTCGGCATCGCCGCCAGCGCCATCGTCCTGCCGACGGGTATCTGGATCTTGTTCAGCAGCGACTTTCTGGGCGCCGCGTGCCGCGGGCCCTTGCTCTCACGGGACTCTGCGCCTGGGGCCACGCCCCGCTGCGTCTCGTCACCCCGCACTGTTCCTCCCGCCATCGGCGTGGGCAGTCGTCTCGCTCGCGTGTGCCGTTTCCGTCTCGCGGGGTCCGGGAATGCCCTGGAAGCCCGCCATCGCCTCCGCCTTGCCCAGGTCCACCGCGGTCGGCCGCTCCTGCGCCGGGGACTCGTCCTCCGGCTGCCCGGGGGTCCAGGCCAGTGCGAGAGCGCCGCCGATCAGTGCGGGGACGAAGCCCAGGCCGAAACCGCCCAAGTTGGACACCGGCAGGGACACCAGGGCCAGCAGGATCGCGGCGACCCCGGCGAAGACGCGGATGGCCTGCTGGAACCAGAGGGCCAGCCCCAGCGTGATCAGCAGGACACCGATGATCAGTGCACCCGCGCCACCCGTGGTGGCCATCGCGAGACTGACGTTGCCCAGCCGGAGGTCCGCGTACGGGAAGTACGCGATCGGGAAGCCGCTGAGGAGCGTGAAGAACCCGGCCCAGAAGGGACGGAGCCCACGCCAGGCATGGAAGTGGTAATACACCACGGTCAGCCAGGCGTCGTCTTCTGCGCGAACGTAAACCGGGGCCTGGGGGTTCATGGACAACAGCTCCCTGGAAACGGTGGTACGGAGAAATCTGTGGAGCCCGCGAGAACGGGCGGCGACGACAGCCGTCGCCCGCCCTCCCGGTCAGGAAACGGGACCGATCAGTCCCGGACGTCCTTGTCCTCGTAGCACGGCTTGTCGCCGCCCATCAGGCGCAGCTTCAGGTTGGGCAGCTTGAAGGTGCCCGCCGTCGTCGCCCACGCCTTCTGCCTGACGTTCGTCAGCACGGCGCGGTCGGCGCGCTGCGAGAACGCGTACGGGCTGGCGACCGTGCCGGGCTGCGGCTTCATCTTGTGGCTCTTGTCGCCGACCGCGACACCGATGTCCAGGTTGGTGAACTCGGCGTCGGTGTCGAGCTCGGCCACATCCAGGTAGATGTTGGTCGCCTCGGCCGGGGTGCCCTTGTGACCGGTCTTCAGCTGGAGCGTGATGTTGCCCAGCGGAGTCGGGGTGACCAGGGACTGGCACATGTTGGTGATCTTGGCGTTGCTGAACCCGGAGATGGTGACCGGGTGGTGCTGCGGGTTGCCCTTGAGGTCGTGCCCCTCGGCGATGCCGCCGTACTGGATGAGGTTTTGACCGTCGAGCTTGTCGGCCGAGACCTTGAAGTCCTGGCCGGACACGCTGAACGACGCCGCGAGGGCACCCTGCGCCAGACCCACGCCGACCGCGGCGGTGGCCGCGATGCTCGGCACCATGACGAGCGCGAAGCGCTTCCATCTGGTCCCGCCACGAACCTGAGAACTCATTTCGTTCCTCCTTCTCGGACGTACATCTCCGGTCCGGGCCGTGCCCGTCCTGGGATGGGAGAAGTGCTACGTCCTCGGGAAGGAGCGCAGGCGGCCGGGCCGCGGCTGTGCCACGTCCGAAACACCGGCGATCACCCCCGAGCGACAACCACTGGGCCACGCGTTCGCGCAACCTGGAGGACAGGCCCCGCCGGTGCGGCAGAGACCCCCCTGTCCCACGGCCGGTGCCACTGCCACCGGCCGGCTCGGTGGGGACCCTCCACCGCGGCTCCGAGTGAGCGGCTCTGCGGGAAGGACCGAGCGTCGCCGATCGTGGTCCATTCCAGGCCGAGGCACAAGGGGGTTCGTTACTGGCGGGTAACGGCAAGATAACTCGCGTACGACCCCCTGCCGTCGGGCAGCAACACAGGGTGTCACCCAGGGCCACGACAGAACGGTGGAAGGGCGAACACACCGGACAGTTCACGGGGTTCGATTTACTGCGAGTAACAGCGGCCGCGATTGCCAAGTTTTGGCAAAGCGCGGCCGCTGTTTATCTACGTGTCAACAAATCGGCGGTCGCCCGCCGGCGTCCGGGCACCAGGCCGGAGCCGGCCTAGAAGAGCACCCGCGCGAGCGCCGTACGCGCCGCCGTCACCCGCGGGTCGTCGGCGCCGATGACCTCGAACAGCTCCAGCAGCCGCAGCCGTACGGTGTCCCGGTCCTCACCGAACGTGACCCGCACGGTGTCCACCAGTCGCCCGAAGGCGTCCTCCACGTGACCGCCGACCAGGTCGAGGTCGGCCGCGGCGATCTGCGCCGCCGGATCGCGCGGGTTCTCGGCCGCCGCGGCGCGCACCGCCTGCGGGTCCATGTCCCGGACGCGTGCGAGCAGCTCGGCCTGGGCCAGGCCCAGCTTGGCCTCGGTGTTGCCCGGGTCGTCCGCCAGCACGTTCTTGTACGCCTGCACCGCGCCGCCGAGGTCACCGGCGTCCAGCGCGACGACGGCCGCCTCCAGCAGCGCGTCGTACGGGCCGGCCGGAGTCTCGGCCGGGGCCGCGGCGGCGGGAGCGGCCCCCTCCGCGTTCGGGTCCACCTCGACGCCGATGATCCCGAAGCGCTCCTCGGCGACCTGGACCAGCTGGGCGAGGGTCTCGCGGATCTGCTGCTCGGGGGCCACGCCCTGGAAGAGCGGCAGCACCTGACCGGCGACCACGGCGAAGACCGCCGGAATGCCCTGGATGCCGAACTGCTGCATCAGCATCTGGTTGGCGTCGACGTCGATCTTGGCCAGCACCAGGCGGCCGTTCGCCTCGATGGTCAGGCGCTCCAGCAGGGGGCTGAGCTGCTTGCACGGCTGGCACCACTCGGCCCAGAAGTCCAGGACGACCGGGACCTCGGCGGAGAGCTGGAGCACATCGCGTTCAAAGCCGGCCTCGTCTACGTCGATGACGAGCGCGGACGGCGGCAGGGCGCCGGCGGCGGACGGGCCGGCCCCGCCACCCTGACCGGCCTGGCGTGCCGCTTCGGCGCGGGCCTGCTCGGCCTTGGCCTTGGCCTCACCGGCCGCCTTCACCGCGGCGAGGTCGACGACGCCGCTCATGGACATGTTTCTGGGCTGCATGCGTACATCCTCCCCCGTATGCGCGCGCCGACGAAAAAGATCGCCTGAATTGGTCGTGGTGCCGTGGTGCCGTGGTCGTAAAGGCTGGGCGGCGCCGGGTCCCCACCTGACGCCCGTAGCTCTTCGCGTGGTTGTCGCTCTTACGCTACGAGCCGTAGCGTAACTCTCCCCGCGGCCCTCCGCGCCCGCGCGCGGCCCGTGATCTGAACCACAGCGGCCGCCTTGGCTACCGACGGGTATGGTCTCGGCCATGCCCCACGCCAGCCCCGGCCGCACCGGTCGCCCCCGCAGCGCCGCTGCGGACGCAGCCATCCTCGCCGCGACCCGGGACGCGCTGGTCGAGCTGGGCTGGTCGAAGCTGACGATGGGCGACGTCTCGGCCCGCGCGGGCGTCGCCAAGACCACCCTCTACCGGCGCTGGGCGAGCAAGAACGAGCTGGTCGTGGACGCGGTCGCGGAGCTCTTCGACGCGCTCGAACTCCCGGACCGGGGCTCCCTGGAAGCCGACATCGAGTACGTGGTCCTGCAGTTCGCGGCGCTGTTGCGGCGCCCGGAGGCCCGTACCGCCCTGATGGCGGTCGTCGCCGAGTCCACCCGGGACGAAGCTCTGCGCGACCGGATCCGGTCGGCGATCGTGGACCGGCAGAAACGTCTCGTCGTACTGGGTCGCGAACGGGCCCAGGCCCGCGGCGAACTTCCCTACGAAGAGGACGAGTCCCTCGCGGACCGCACCACGGACCTGATATTCGACGTGATCGCGGGCACCGTGGTCCACCGCGCCCTGGTGAGCTCGGAGCCGGTGGACGCACTCTGGGTGAGCACGTTCACCGCCCTCCTGATGCACGGCCTGCGGGGCACGCCCCCGGCCTGAACCGGCCGGTCCGTCACGCCCCGTACGGGAACAGGAAGGCCGGCCATGGCGCCATTTTTGACAGGGCGCCATGACCGGCCGTTTCCGCTGATGGGGGATCAGAAGCCGGGCGGCTCGGTGTAGGTGCCCCACTCGTCGCGCAGGACGTTGCAGATCTCGCCCAGCGTGGCCTCGGCCCGCACCGCGTCCAGCATGGCCGGAATCATGTTCGACCCGTCCCGGGCGGCGTCCAGCATGGCCTTCAGCGACGCGGTGACCTTGGCGTCGTCGCGCCGGCTCTTGCGCGCCGCCAGCTCCCGCACCTGGACGGTCTCCACCTCGTGGCTGACCCGGAGGATCTCCAGGTCCCCGGTGACCGACCCGTGGTGGACGTTGACGCCGACGACCCGCTTGTCGCCCTTCTCCAGCGACCGCTGGTACTGGAAGGCCGACTCGGCGATCTCCCCGGTGAACCAGCCGTCCTCGATGCCGCGCAGGATGCCCGAGGTGATCGGCCCGATGGGGTGCTGCCCGTCGGGGTGGGCGCGCAGGCCGCGCTCCTTGATCTGCTCGAAGATCTTCTCGGCGTCGGCCTCGATGCGGTCGGTGAGCTGCTCCACGAACCAGGAACCGCCCAGCGGGTCCGCCACGTTGGCGACCCCGGTCTCCTCCATCAGGACCTGCTGGGTGCGCAGGGCGATCTCGGCCGCCTGCTCGCTCGGCAGGGCGAGGGTCTCGTCGAGGGCGTTGGTGTGCAGGGAGTTCGTGCCGCCGAGGACGGCCGCGAGGGCCTCCACGGCGGTGCGTACGACGTTGTTGTACGGCTGCTGCGCGGTCAGCGAGACGCCGGCGGTCTGGGTGTGGAAGCGCAGCCACATCGACTTCTCGCTCTTCGCCCCGTAGACCTCCTTCATCCAGCGCGCCCAGATCCGGCGGGCGGCACGGAACTTGGCGATCTCCTCGAAGAAGTCGAGGTGCGCGTCGAAGAAGAAGGAGAGCCCGGGCGCGAAGTCGTCCACGTCCATCCCGCGCGACAGGCCCAGCTCCACGTAGCCGAAGCCGTCCGCCAGGGTGTACGCGAGCTCCTGCGCGGCCGTCGCCCCGGCCTCGCGGATGTGGTAGCCGGAGACGGACAGCGGCTTGTAGGCCGGGATGCCCTTCGTGCAGTACTCCATGAGGTCGCCGATGAGGCGCAGGTGCGGCTCGGGCTCGAAGAGCCACTCCTTCTGGGCGATGTACTCCTTGAAGATGTCGGTCTGGAGCGTGCCGTTGAGCACGGCGGGGTCCACGCCCTGGCGTTCGGCGGCGACCAGGTACATGCAGAAGGCGGGCACGGCGGGGCCCGAGATCGTCATGGAGGTCGTCACGTCGCCGAGCGGGATGTCCTTGAAGAGGACCTCCATGTCGGCGGCGGAGTCTATGGCGACCCCGCAGTGCCCGACCTCTCCGAGGGAGCGGGGGTCGTCGGAGTCGCGCCCCATGAGGGTGGGCATGTCGAAGGCGACGGAGAGCCCGCCGCCGCCGGCGGCCAGGATCATCTTGTAGCGCTCGTTGGTCTGCTCGGCGTTCCCGAACCCGGCGAACTGCCGGATGGTCCAGGTCCGCCCGCGGTAGCCGGTGGCGTGCAGGCCGCGGGTGTACGGGTACTCACCCGGCCACCCGATGCGTTCGAAACCCTCGTACGCGTCGCCGGGCCGGGGCCCGTAGACCGGATCGACGGCATCGCCGGAGAGCGTGGTGAAGTCTGCCTCGCGCTTGCGGGCTCTGTCGTAACGGGCCTGCCAGCGACGGCGGCCCTCCTCGATGGCGTCAGCGTCCATACCCATGAATTTACTAGGACGTCCTAGTAAATGTCGATGGCAAACCCCCGGGGAGTCACCCCGGGGGTGGGTGATGCTCGCCTCTTGTCAGGCCTTGGCGGTCGCGAGGGAGCCACTGACCAGCGGCTCGACCTCGGCGCGGACCTTGCGCTCGACGAAGAAGGCGGCCAGCGGAATCGTTCCCGACGCCAGGATCCAGAGGAGCTTGCCGAACGACCACCGCGCCTTGGAGCCGAGGTCGAAGGCGAAGACCAGGTAGACCATGAAGAGGACGCCATGGGCCTGCGAGACCGCGAAGGTCAGGTCGGCGCCGGTGTCGAAGCCGTACTTCGCCACCATGCAGGCACAGAGGATCAGGAGCATGACCGCGGTCACGTAGGCCATGACGCGGTAGCGGGTCAGCACGCTTCGTTTCATGCGGACGAGCCTAACCGCCCGTTTTGCTCGATCTTGACGCGGCCCCGTGCCCGCCCGCACCCGGGGCCGGACGCCCCCTAGGACTCTTCGAAGTCCGCGGCGGCCACCCTCAGCGGGCGCAGCAGCGCGAAGATCTCCGCGCACTCCTCGGCGTCGTACGCGCCGAGGCCGAAGTCCATGGCCATCAGGTCCTTCGTGGCGGCCTCGACGACCTCGCGGCCCTTCTCCGTGATGGAGGCGAGGGTGCCGCGGCCGTCGTTCGGGTTGGGCCGCTTGTCGACCAGCCCGGACTTCACCAGCCGGTCCACGGTGTTCGTCACCGACGTCGGGTGGACCATCAACCGCTCGCCGATCTTCGACATCGGCAGTTCGCCGGCCTTGGAGAAGGTGAGCAGCACCAGTGCCTCGTACCGCGCGAAGGTCAGACCGTACGGCTTGACGACGGCGTCGACCTCGCCGAGGAGGATCTGGTGCGCGCGCATGATCGAGGTGATCGCGGCCATCGACGGCACGGGCCCCCAGCGCTGCCGCCAGAGCTCGTCGGCGCGGGCGATGGGGTCGAAGGGAAGGCTGAGCGGCTTGGGCACGTATCCGACCCTACCGGGAGGTCACTTCGCGGTGGGGGCCGTCTCACCACTCAGACCCTCTTCCTCCCGGGCGGCGGCCCGCAGTTCGGCCAGGAGCAGCAGCACGACGGCCGTCCCGAGGACCCCGGACCCGGTGACGACCACGTGCACGGGCAGGAACTCGGCGGCGAGACCGGCCAGCGCCATGCCGACCCCCTGGAGGGTCATCAGGCCGGTGCTGAGCAGGGTCATCGCGCGGCCGCGCAGTTCGGCGGGGACGGCGTCCACGTACCACTGGTCGAGACCGGGGGTGTACGCGTGGGCCAGCCCGGTGAGCAGGAGCAGCGTGAGGACCAGGAGCACCCCGGGCCGGACCGCGTACACCAGCAGCGGCAGGAAACCGGCGGCGACGAGCGGGGCCACGATCCGGGAACGCGTTCGGGCGGTGAGGGCGGATCCGGCCCACACCTCCCCGGTTATGACGCCGACGGGCATGGCGCACATCATCAGCCCGAGGGTCGCGGTGCCGGCGCCGATGCCGTCGGAGTACGGGGCGAGCAGCACCTCGGGGACGACGAGGAAGACGGGTGGCAGCCAGAACAGCAGGGTGAGGGCGCGCAGCCGGCGCCGCCCGAGGACGGCGCGCAGTCCGGCGAGGGCTGAGGTGCGGACGGTCGTTCGGGCGGGGCGGCTGCGGGTGCCCAGCCGCAGCAGGACCGCGGAGCCGAGGAATCCGGCGGCGGTGAGGGCGATCGCCCCGCGCGGCGCGAGCACGGTGAGCAGCAGTCCGCCGAGGCCGAAGCCGATGAGCTGGGCGCTCTGGGCGACCATGCGCAGCAGCGAGCGGCCCAGGACGAAGGTGTCGCCCGCGCCGAGGACGTCGGCGAGGGAGGCGTTGCGCGTGCCCTGGAACAGCGGTGCCACGAAGGCCATCGCGCAGCGCAGTACGAGGAGCACGGCGACGGGGGTGCCCGGCAGCACCATGGCCGCCGCGCAGAGCGCGCAGAGGAGGTCGCACGCGACGAGCACCCGCCGGGCGGGGTGGCGGTCGGCGATCCCGGCGAGCAGGGTGCCGCCGAGGGCGTACGGGAGGAAGCCGAGGGCGAAGGTGAGCGCGCTCATCAGCGGCGAGCCGGTGGTGCGGTAGACGAGGACGGTGAGGGAGATCTCGGCGATGACGAGGCCGAGTACGGACATCAGGTGGGCGGCGAAGACGGGCCGGAACTCCCGGACCCGGAACACGGAAAGGTAGCCCGGTGACGGCGTGGACCGCCCCGGTGCGTGGGTGTCGGCTGACATGGGGCCCAGCGTCCCGGCCGCGCTCGCGGCGCCCCAGATATTCGTGTGTACCCGAATATTGAGGCGGCGCCCCTCGAACCGGCGTCATCGGGCGAGGCGAGGAAGGGAAAGGGGGCCGGAGTGGGGTTGCACCATCGTTTCGGACACGCGGATCTGCTGCGGTGCCGGTTCGCGCTGTCGCCCGCGTGGGAGACGCAGGAGGCGGTCCGCACCCTGAACCGCCCGGACCGGCAGGGCTATCACCTGCCCTGGCTGCAGCGGATCCGCGGCGCCGCCGACGGGCTGGACCTGCGGCCGCTGTGGCTGCTGATGCCCCGGCGGGGGCACAGTACGGACTTCATCAGCCCGCCGCCGAGCGGACCCGGCGTCTCCTTCGAGGAGGAGCTCGCGCTGATCCGCGGGGCGGACCCGGCCGAGGCGCGCGAGGACATGCGCAGGTCGCTGGCCTGTACGCCGGGCGCGCTCGACAGCGACCTGGGCCGTGCCCTGCTCGCCGATCCGGCGCGGGCGGTGCACGAGCTGGCCGATCTGATCGAGCGGGCCTGGAGCGTCCTGATCGAGCCGCACTGGCCACGGCTGCGGGCCCTGCTGGAGGCGGACGTCCTCTTCCATTCGCGCCGCCTCGCCGCGGGCGGGCTGGAGTCGCTCTTCGACGGTCTGCACCCGGACCTCTCCTGGGACGCCGCTTCCCTCACCCTGACCATCGAGCGGCCCAGTCACCACGAGCGCGTCCTAGGCGGCCAGGGCCTCCTCCTGATGCCGAGCGCCTTCGTCTGGCCGCAGATCGCGGGCGGCTTCGACCCGCCCTGGCAACCGACCGTCGTCTATCCGGCCCGCGGCATCGGCGCGCTGTGGACCCCGGTACGGGAGGACACCCCGGCCGCACTCGGCCGCCTGCTGGGCCGGGCCCGGGCCGCCGTGCTGTACGCGCTGGACGAACCGGCGTCCACGACGGCACTGGCCCGCCGGCTGGGCCTGGCTCCGTCCACGGTCTCGGCCCACCTGGGGGTCCTGCAGGCGGCGGGCCTGCTCATCTCCGCACGCCACGGCCACCAGGTGCTCTACGAGCGCACCCCACTGGCCATCGCCCTCACCACGGGAGACCCCGCTCACTGAGCCACGCTCACTGGGCGCCGCTGACCGACACCTGCGCGCGGTGTCGCGCAGCCGTGCCGACTGTCCGTCATGTCACCATATGCCGGTATCCCGGTCCGCTGCACGACCCTTCGTCCCGAGGAAGCCGGATGCCCCCCGCCGCTCCCAGGCCGCGTTTCAGAAGTCCCGCCACCGTCATCGGCCTCCTCCTGCTGCTCGCGGCGGCCCCCGCGTGCAGCGGCGCGTCCGCCCCCGGGCCGGGGACTCCCGCCGCCGGGCCCCGGGCCCCTTCCCCCGCCGCTGGTGCGACCGGCGAGTCCCCGTTCTGGGTGGACCCGCGCAGCGCCGCCGCCCGGCAGGTCGCCGCCTGGGAGGCGGCGGGCCGCAACAGTGACGCCCAAGTGCTGCGCAGGATCGCGGACCGGCCGATGACCCTGTGGGGACCGGCCGGCGACCCCGGGCCCGAGATCCGCCGGGCCGCCGCGGGCGCCCGGGCCACCGGGCGGACCCTGCTGCTCGCCGCGTCCAACATCCCTCACCGCGCCTGCGGACCGCACCCGGCCGGCGGCGCCGCGAACGCCCGGGCCTACCGCGGCTGGATCGGCGCCTTCGCCGACGCCGTCGCCGCCACCAACGCCGTCGTCATCCTGGAGCCGGACGCCCTCGCGCACGTCATCGACGGCTGCACCCGGCCCGAACACCGCGCGGAGCGCTACCGCCTGCTCTCGGAGGCCGTCGACCGGCTCAAGAAGAACCGGAACACGAAGGTCTATCTGGGCGCCGGCAGTCCCGCCCGGATCCCCGACGCGACGGACCTCGTCGAGCCGCTCTTCACAGCGGGCCTCGCCCGCGCCGACGGCTTCGCCGTCAACGTCTCGGACTTCCAGCCCGACGCGGCCGCCCGGGCGTACGGCGCCAAGCTCTCCAAGGCCACCCGCGGCAAGCACTTCGTCATCGACACCAGCCGCAACGGCGAGGGGCCGCTGCCCGGCGACCGGAACCAGACATGGTGCAATCCGCCGGGGCGCGCCCTCGGGACGCCGCCGACCGACCGGACGGGCGACCCGCTCGTCGACGCATACCTCTGGATCAAGCGGCCCGGCGAGTCCGACGGACCCTGCCGGGGCGGCCCGGCGGCCGGCACGTGGTGGCCCGACTACGCCCTGGGTCTGGCCCGGCGCGCCAGGGAGTGACGCGGAACCGGCCATTCCCACGTCGGGGGTCGGGCCTCCCCCCACGTCCGCCCCGCCCCCACCACTCCCGGCCCCGCGCGGGACGAGTGCGGCCACCTCGGCGTCGTGACCCCCGGGCCGCGGCCGCTCCCGCTGCTCCCCCTGCCGCTTTCGAGACACCGGGGGAACACGGCTGTGGACGGTCGCGGACCGTCGGTGTTCCCTGAGCCGCTCCGGGGCACGGGCTGGACCCGTGTGGTCCGCGGACACCAGGGGGAGCCATGGGGAAGGCGGGCCGTCCACAGGGGGCGATGAGAGGGCCGACGGACGCGGCGAACGCCCTCGCGCGGTTCCGGCGGGCGATGACCGACTCGCTGACGGTCCGTGAGCTGGCGGAGCGCTACGGCGGCGGGAAGACGCTGTGGGGCGAGTACCGCTCAGGCGCGCGGATCATCTGTCGCTCGCGCTGGCCCTGGTGGGCAGCGCGCTCGACCACCGGCGGGCGGAGGTCGTGCGGCTGTGGCAGGACATACGGGAGGACGGCTGCGACGGGGTCGTCCTGGAACGCGTGGACACCTCGTCCACGGCGGCGGTCACCGTGGCGCAGGCGGGGACGGGGACGGTCGACGAAGCTCCGGAGGCCGCCGTCCCGGTGCTTTCCCCGCGCCGGCGCACGCGGGAGCGGGGGTTCTCGCTGGTCGCGCTGGCCACGGCCGCGCTGTTCGGCATCACCACCGTCACCGCCGCGGCGGTGGCCGTCCTCCTCACCCGGCAGTACGCCACGGCCTCGGCCGCGAGTACGGCGCCGCGCACGGAGGTGTCTCCCGGCCCGGCCCCCTTTCCCGTCCCCGCGGGTACCTCACCCGGCCCGGTCCCGTCACCGACTCCGGCGCCGACTGCTCCGACTCCGGCTCCGAGCGCGTCGGCCGGCGCACCGCGGTTCCTCGGGCCCACGCCGTCCGGGCCCGTCGCCCCGTCTCCGTCCCTCCGGCCTCACCCCCGGCCTCACCCCCGGCCTCACCTGCCTCCCCTGCCTCCCCGGAGACCCCGAAGGGCCCGCCCGCACTGCCGGACGGGCTGTTCCGGCTGACCAACGTGGGCAGCAGGATGTGCCTGTCCCCCGATCGCGGGAGCACCCTGCCCTCCGAGGGGCTCGTGCAGACCGGCTGCGGTGCGAGCTTCGACCAGTTCTGGAAGCTCACCGCCGAGGCCACCGGCCCCGAGGGAACCGTCTACGCGATCCGCAGCCAGTACAGCGGACTGTGCCTGTCGGTCGACGCGGCCCGCACCTCGGACGACGCCCTGATCACCCAGTACCTGTGCGGGGACGACGAGACCCGCCTCTTCCCGGACCAGTTCTGGACCTTCCGCTACGACGCCCCCTACCGAGCCTGGCAGTTGGTCAACCGCAACAGCGGAAAGTGCGTCTCGGTGCGCCCCAACGGCGGAAACCTGGACCAGGCCCTCCAGGCGTCCTGCACCACCGCCCCCTGGCTGCTCTGGCGCACCTAGTGCTGTGGCCGTCCTCGCGGCACCCCGCCCCGGCCCCCGCACGCGAAAGCGCCCCCGGCCGGCAGGCCAGAGGCGCTTCGGAGAGAGAAGAACGACGACGGCGGTGCGCGTCAGCCCTCGGCGAGGTGCCGCTCCACCGTCTCGACCTTGGAGGTCATCCCGTCGCGGACCCCAGGACGGATGTCGGCCTTCAGGATGAAGGAGACCCGGGGCGCCCGCTCCTCGACGGCGGCCACCGCGCGCCGGACCACGTCCATGACCTCGTCCCACTCGCCCTCGACGGTGGTGAACATGGCGTCGGTGCGGTTCGGCAGTCCGGACTCGCGGACCACCCGGACCGCGTCGGCGACGTATTCGCCGACCTCTTCACCGACCCCCAGCGGGGTCACCGAGAACGCGACGATCACGCCTCGGCCGCCTCGCGTGCCCGCGCCGCTATCACGCTGTCGGCCTCGTCCCGCTTGAGCAGCTTGTCCCCGTACAGCCCGCCGAAGGGCAGCAGCGCGAGCACGAGGAACAGCACGACCTTCTTGACCGGCCACTTCGCCTTGTTCCAGACATCCAGCAGGAAGACCGCGTAGACGACGAACAGGATTCCGTGGATGACACCGAGCGGCATCATCAGGTAGTCGATGTCCGAGATCCGGCTCAGCAGCGAGCCGAAGATCAGCAGGGCCGGGAACGACAGCGCCTCCGGGACGGAGATGAGGCGCAGTCGGTGCAGGGCGGAGGCGGTCTTGATGTCCACGTGGAACCTTCGGGGTGGAGGCCAGGGTCCGTCCCAGTGTCTCAGCCGCTTTGCGGGATCTTGACCCGGCCCCTCCCCTCCGCGGCGGCCGGGACGGCCCCGGCATCGGGCCCATACCGCCCGGGTGTGTCACATATCGGCCAAGGGGCCCTGTTCGGGTTCGCCCACTGCGGATAACGTCATCCCGTGGCTCAGTTCCGACTCCAAGGCAGCAAGGTGCTCGCCGTCGACCTGACCGGGGATGCCGTGAAAGCGAAGAACGGCTCCATGGTCGCGTACGACGGGCAGATGGCCTTCAAGAAGATGACCGGCGGTGGCGAAGGCCTCCGCGGCATGGTGACCCGCCGGCTGACCGGCGAACAGATGACGGTGATGGAGGTGCAGGGGCACGGCACCTGCTTCTTCGCCGACCGCGCCAGCGAGATCAATCTGGTCGATCTGCGCGGCGAGAAGCTCTACGTCGAGTCCAGCAACCTGCTGTGCACCGACGCCGGGCTGCGCACCGGCACGACCTTCACCGGTCTGCGCGGCGCGACGTCGGGCAACGGCCTGTTCACGACGACCGTCGAGGGCTCGGGCCAGGCGGCGATCATGTCCGACGGTCCGGCGGTGGTGCTGCGCGTGAGCGCCCAGTACCCGCTGTCCGTCGACCCGGGGGCGTACATCGCGCACACCGGCAACCTCCAGCAGTCCTTCCAGTCCGGTGTGAACTTCCGCACGCTGATCGGCGAGGGCTCCGGCGAGGCGTTCCAGATCCGCTTCGAGGGCGAGGGCCTGGTCTACGTGCAGCCCAGCGAGCGCAACACCGTCGGGGGCGACATCTGATGCCGTTCCGCGAGATCAACTCGAAGATGGTCGAGGCGCAGGTCGTCCCGGGCCAGAAGATGTTCAGCCAGCGCGGCGCCATGCTCGCGTACCGCGGCGAGGTCTCCTTCACCCCGAGCCTGACGGGCGGTCAGGGCGGGGTCATGGGCATGATCGGGCGCCGGGTGGCGAACGAGCAGACCCCGCTGATGGAGGTCGAGGGCAGCGGCACGGTGATGTTCGGCCACGGCGGCCACCACATCCAGGTGATCAACCTGACCGGCGAGACCCTCTACGTCGAGGCCGACCGGCTGCTCGCCTTCGACGGGACCCTCCAGCAGGGCACGATGTTCATGGGTTCCCAGGGCGGGGTCATGGGCATGGTCCGCGGCCAGGTGACCGGCCAGGGCCTGTTCACCACCACCCTCAAGGGCCACGGCTCGGTCGCCGTGATGGCCCACGGCGGGGTCATCGAGCTCCCCATCACGCCCCAGCGGCCGGTCCACGTGGACCCGCAGGCGTACGTCGCCCACCACGGCGACGTCCGCAACAAGCTCTCCACCGCGCTCGGCTGGCGGGACATGGTGGGACGCGGCTCGGGCGAGGCGTTCCAGCTGGAGCTGTCCGGCCAGGGCGCGGTGTACGTACAGGCCTCCGAGGAGAAGCTGTGAACTTTGGCCCTGTGACCGGCGGACCCGGCGGCCCGACGGTCTTCGACCCGTACACGCTGCCCTCCGACGACAACGTGAACCCGTACACCTTCTGCGTGGAGCTCAAGGGGAGCCAGTGGTTCCTGCAGAAGGGCAAGATGATCTCGTACTACGGGCACATCGAGTTCAACGGCATCGGCAACGGGCGTTTCGACCGTCTGCTGCGCACCAGCTTCCACTCGCCGCTGCACGCGAGTGACTGGGTGGTGGCCGAGGGTCAGGGCAAGATGCTGCTGGCCGACCGGGCCTTTGATGTGAACTCGTACGACCTGGAGAACGGGAACCTGACGATCCGGTCAGGCAACCTGCTCGCGTACCAGCCCTCCCTCGCCCTGAAGCAGTCGATCGTCCCGGGTTTCCTGACGCTGATCGGAACCGGGAAGTTCGTGGCGGCGTCCAACGGACCGGTGGTGTTCATGGAGCCGCCGCTGCGCGTGGACCCGCAGGCGCTGGTGGGCTGGGCGGACTGCCCGTCGCCGTGCCACCACTACGACCACGGCTACATGTCGGGCGTGCTGGGCGGCCTGCGCTCGCTGACCGGCATCGGCGGCAGCTCGGGCGAGGAGCACCAGTTCGAGTTCGTCGGGGCCGGTACGGTGCTGCTGCAGTCGTCGGAGATGCTGATGGCGGAGCAGGCGGTCGGCACGGTCGGCGCCGGGGCGGCCAGGGGCGACGCGCAGGGCGTTCCGGGGGCCGGTCAGGGCCCGATGGGGCAGTCGGGCGTACCGCGGATGCCGGGACAGCTGGGTGATCTTCAGCGCCGCTTCGGACTGTGACCCCGTGATGTCAGATCTTTGTACGTAATTCAACTTCTTAGGTAGAGTTCATTCATGGAGACCATGGAGACCGAGACGGCCACGCGCTGGCTGACCGATGCCGAGCAGTGCGCCTGGCGCACCCACCTGGACGTCAGCAGACTGCTGATGCACCAGCTGGAAAAGGATCTCCAGCCCTTCGGACTCACCAACAACGACTACGAGATCCTGGTGAACCTCTCGGAGTCGCAGGACCACCGGATGCGGATGAGCGATCTCGCGACCGCCACGCTGCAGTCCAAGAGCCGGCTGTCGCACCAGATCACGCGAATGGAGACGGCGGGCCTGGTCCGCCGGGTGAATTGCGAGTCCGACCGCCGCGGCCTGTACGCGGTCCTCACGGAGCAGGGCATGGAGACCATGCGCAAGGTCGCCCCGCACCACGTGGCGTCCGTCCGCCAGCACTTCATCGACCTGCTGTCGCCGGAGGACCTGGCAGCGCTGCACGCGTCACTGACCCCGGTCGCGGAACACCTCCGGGGCAACCGCGGCAAGGTCTGACCTCGCCCACTCGGCGGCGGCCGGCCGCAGAACGGGCGCTACCCGCCCACTGCCGGCCCCCGCCGGGCACATCCAGCCCTACCGGGCCATTCCAGCCCCGCCGGGGCAAATCCAGCCTCGCCGGCGTTTGAGGCGCGGGGTCCGGGGCGGAGCCCCGATCTTTCAGCCCGGCCGGCACAATCCGGCCCCGCCGGGCACAATCCGGCCCCGCCGGGCACATTCCAGCCTCGCCGGCGTTTGAGGCGCGGGGGCTCCGGGGGCAGCGCCCCCGGCAACGGCGCCGCACCGGCCCACCGGCCCAGGCCCAGGCCTAAACCTCGGCCTCGGCCTCGGCCTCGGTCAGCGTCGCCAGCAACGCGTCCGCCGCGGCATAAGGATCCAGCTCGCCCCCGGCAACCCTGGCGGCCAGCGCATCAAGATGCGCATCCCCATGCAGATCCGCCATCCGCGCCCGCAACGCCGTCACCGCGATCGTCTCGACCTCCCGCGCCGCCCGCGCAGCCCTCCGCTCGGCCAGCACGCCCCGCTCGTCCATCCACGCCCGGTGCTTCTCCAGCGCCTCGACCAGTTCGTCGATGCCCTGCGCACGGGCCGCGACCGTCTTCACGATCGGCGGCCGCCAGTCCTCCGGGCCGCGCGCCTCCCCCAGCCCCAGCATGTGGTTCAGCTCCCGGGCCGTCGCGTCCGCGCCGTCCCGGTCCGCCTTGTTGACGACGTACACGTCGCCGATCTCCAGGATGCCCGCCTTCGCGGCCTGGATCCCGTCGCCCATCCCGGGAGCCAGCAGCACCACCGAGGTGTCGGCCTGCGAGGCGATCTCCACCTCCGACTGCCCGACCCCGACCGTCTCGACCAGGATCACCTCGCAGCCGGCCGCGTCCAGCACCCGGATCGCCTGCGGGGCGGCCCACGCCAGCCCGCCCAGGTGTCCCCGGGTGGCCATGGACCTGATGTAGACGCCCGGGTCCGAGGCGTGGTCCGACATCCGCACCCGGTCGCCGAGCAGCGCCCCGCCCGAGAAGGGCGAGGACGGGTCGACGGCGAGGACGCCGACCCGCTTCCCGGCCTTGCGGTACGCGGACACGAGCGCCGAGGTCGAGGTCGACTTGCCGACGCCCGGCGAACCGGTCAGCCCCACCACGTACGCCCCGCCCGTCAGCGGGGCCAGGGCCGCCATCACCTCGCGCAGGTGCGGGGACGCCCCCTCGACCAGCGAGATCAGCCGGGCCACCGCTCTCGGCCGGCCCTCACGGGCCTGGGCCACCAGCTGGGGGACGTCCACCGCCGTCATACGTGCTGCGCTCCTCGGTTCTCTTACGGGTACGGGCAGGCCGCCGGGCCCCGGCCGGTCCTGCGCCTGGGCTCCGGCGCCGCGCCTACTTGGCGACGCGGATGATCAGCGCGTCACCCTGGCCACCGCCACCGCACAGCGCGGCCGCGCCGACCCCGCCGCCGCGGCGCTTCAGCTCCAGCGCCAGGTGCAGCACCACACGGGCGCCGGACATGCCGATCGGGTGCCCCAGGGCAATGGCGCCACCGTTGACGTTCACCTTTTCCGGGGTCACCCCGAGGTCCTTCATTGACTGCACGGCGACCGCCGCGAAGGCCTCGTTGATCTCGATGAGGTCCAGGTCGGAGACCTCCAGCCCCTCCTTCTTCAGGGCGTGCAGGATCGCGTTGGACGGCTGCGACTGGAGGGAGTTGTCGGGGCCGGCCACGTTGCCGTGGGCGCCGATCTCGGCGATCCACTCCAGGCCGAGCTCCTCGGCCTTCTCCTTGCTCATCACGACCACGGCGGCCGCGCCGTCGCTGATCTGGGAGGAGGTGCCGGCGGTGATCGTGCCGTCCTTGGCGAAGGCGGGACGCAGCTTGCCGAGGGACTCCGCCGTGGTCTCGGGACGGATGCCCTCGTCCTCCGCGAAGACCACCGGCTCGCCCTTGCGCTGCGGGATCTCGACCGGGGTGATCTCGGCCTGGAAGACGCCGTTCTTCTGCGCGGCCGCGGCCCGCTGGTGCGAGGCGGCGGCGAACTCGTCCTGCGGGGCGCGCTCGATGCCGAGGCGGGTGTTGTGCTTCTCCGTGGACTCGCCCATCGCGATGTTCTCGAAGGCGTCGGTGAGACCGTCGTAGGCCATCGCGTCGAGCATCTCGATGGCGCCGTACTTGAAGCCCGCACGGGACTTGGGCAGCAGGTGCGGGGCGTTGGTCATGGACTCCTGACCGCCCGCGACCACGATGTCGAACTCACCCGCGCGGATCAGCTGGTCGGCCAGCGCGATCGCGTCCAGGCCCGAGAGGCACACCTTGTTGATGGTGAGGGCGGGCACGTTCATCGGAATGCCGGCCTTGACCGCCGCCTGGCGGGCGGGGATCTGGCCGGCGCCGGCCTGGAGCACCTGGCCCATGATCACGTACTGCACCTGGTCGCCGGAGATTCCGGCCCGGTCCAGCGCGGACTTGATGGCGAAACCGCCGAGGTCGGCCCCCGAGAAGGACTTGAGCGAGCCGAGCAGGCGCCCCATGGGCGTGCGGGCCCCGGCGACGATCACAGAAGTGGTGTTGTTCGATCCGGACATGAGGCACAGCCCCTTGGATGAGGAGTGAACGAGGGTTTACGTGAATGTACTGGGCGGTACCGCAGCGGTCACCGGGCTGCCGGTGTGATCGCGCGCACGTTGCGTTACCACCCCCTTCGGCGGTGCACTGTCCCCATGCTGACAAGAATCGACCACATCGGGATCGCCTGCTTCGACCTGGACAAAACTGTCGAGTTCTACCGTGCCACGTACGGCTTCGAGGTGTTCCACACCGAGGTCAACGAGGAGCAGGGTGTCCGCGAGGCCATGCTGAAGATCAACGAGACGTCCGACGGCGGCGCCTCCTACCTCCAGCTCCTGGAGCCCACCCGGGAGGACTCCGCGGTGGGCAAGTGGCTGGCCAAGAACGGCGAGGGGGTCCACCACATCGCCTTCGGCACCGAGGACGTCCAGGGCGACTCGGAGGCCATCCGCGGCAAGGGCGTCCGCGTCCTCTACGACCAGCCCCGCACGGGTTCGATGGGCTCCTCGATCACCTTCCTGCACCCCAAGGACTGCCACGGAGTCCTGACCGAGCTCGTCACCTCCAACCCCGACCACTGATGCCGCCATTCCCCGGCCGGTAGAGTGGCCATGGCTCGGCCGGGGTTCGGTGCGGAGACGGGGGTCTGGTCCTGTGACCCTTGCCCCGGTATCTGACACCATTCCCTGGGGGCGTCGTTCAGCGGGCGAGCGATGCTCATTTGGGAGTGAGCTTGCGACCAGGGGACGGATGGGACCGCGCTGTGCGGGGCTACGAAAGCCAGGAGAGCCATCAGGCCGAGGCCGACCATCTCTCGCGCTTCGAGGCCGAGATGGAGCGGCTGAAGAAGGAGCGCGGGAAGGCCGTCCAGCACGCTGAGGACCTGGGATACCAGGTCGAGGTGCTGCGCGCCAAGCTCCACGAGGTACGCCGGTCTCTGGCGTCCCGCCCCGCCTACGACGGCGCGGACATGGGATACCAGGCGGAGCAGCTGCTCCGCAATGCCCAGATCCAGGCCGACCAGATGCGCTCCGACGCCGAGCGCGAGCTGCGCGACGCCCGGGCGCAGACCCAGCGCATCCTCCAGGAGCACGCCGAGCACCAGGCGCGCCTGCAGGCCGAACTGCACGCCGAGGCCGTCAACCGCCGCCAGCGCCTGGACCAGGAGCTGGGCGAGCGCCGCCAGACCGTCGAGGCGCACGTCAACGAGAACGTGGCCTGGGCCGAGCAGCTGCGCGCCCGTACGGAGGCCCAGGCGCGCCGGCTCATGGAGGAGTCCCGCGCCGAGGCCGAGCAGTCCCTGAACGCCGCCCGCGCCGAGGCCGCCCGGGTCGCCGAGGAGACCCGGCGCCGGATGGCCGCCGACGCCGAGGCCGCCCGCGCCGAGGCCGAGGCCACCCTGCTGCGCGCCCGCAAGGAGGCCGAGCGGCTGCTGACCGCCGCCTCCGCGCAGGCCCAGGAGGCCAGCGAGCACGCGGAGCGGCTGCGCTCCACCACCTCCGCCGAGGCCGAGCAGACCCGGCAGCAGACCATCGACCTCGGCCGGCTGGCCGAGTCCCGCGCGCAGGAGGCCGAGTCGGCGCTGCGCGAGGCCCGGGCCGAGGCCGAAAGGGTCCTCGCGGAGGCCAAGGAGAGCGCGTCCCGGCAGCTCGCGTCGGCGGAGTCCGTCAACGAGCAGCGCACCCGTACCGCGAAGGAGCAGGTCGCCCGGCTGGTCGGCGAGGCCACCAAGGAGGCCGAGGTCCTCAAGGCGGAGGCCGAGCAGGCCCTGGCCGACGCCCGCGCGGAGGCCGAGCGGCTGCGCACCGAGGCCGGCGAGAAGGCCCGTACGGCCGCGGCCGAGGACATGGCGGCGCAGCTGGCGAAGGCCGCCCGCACGGCGGAGGACGTACTGAACAGGGCCTCGGAGGACGCCCGGGCCACCACCCGGGCCGCGTCCGAGGAGGCCGAGCGGATCCGCCGCGAGGCGGAGGCGGAGGCCGACCGGCTGCGCCTCCAGGCGGCGGCCACGGCCGACGAGCTCAAGGGCGCCGCGAAGGACGACACCGAGGAGTACCGGGCCCGCACGGTCGAGCTCCAGGAGGAGGCCCGGCGGCTGCGCGGCGAGGCCGAGCAGTTGCGCGCGGAGGCCGTCGCCGAGGGCGAGCGGATCCGGGGCGAGGCCCGCCGCGAGGCGGTCCAGCAGATCGAGGAGGCGGCCCGGACCGCCGAGGAACTGCTCGGCAAGGCCAAGGCGGACGCGGACGAGCTGCGCGGCGGGGCGACCGCCGAGAGCGAACGGGTCCGCGCCGAGGCCGTGGAGCGGGCCGGCACGCTACGCAAGCAGGCCGAGGAGACCCTGGAGCGGACCCGCGCCGAGGCCGAGCGGCTGCGCGCCGAGGCCGAGGAGCAGGCCGAGGCCGTACGCGCCGAGGCGGACGCGGCGGCCCTCGCGCGGCGCGAGGAGACCGAGCAGGCGCTGGCCGCCAAGCGCGCGGAGGCCGACGAGGAGCTCGTACGGCTGCACACGGACGCCGAGGACCGGCTGACCACGGCCGAGCAGACCCTGCGCGACGCCCGTGCGGCGGCGGAGAACATCCGCCGGGAGACCGCGGAGGAGACCGACCGGCTGCGCGCCGAGTCGGCGGAGCGGATCCGCACCCTGCAGGCGCAGTCGGAGGCGGAGGCGGACCAGCTGCGCACGGACGCGGCGCAGGACGCCGGCCGGGTGCGCGCCGAGGCCGAGCAGGTGGCCGTACGGCTGCGCGGCGAGGCCGAGGCCGAGGCCGAGCGGGTGCGCTCGGAGGCGCAGGAGACCGCGGACCGGCTGCGCGCGGAGGCGAAGGCGGCGGCCGAGCGGGTCGCCGCGGAGGCCGCCGAGGCGCTGGCCGCCGCGCAGGAGGAGGCCGCCCGGCGCCGCCGGGAGTCCGAGGAGACCCTGGCGTCGGCCCGGACGGACGCGGAGCAGGAGCGGGCGCAGGCCCGCGAGCAGAGCGAGGAGCTGCTGGCCGCGGCCCGCCGCCGCTCGGAGGAGGCGCAGGCCGAGGCGGCCCGCCTGACCGAGGAGGCCGAGCGCCGCGCGTCGGAGCTGGTGTCGGCGGCGGAGGCCACCGCCCAGCAGGTACGGGACTCCGTGGCCGGGCTGCACGAGCAGGCCGAGGAGGAGGTCGCCGGACTGCGCAGCGCCGCCGAGCACGCGGCGCAGCGTACGAGGACGGAGGCCGAGGAAGAGGCCGGACGGGTCCGCTCCGACGCCCACGCGGAACGGGAGCGGGCCACCGAGGACGCCAACCGGATCCGCAGCGAGGCGCGCGCGGAGACGGACGCGGCGAAGGCGCTGGCGGAGCGGACGGTCGGCGACGCGATCGCCGAGGCGGAGCAACTGCGCAGCGACACCGCCGAGTACGCGCAGCGGGTGCGTACCGAGGCGACGGACGCGCTGGCCGCGTCCGAGCGGGACGCGGCCCGTACCCGGGCCGATGCCCGCGACGACGCGAACCGCATCCGCGGCGAGGCCGCGGAGTCCCTGGAGGCCGCCCGCGCCGAGGGCGCCCGGATCACGGCCGAGGCGACGGCGGAGGCCGAGCGGATCACCGCGGAGACCCTGGCGGCGAACGCTGCCATGGTGGCCGAGGCCGAGGCGCGGGCCGAGCGGATCACCGCCGAGGCGGCACAGGCCGCGGAGGCCACCCGCGCCGAGGCCGCCGGCACGCTGGACGAGGCCAGGGCCGAGGGCAACCGGCTGCGTACCGAGGCCGCGGAGCAGGCCGACCGGCTCATCACCGAGGCCTCGGCGGAAGCGGACCGTCTCACCGAGGAGACCCGCGCCGCCAACGCGGCCACCGTCGGCGAGGCCGAGGCCTTCGCGGACGCGCTGCGCGCGGAGGCGGCGGGCACGCTGGACGCGGCGCGCGCCGAGGCGGAACGGCTCACCACCGAGGCCACCGCGAAGGCGGAGCGGCTCACGGCCCAGGCGGCCGAGACCCTGGTCTCGGCCGAGCGGGACGCGGCACGCGTCCTGGTCGACGCCCGTACCGAGGGCGACCGGCTGGTCGACGAGACGCGCGCGGCCAACGAGGCCACGGTCGGGGAGGCCGCGGCGGAGGCCGAGCGGCTGCGCACGGAGGCGGCCCGGGTCCTGGAGGACGCCCGCTCGGAGGGCGGCCGGATCATCGGCGAGGCGACCGCGGAGGCGGAGCGCGTCACGGCCGCGGCCAACGAGACTCTGGCGAGCGCCGAGCAGGAGTCCGCGAGGACGCTGGACGAGGCCCGCGAGGAGGCCAACAAGCGCCGCAGCGAGGCCGCGGAGCAGGCCGACCGGCTCATCACCGAGGCCGCTGCGGAGGCCGAGAAGCTCACGGCCGAGACCGCCGCGGAAGCGGAGCGGCTCACCGCCGAGACCCGCAAGGCGAACGAGCGGACGGTCGGCGAGGCCGCGAACGAGGCCGAGCGGCTGCGCGCGGACGCCTCGGAGGCACTGTCCTCGGCGCAGGAGCACGCGGCCCGCACCCGGTCGGAGGCCGAGCGGGTCAAGGCGGAGGCGGCGACCGAGGCGGAGCGCATCCGTTCGGAGGCCCGTACGGAGTCCGAGCGGCTGCTGGACGAGGCCCGCGAGGAGGCCAACAAGCGCCGCAGCGAGGCCGCGGAGCAGGTCGACCGGCTCATCACGGAGGCCTCGGCGGAAGCCGAGAAGCTCACCACCGACGCGCAGAAGCAGGCCCTCGCCGCCACCACGGCGGCCGAGGAGCAGGCCGACGCGATGGTCGACGCGGCCCGCAAGGAGGCGGCGCGGATCACGTCGGAGGCGACCGTCGAGGGCAACTCCCTGGTGGAGAAGGCCCGTACGGACGCGGACGAGCTGCTGGTCGGCGCGCGCACGGACGCGGCGGCCATAAGGGAACGGGCGGAGGAGCTGCGCAGCCGCGTCGAGGGCGAGGTCGAGGAGCTGCACGAGCGGGCCCGCCGGGAGTCGGCCGAGCAGATGAAGTCGGCCGGCGAGCGCGTGGACAAGCTCGTGCGGGCGGCGACCGAGCAGAGCGTCGAGGCCGAGGCGAAGGCCAAGGAGCTGGTGTCGGACGCGAGCAGCGAGGCGAGCAAGGTGCGCATCGCCGCGGTGCGCAAGGCCGAGGCGCTGCTCAAGGAGGCCGAGCAGAAGAAGGCGGAACTGGCCCGGGAGGCGGAGAACGCCCTCGCGCAGGCGAAGGCGGAGGCCGAACGGCTCGTCGAGGAGGGCCGCCGTGAGCTGGAGGTCCTGGTGCGCCGACGCGAGGACATTCAGGCGGAGATCTCCCGTGTCCAGGACGTTCTTGAGGCGTTGGAATCATTCGAGGCGCCTTCGGGCAGCGGAAAGCCGGCGGTCGGTGGCCAGGGCGCGGGGGGCGTGAAGGCCGCAGCGACAGCAGGATCCACTCGTTCGGGTGGTAAGTCGTCGGAGGGCTAGCCACATGCACGGAAATGTGTGCACCTGATGAAGGTTCAGGCGAACGGGTGACAAGCATTCTGCCGCCTTGCCACTCAAAAGGGGTGTCATTGTCCAGATCAAACGTGGATTGACTCGATGACACGCCGCTCGGGCGCCTAGGATTCCCCTTAACACCTCACGTAGCACCTCATCGGTCTCATTCGACAGGAACCCCATGAGCGACACTTCCTCCCCCTTCGGCTTCGAGCTCGTGCGGCGTGGTTACGACCGCGGTCAGGTGGACGACCGCATTACCAAGCTGGTCTCCGACCGCGACAGCGCCCTTGGACGTATCAACTCTCTGGAAAAGCGGATCGAGGAGCTGCACCTCGAGACGCAGAACGCCCAGGCCCAGGTGAACGACGCGGAGCCGTCGTACGCCGGTCTCGGCGCCCGGGTCGAGAAGATCCTGCGGCTGGCCGAGGAGGAGGCGAAGGACCTGCGCGAGGAGGCCCGTCGCGCGGCCGAGCAGCACCGTGAGCTCGCCGAGTCGGCTGCCCAGCAGGTGCGCAACGACGCCGAGTCGTTCGCCGCCGACCGGAAGTCGAAGGCGGAGGACGAGGGCGTCCGCATCGTCGAGAAGGCCAAGGGCGACGCCTCCACCCTGCGCGCCGAGGCCCAGAAGGACGCGGCCTCCAAGCGCGAGGAGGCCGACGCGCTGTTCGAGGAGACCCGCGCCAAGGCCGCCCAGGCCGCCGCGGACTTCGAGACCAACCTGGCCAAGCGCCGTGAGCAGTCGGAGCGCGACCTGGCCTCGCGTCAGGCCAAGGCCGAGAAGCGTCTCGCGGAGATCGAGCACCGCGCGGAGCAGCTGCGCCTGGAGGCCGAGAAGCTGCGTACGGACGCGGAGCGCCGTGCCCGCCAGACCGTGGAGACCGCGCAGCGCCAGGCCGAGGACATCGTGGCCGACGCCAACGCCAAGGCGGACCGTATCCGCAGCGAGTCCGAGCGCGAGCTGGCGGCGCTCACCAACCGTCGCGACTCGATCAACGCGCAGCTGACCAACGTCCGCGAGATGCTGGCGACGCTGACCGGTGCGGCCGTCGCGGCGGCCAACCCGATCGTGGACGACGAGCCGGTCAGTCGCGGCGTTCCGGCGCAGCAGAGCCGCTGACCCCGCGTCGGGCTTGACGGGCGGCACGGTTCGCCCGTTTCACGACCAAAGCAGGGCCGTGCGTCACCTTTCGGAGGTGGCGTACGGCCCTTCGTCGTTCTAGCGTGGCCGCATGATCGAGCTTGAGGACCTTACGAAACGATTCGGCGCGACCACCGCCGTGGACAACCTCAGCTTCCAGGTCAGACCGGGGGTGGTGACCGGCTTCCTCGGCCCCAACGGGGCGGGGAAGTCCACGACCATGCGCATGATGCTCGACCTCGACAACCCGACCAGCGGTACGGTCCGGATCGACGGGAAGCACTACCGGGACCTGCCGGAGCCGCTGAAGTACATCGGAGCGCTGCTGGACGCGAAGGCCATGCACGGTGGCCGAAGTGCGTACAACAACCTTCTCTGCCTGGCCCAGTCGAACCGGATCCCGGAGCGCCGGGTCGCCGAGGTGCTGGACCTGGTCGGCCTGACGGCCGTGGCCAGGAAGAAGTCCAAAGGATTTTCGCTGGGCATGGGCCAGCGGCTGGGAATCGCCTCCGCACTGCTGGGCGATCCGGAAATCCTGATGTTCGACGAACCCGTCAATGGTCTGGACCCGGAGGGAATTCTCTGGATCCGCAATCTCATGAAGGGCCTGGCGGCGGAGGGAAGAACGATCTTCGTTTCCTCCCACCTGATGAGCGAAATGGCCCTGACCGCAGACCATTTGATCGTCATCGGACGAGGGCGGCTCCTGGCCGATCTGTCGATGGCCGATTTCATCCAGCAGAACGCGCGCAGTTACGTCCGGCTGCGCTCGCCGCAGCAGGAGCAGCTCAAGGACCTCCTGCACGAGGCCGGGATCAACGCCGTCACCGTCTCCGCCACCGGCACGCTGGAGATCGACGGCGTGGACCCGGAGCGGCTCGGTGAGCTGGCCGCCCAGCACCGGATCGTGCTGCACGAACTCAGCCCGCAACGGGCTTCACTGGAGGAAGCGTTCATGCGCATGACGGCGGACTCCGTCGAGTACCACGCCCACGCGCCCGGCACACCGGGCGCACCGGGCACGGCGGTCCCACTCGGCATGGCCACGGACAACCCGGCCCGGCCCGCCGACGTCCCGGCCTGGGGCGCCGGTTACGACGCGACGCGCAAGGGCGGTGAGTGAGCATGGCCTTCTCCCCCGTCCTCCGCTCCGAGTGGACCAAGATCCGTACGGTCGCCTCCACCAGCTGGACCCTCGCCATCGCCCTCATCGCCACCATCGGTTTCGGTGCCGCCTTCTGCGCCGCGGTCGGCGCGAGCTTCGACAGCATGAGCGAGGTGGAACGGGCCACGTTCGACCCCACCCTGCTGAGCTTCAGCGGGATGACTTTCGGTCAGCTGGCAATGATCGTCTTCGGGGTGCTGGTGGTCAGCAGCGAGTACAGCTCGGGCATGATCCGCACCTCGCTGGCCGCCGTACCGGGACGCGCGGGCTTCCTGCTGGGCAAGCTCACCGTGGCCACGGCGCTGGCCCTGCTGGTGGGGCTGCTGACCAGCTTCGTGTCCTTCTTCCTCGGCCAGGCGATCCTGGGGGAACACGGCATCGGCATCGACGGGGCGAACGTCCTGCGCGCGGTGATCGGCGCCGGCCTCTACATGGCGCTGCTCGCCCTGTTCTCCATGGGCGTGGCCGCCATGCTGCGCAGCTCGGTCGCTGCGATCAGCATCCTGATCCCGTTCTTCCTGATCGTCTCGAACCTCCTCAGCGCTTTCGAGGCGACTCGTGAGTACGGCCAGTACCTGCCCGACCAGGCCGGATCCAAGATCATGCAGATCGTGCCGGACGCCCTCGGCGGCACCGAGACGCCCTACGGCCCCTGGGGCGGTCTCGGGATCATGCTCCTGTGGGTGGCCGCCTCGGTACTCGGGGGCTACCTCGTCCTCAAGAAGAGGGATGCCTGACGGCCGGCGTCCTTCGCAGGGACTACGGGTGATGCCCGGGTCGGTCTCAGGGGCAGCTCAGGGATCCGGCCCGGGACGGAACCATAGGAACGTCGTTATCCTCTTAACCCTTACGCGGGCGAGAGTCGTCCCGGCCTGGTAAGGGGCAGCAAGATGATCGAGGCAGTCGGCCTGACCAAGCGCTACGGCGCCAAGACCGCCGTCGACCAGCTGTCCTTCCAGGTCAAGCCGGGTCACGTCACCGGATTCCTGGGGCCCAACGGCTCCGGGAAGTCCACCACCATGCGCATGATCCTCGGCCTGGACCGGCCGACGTCCGGTCAGGTCACGATTAACGGGCACCCCTTCCGGGAGCTGCCGAACGCCCAGCGGCACGTCGGGGCCCTGCTCGACGCCAGGGCCGTGCACGGCGGCCGCCGGGCCCGCACCCACCTGCTCTCCGTCGCCCAGCTCTCCGGGATCCCGACGAGGCGGGTGGACGAGGTACTGGCCGTGGTCGGCCTCCAGGACGCCGCCCGGCAGCGCACGAAGGGCTTCTCGCTCGGCATGGGCCAGCGGCTCGGCATCGCCACCGCCCTGCTCGGCGACCCGCAGGTGCTCCTCTTCGACGAGCCGGTCAACGGGCTCGACCCCGAGGGCATCCTCTGGGTGCGCAACCTCATGCGCCGGCTCGCCTCCGAGGGCCGCACCGTCTTCGTCTCCTCGCACCTGATGAGCGAGATGGCGCTGACCGCGGACCATCTGATCGTGATCGGCCGGGGGCGGCTGCTGGCCGACATGGGCACCCAGGAGTTCATCGCGCACAACTCGGCCGGATTCGCTCGGGTACGCGCGGCCGACACCGATCCTGATGGCCGGGACACGCTGGGTACGACCCTCACCAGGGCGGGCGGCCGGGTCCTCCAGGAGCCCGGCGGAGCACTGCGCGTGACGGGGCTGGAGCTGCCGCGCATCGCGGACCTCGCGCACGAGGCCGGCGTACGGCTGTGGGAGCTGTCACCGCACCGGGCCTCGCTGGAGGAGGCGTACATGCGGATGACCCAGTCGGCCGTCGAGTACACCTCCACCGACGACCCGCGGGCCGAGCTGTGGGAGCCGCAGCCGCTGACCCTCCCGGCATGGGAGGAGGAGCCGGCGGCCCCGGAGGTACCGAAGACGGGCTTCTACGCCCCGCCGCCCCCCGGAGCGGGCGGTCGGCCCTTCCTGATGCCCAGCAACCCGGGCGAGCTCGTCGGCGCCACCGAGACCGCCCGCGAGAACGCCCCCGAGAACGCCCCCGAGAACGACTCCGAGGAAGCCCGATGACCAGCCCCTCCGGCGCGCGGACCGCCGCGGCCTACAGCTCGCCGCTGCCGACGCCGCGGCCGCATCTGGGGCACGCGCTGGCCTCGGAGTGGACCAAGATGGTCTCGGTCCGCTCCACGCTGTGGACGCTGGGCTCGCTCGTGGCCACCGTCGTCGGTTTCGGGCTGCTCTTCGTCCTGCAGACCCGGGACCAGGACTACGCGGAGATCTCCTTCACCACGCCGGCGCTCTTCGGTCTGCTGGTCGGGCAGCTCGCGGTGATCGTGCTCGGCGTCCTGACGATCACCTCCGAACACGCCACCGGCCTCGCGCGGACCACCTTCACCGCCGCCCCCGACCGCCACCGGGTGCTCACGGCCAAGTACCTCGTCTTCAGCATCACGGCCTTCCTCGTGACCACGGGATCCGTCTTCGTGGTCGGGGTGGCCGGGGCGATCGCGCACAACAGCGCCGCAGCCGGACGGCACGCGGCGGGCGAGTGGTTCGGCGCGGTGGCGGGCAGCTTCTACGTCACTCTGCTCGGCGTGCTCGCGCTCGCCATCGGCGCGCTGGTGCGGCACTCGGCCGGGGCCATCGCCGTGATGCTGGGCCTCGTCACGCTGCCGCCGGTGATAGGGGCGATGCTCAGCATCTGGGAGGCCGTCGCACCGCTCGGACAGGTGATCATCGAGCACAACGCGCCGGTGGCGCTGATGCAGCTGTTCGGCATGCCGAGCGGCAGCGAGATCGGCCGACTGCCCAGCGACTTCTCCCACATGGCGATCATCCTCGTGGTCACGGCGGCCGCGGTGACGGCCTCGTACATGTCGGTCGGCCGCCGGGACGTGTAGAGCCCGCTCAGTACCGCGGTGCGTTGCGGGACCGCTGCACCTTCGTGGTGCGGCGGTCCTTCGCGTTCCAGCAGGCCTTGTGCCAGTGCCGCCGGTCGTCCACGCCGCCGTACTCCGGCCAGGCCACCAGGTGGGGGGTGCCGGAGGGGATCTCCTGGTCGCAGCCGGGGCAGCGGTAGCGCTTGCCCGCCGCGCTGGCGCCCGCCACGTGCCGGACCTTCCAGTCCTCGCCCTGGTACTCCTCGGTGCGCTCCAGCCCGTAGCGGTCGAGGCCGGTGCTGGGGCGTTCGTCCGGAGTCTCGCCGCCCCTGGGGCGGTTGTTGCGCGGTGACACGTATACCTCACGGAGGGGCGGACGGCAGTGACTTTCTCCCAGACTACGCGCAGCGAGACCGGGTACCCGCAGGGTGGCTGAGGAAGACGGCCCCGCGAAGAGGAATGGCCAGACAATCCCAATAACTTTCCTGTCAGCCCGTGCCTTTGGCACGTGTCAGACGTTGTTGCCATAGGAAAACCGGTCCACCTGGGGAGGCCGCGTCAGCCGCGAGGAGGCTAAAGGCGATGCGCGTAGGAGCGTTTGTACTGGCGGCCCAGTTCCCGGGTCAGGGACAGGGAGAGGCACTGCACCGGGCGGTGCGGACCGCCGAGGTGGCCGAGGAGGCCGGGCTCGACTCGGTCTGGCTCGCCGAGCACCACTTCGTCCCGTACGGGGTCTGCCCCTCGGCGGTGACCCTGGCGGCCCTGCTGCTGGGCCGGACCCGGCGACTGCGGGTGGGCACGGCGGTGAGCGTGCTGCCGAGCACGCACCCGGTGGTCCTCGGGGAGCAGGCGGCACTGCTGCACCTGACCTCGGGCGGCCGGTTCACCCTCGGGGTGGGCCGCGGCGGGCCGTGGGTCGACCTGGAGGTATTCGGGGGCGGCCTGGACTCGTACGAGAACGGCTTCCCGGAGGCGCTGGACCTGCTGCGGCGCTGGCTGACGGAGGCGAGGGTGGGAACCGCCGGCGAGCGGTACGGCTTCCGCGAGGTGGCCGTCGTACCGCGGCCGTCGGAGGCCCTGGACGGGGACGGCGCGGGGCCGGAGGTCATCGTGGCCTGCACCTCGCCGGCGTCGGTACGGCTGGCCGCGCAGCGTGGTCTGCCGATGCTGCTCGGCATGCACTGCGGGGACGAGAACAAGGCGGAGATGGTCGCGCTGTGGCGCAGCACCGCGCTGGCGGCGGGCCACTCGCGGGAGCACGTGGCCGGCGCGGGGCACGTCTCCGCCGGGGTGTGCCAGATCGCGGACCGCACGGCGGACGCGCGCGAGACCCTGCTGAAGGCGATGCCGGGCTGGCTCAAACAGGGCCTGGACGCGCATGTGACGGTGGACGGCCGCGTGCGCGCGATGCGGGATCCGGTCGCCTACACGGAACTGCTGTGCGACCTGCACCCGGTGGGCACCCCGGAGGTGGCGGCGGACCGGCTGGCGGCCACGTCGGCACGCACGGGCATCACGCGCTTCGCCCTCCTGACGGAGGGCTCCGGCGATCTCGCCGCGACGGAGGAGAACGTACGACGACTCGGCGCCGAAGTCCTGCCCCGCCTCGGCTGAGACCTACGGGGCCTGGCGGCTGTGCCTAGCAGTCCCGCAGTTCCGGCGACTGGTTGAGCAGCTGACCGCGGATCGAAGTGAACTTGGCCAACCGGTCGTCCACCGAGGGATCCAGCGGGAAGACCGCCACCCGGTGACAGTTCTGGAATGCCAGGCGCACTCCGAAGTGCCGCTGCAGCGCACCACGTATCGCGTCACTCGCGAGAGCGCGCAGCAGCTGGCCACGCGCCTGCTCGTCGGGCGGCGGCGTCTGGTTGTCGGCGAACTGTCCGCCGTCCACCTTCAGCTGGGCCACCAGCGAGCTGATCATCTCCCATGCGAAGGGCAGGGAGGTCCGGACGCAGTCGACGAAAGCGGCTTCGTCGACCTCGCCTCGCTCGGCCTGTTCGAGTAGGGCCGGTGAGACGTCGAGCGACATGGGTTCTCCTCTCGCGACCCCGGCTGATTGGGTTGCCGGAGCCTTACGGGCAGGGAAGGAGGCCGCGACGCAGCGTGCACGCTCCGCAACCTCCCGCTCACCACGGTAGGCGCCCCATGGGTGGCGCACCAGGAGAATGCGCATACAACGCGCCATCGGCGAAGGGGGCTTTCAGGGGCGAATCGCGTGGAGGCCTTCTCGTCGAGTAGCGTTGCCGACCATGCGTCTCGTCATTGCCCGCTGCTCCGTCGACTACGCGGGCCGGCTCACCGCCCATCTGCCCTCGGCACCCCGTCTGATCCTCGTGAAGGCCGACGGCAGTGTCTCGATCCACGCGGACGACCGGGCGTACAAACCGCTCAACTGGATGTCGCCGCCGTGCACCCTCAAAGAGGGGAGCGGTGAGGAGGCCGGTGTGTGGACGGTCATCAACAAGGCGGGTGAGAAGCTCATCATCACCATGGAGGAAGTCCTGCACGACTCCTCCCACGAGCTCGGCATCGACCCGGGGCTGATCAAGGACGGCGTCGAGGCCCATCTCCAGGAGCTCCTCGCGGACCGCATCGACACGCTGGGCGAGGGCTACACGCTGATCCGGCGCGAGTACATGACGGCGATCGGTCCGGTGGACATCCTGTGCCGGGACGCCTCCGGCGCGACGGTGGCCGTGGAGATCAAGCGCCGCGGCGAGATCGACGGCGTCGAGCAGCTGACCCGCTACCTGGAGCTCCTCAACCGCGATCCGCACCTGGCTCCGGTCCGCGGCGTCTTCGCGGCCCAGGAGATCAAGCCGCAGGCCAAGGTCCTGGCGACGGACCGCGGGATGGACTGCGTGGTCCTGGACTACGACGCGCTGCGCGGCATCGAGGACGACAAGCTGCGGCTGTTCTGATCGTCCGGTCTTCCTGAAGCAACGGCTCCGTCCGGAAGGACGGAGCCGTTGGCGTTCACGGGCCCGTGGACGGGGACGTCGACGTGGCGGTGGCCGTGCCCGTGGTGGCCGTGGGCGACGGCGCGGCGGTCTCCGTCGGCGACTCGGACGGCCCCGCCGTCGTCGGCGGGGGCGAAACGGACGACGGGGGCTGCGGGTTCGGCGGCGTCGAGGACGGGCGGCGGGAAGGGGTCCGGCCGGGGGTACGGCCCGGGGCCGGGGCGACGCTCTGTCCCGGGGCCGTGGATTCCGACGGCGGGGCGGACGCGGGCGGCTCGGGTGCAGGATCGTTCCCGCTGGTGCTCGGCACCACCGAGGGAACCGCCGCCGTCGGGGTCGAGGACACCGCCGGGCCCTGCGCCGGGGGCGAGGGCTCGGACGAGTCCAGCGCGAGGCTCACGACCGTGCCCAGCACCACGACGGTCAGCGCTCCCGCCGCGGCCAGCAGCACCAGGCGGCGGCGGCCGGGGTCCGGGGCCGGTTCGCCGGCCGGCTCCGGGTCGGCGGCCGGGGCCGGCTTCGGGGCCAGCGGGAAGGCGTCCTCGAACACCTCCGACAGCGTCGTGGGCGGCTCCGAACGCGCGGTGACCGGCACCACGGGGGTCATCCGCGTCACCGCCTCGGAGGAGAAGGGGACCACGGGGGCCACCCGGGACGCCGGGGCCGATGCGGCCGACGGGGCGGAGGAGGCCGACGGTCTCGACGGGATCGAAGAGCTCGACGGCGTCGACGGGGCCGACGAGCCCGGCAGGGCCGACGAGCCCGAAGAGGCCAACGGGGCCGACGGACCCGATGGGGCCGACGCGGCCGAGGGGCCGGACAGGCCCGACGCGGCCGACGGGCCGGACAGACCCGACGCGGCCGACGGGCCGGACAGACCCGACGCGGCCGAGGGGAACGAGAGCCCTGAGGGCGACAACGGGGCTGAAGCGGACGTAGGGGCTGAAGGAGCTGAGGGGGTCGTCACCGCGCCCGCCGGCGCAGCCGGAGTCGCCACCGTCACGGCCTCCGCCTCGGCACCGGCAGCCGCACCCGCGCCCGGACCCGCACCCGCCGCCAGGCCGGCCGGCGCCTCCAGCCGCAGCGGCGGCGACGCCGCCACCCCTGCCGCCTCCCGGTCCACGACCAGCGCCAGCGCCCGCCTGCCCGCCACCGTGCCCCGCTTGTCCGCCAGCGCGCCCCGCAGCCCGATCGAGGTCTCCAGCTCGGCCCGCGCCCGGTCCAGGCGTCCCTCGCACAGGGCCAGCACACCGAGCTCGTGGTGGAAGTACGCCTGTTCGGCGACCTCCCCCGCCTTCCGCGCGGCCTCCGCGCCCGAGCGCAGCACCCGTTCCCAGGCCTCCCAGTGCAGTGAGGCCGCGAACGCCGGAGCCGCCGTCCGCGCCAGCAGCACCGCCGCCACCACGTCCGCACCGGCCAGCGCCGCGAGCACCGCGTCCGCCTCGGCCGCGACCCGCTCCGCGGTCACTGAGCCGTGTCCGGTCCACCAGGCGTAGTGCCGGGCGGCCGTACGGGCCTCCTCGGCCGCGGTGTCCCCGTACCCGACCTCCTCCAGCTGCCGCGCGACCCCCGACGCCAGCCGGTAGCGCGTGCCGACGGGCGTCACCAGCCCGCAGGCCAGCAGCTCCGCCACCGCCGTGTCGGCGTGGGTGTCCCCCACCAGCGCCGGCAGGTGCGCGTGGTGCGGCAGCTCGCCGCCCAGCGCGCACGCGATCCGCAGGGCCGCGCGCGCCGACTCGCTGACCCGCGAGGCCAGCAGCTCCGCCGGGGCCGCGCCCTCGGCCAGCGTCGGCAGCGGCACCTCCACGGCCTCGCGCGGGCGCTCCTCGAAGACGCCGGGCTCCTCCTCCTCGTCGTCCTCCACACCGTGGTTGAGCTCGTCGCGCTGCCGCAGCAGCGCCGCGGCCTGTACGAAGCGCAGGGGCAGCCCCTCGGAGGCGAACCGCAGGTCCTCCGCCCAGGCGATCTCCCCGTCCGTCAGCGGCCGTCCCACGCCCGCTTCGAGCAGCTCCAGGCAGTCGGCCTTGCCCAGCCCGCTGAGGAAGATCTCCTCTATGTGCGCGTCGTCGGAGGGGGCCCGGGTCTCGGGGGTCGCGGCCAGCAGGTAGGCGCATTCGGGGGTGGCGCGCAGCAGTTCGTCGAGGGCGGTCCCGCCCATCTCCAGGTCGTCGAGGAGGACGATGGCGCCGATGTCCCGTACGCGGGCCAGGAGGTCGATCCGGTCGGGCCGTACGCCCGGGGCCTCGTACACGGTCGCGTAGAGCGCCTGGAGCAGTTCCGCGGGCTGCTGGTGCCCGTACCCGGAGAGCCGTACGACGCCGTCGGGCGCGAGGCCCGCGCACCGGGCGGCGACCGCGTCGAGCAGCGCGGTGCGACCGGATCCTGAAGGTCCGGTCAGTCGTACGGACCGTCCCCGGCCCAGCAGTCGCACGAGCCGCTCCCGCTCCTCCGCGCGCTCCAGCCGGGGCCCGGCGGCCGCGGCGCGGCCCGGCGGGAGGGGCGACCGGGCGGCGGCGTCCCGGGCCGTTCGGGCGGCAGCGTCGCGCTTGGCGGGGCGGCCGGGTGCGGTGCCCGGTCGGAGCGGTTCGATCTCGCTGCCGTCGACCGGGTTGACGGTGAGGGCGAAGTCCCCCGCGGTCAGTGTGACGACCCGTGCGGGGGCGAGCGCCGTGGGCGCCGCCGGCCCGGATGCGGGCGGCACGGAGTTCCCTGCGGTCTGCTCGTCCTGCTCGGTCCGCCCCTGTGTACGGTCCATGACCCAGTCCCCCGATCGCGGGCCGCGCGCCTCGCCGTCGTACCGCCCGGCCTTGGCGCACCCGCTGTCGCCACTGGTCCGGTTTCCGCCCGAACCCTAGACGGTGGCCGGTCGTGCGGGAAACCGCAGGGGTGCGATCACCACCGGACCGTTACTTTCCGCAGGAAATGCAAAGGTCAGGCGCCTACGGGTCAGACCCGGGGCAGGGACTCGGCTTCCAGGCCGCCCTCGATCGCGAGGATCCGGTGCAGCCGGGTCGCCACGAGCAGCCGCTGCATCTGCGGCGGCACCCCGCGCAGGACCAGCCGCCGTCCGGTCCGGCCGGCCCTCCGGTGCGCACCCATGATCACGCCGAGGCCGGTCGCGTCCCAGGAGTCCAGACCGGTGAGGTCGAGCACGAGGTCGCCGTGGCCGTCGTCGAGGGCGGTGTGGAGGGCCGTACGGGCGTCCGCCGCGCTGCGCACGTCGAGGCGGCCCCCGACAGCGAGTTCGGCGTGGTCGCCCCTGATGTGCATGTGTACTCCCGGCGGTACTGCGTACGTATGGTCCGACTGGTCCCTGGTCGGCAACTCTCACTTCAACTGACTGCCGCACGGGCAGGGAAGTTGCCGACCGTGAGCGAACCGATACCTAATTCACCCTGAGGGGTGATGGCACTCGAACGATGGTGCTTCGTGAACGGTGGTGCTCCGCGGTGGGCCGGCCTCAGTGCTTGTAGAAGCCATGCCCGCTCTTGCGGCCGATGTCCCCGGCGTCCACCATCCGGCGCATCAGCTCCGGCGGGGCGAACTTCTCGTCCTGGGACTCGGTGTAGATGTTGCTGGTGGCGTGCAGCAGGATGTCGACACCCGTGAGGTCGGCGGTGGCCAGCGGCCCCATCGCGTGTCCGAAGCCCAGCTTGCACGCGATGTCGATGTCCTCGGCGGACGCCACGCCCGACTCGTACAGCTTCGCGGCCTCGACGACCAGCGCGGAGATCAGACGGGTCGTCACGAAGCCGGCGACGTCGCGGTTGACGACGATGCAGGTCTTGCCGACGGACTCGGCGAAGGCCCGGGCGGTGGCGAGGGTTTCGTCGCTCGTCTTGTAGCCGCGCACGAGCTCGCAGAGCTGCATCATCGGGACGGGCGAGAAGAAGTGGGCGCCGACGACCCGCTCCGGACGCTCCGTCACGGCCGCGATCTTGGTGATCGGGATGGCGGAGGTGTTGGAGGCGAGGATCGCGTCCTCGCGCACGATCTTGTCGAGGGCGCGGAAGATCTCGTGCTTGATCTCGATCTTCTCGAAGGCGGCCTCCACCACGATGTCGACGTCGGCGACCGCGTCGAGATCGGTGGTGGTCGTGATGCGCGCGAGCGCCGCCTCGGCGTCCTCGGCGGTCAGCTTGCCCTTGGAGACGAACTTGTCGTACGAGGCCTTGATCCCGTCCGTGCCACGGGTCAGAGCGGCGTCGGTGACATCGCGCAGCACGACGTCCCAACCCGCCTGAGCGGAGACCTGAGCGATCCCGGAACCCATCAGTCCGGCACCGATGACGGCGAGCTTCCCAGCCACTACACACCCCTCGTTCTCATGACGGCACAGTCTTGGGACGGCACAGTCTCGTAGCACTCCGGCGGAGACTAGCGCCCGGGCGGTGCGGTGTGACCGTGAAGTAACACGCGTCACGTCTCAGATGACGGACATCACACCGGTACGGCCCAGCACCCGTGCGGGGCGGCCCAGTTCACTCGGCGTGCCGGGTCCACGCCGGCGCCAAGCGCCTCGGCGGCCCGGCGGAGGGGGCGGTGCGCGGGCGCCGGCTCCCGCCCCGGTTTTCCCGGGGCCGCCCGTCTACCCTGGCCGCATGGTGAACCTCACGCGCATCTACACCCGTACCGGCGACAAGGGCACGACCGCCCTCGGCGACATGAGCCGCACGGCCAAGACCGACCTGCGGATCTCCGCGTACGCCGACGCCAACGAGGCCAACGCGGCCATCGGGACGGCGATCGCCCTCGGCGGCCTGCCGGAGGAAGTCGTGAAGGTCCTGGTCCGGGTGCAGAACGACCTCTTCGACGTGGGCGCCGACCTGTGCACCCCGGTGGTCGAAAAGCCGGAGTACCCGCCACTTCGGGTGGAGCAGTTCTACGTCGACAAGCTGGAGGCGGACTGCGACCGCTTCCTGGAGCAGGTGGAGAAGCTGCGCAGCTTCATCCTCCCCGGCGGCACCCCCGGCGCTGCCCTGCTCCACCAGGCCTGCACGGTGGTCCGGCGCGCCGAGCGTTCGACGTGGGCGGCGCTGGAGGTGCACGGCGAGGTGATGAACCCGCTGACCGCGACGTACCTGAACCGCCTCTCCGACCTCCTGTTCATCCTGGCCCGGGTGGCCAACAAAGAGCTCGGGGACGTGCTGTGGGTGCCGGGCGGCGAGCGCTGAGCCGCGGTCAGAGCCCGCGGTAGACCTCGCGGCGGTGTCCCACCTCGACCCCGAGGACTATCCGATCCGCTCGGGCTCCGGGGTGGCGGCGGCCGGGGCCTTTTTCGGCCAGATCGTGTAGGTGGCGGCGATCAGGGCGTGGATGCCGACCATCCGCAGGGCGCCGTACTGCCACGCCTTGAGCGAGCTGACGTCGCCCGCGTCGCCCACGTACCAGATCGCCGCCTGGAGCAGGCCGAGCGCGACGGCCGCCGCGAGGACGGTGCGGGCCCACAGCTTCCACTCGTGGACGGCCCTCGCCTTCCCGTACCCGGCGCCGGCCGGCCTCGGCCCACCGGCCAGTCGGTGCGCGGCGTGGCCGTCGAGCCACTTGATCGTGTAGTGGCCGTAGGCGACGGTGTAGCCGATGTAGAGCGCGGCCAGCCCGTGCTTCCAGTCCGGAGCCGCGCCGTTCTTGAGGTCGAGGGTGGTGACCACCAGCAGGACCAGCTCCAACATCGGCTCGCACAGCAGGACCGCCGCCCCCAGCCTGGGCATCTTCGCGAGGTAGCGCAGGGCCAGGCCGGCCGCCAGCAGTACCCAGAAGCCGATCTCACAGGCGATGATCAGCGCGACGATCACGGGACTCTCCGTCCGCTCGGGTTTCCGGTTCCCTCTCAGACTCCCGTCCGGCCGGGCCCGGCGCGTCGTCGCCATTGACGACGTACGACTGCATCCTTCGATGTACCCGCACCTCGGCCGCTCCGCCGACGTGCGCGGACCGCACACCCTGTTGGATGGGACCGTGACCACGAAGAGCCTGCGCCCCCACCGCCACGACGTCCTCCTCGCGGTGGTCAGCGTCCTCGCGGGCCTGGCGCTCTGGTCGCTCGGGGTCTACAGCAGCGGCAACCGGCACCTCCTGCCCGACTGGGCGGCCCTGGTCCCCCTCGTGATCCTCGGCGCGATGGAGCTGCTGCGCCGCACCAGACCGTCGCTGACCCTGGCCGTCGGCACCCTCGGCGTGATCGCCAACGAGTTCACGGTCGGCAGCCTCGCCACCGTCCTGATCTTCACCGACCTGATGTACGCCGCCGTCGTCTACGGGAAACCGGCCATGGCCCGGCGTCTCCCCGTCACGACCGGCCTGATCACCGTGGCCGTCACCATCGCCTCCGTCGCCTGGCTGCGCATCCCCGAAGCTCTGCTGATCGGCGTGGTCACCGGCCTCGTGAGCTTCGCCCCGGCCCTGACCGGCGCCAGCGTGCGCAACCACCGCGAGGCCGCCGAGGCGGCCCGGCTGCGCGCCGAGCAGACCGCGCTGCTGGCCGAGATGGACCGCAGCCAGGCCGTCGTCGCCGAGCGTGCCCGGATGGCGCGGGAGCTGCACGACATGGTGGCCAACCACCTGTCGGCCATCGCCATCCACTCCACCGCCGCGCTCTCCATCGACACGGCCGAAACCAGCCGCGAGGCGCTCGGGGTGATCCGCGAGAACAGCGTGCAGGGCCTGGCCGAGATGCGCCGCCTGATCGGGCTGCTGCGCGCCGCGGGGGCCGAGCAGGAGGCGGTCGCCGTGCCCTCGCTGGACGGCCTGGAGACCCTGCTCGACCAGGCCCGTGCCAACGGCTCGGCGAGCGGGCTGGAATTCGTCCTGCACGACGGCCGGACGCCCGGGAAGCGGGTGCCGGCTCCGGTGGAACTGGCGGCGTACCGGATCGTCCAGGAGTCGCTGACCAACGCCCTCAAGCACGCCGTCCCGGGCACGGTCACGGTCCGCGTGGCGCACACGGACGGACTGCTGACCGTGGGGGTGGACTCGCCCTACGGAGACCGGGCGGGACCCCGCGCCCCCGGCTCCGGAGCCGGGCTGATCGGCATGCGGGAGCGGACGGACCTGCTCGGCGGGGAGTTCACGGCGGGCCGCGACGGCGCGGTGTGGCAGGTGCGGGCGTCACTGCCCGCCGAGGAGAAGGCGGTGGAGGGATGACCATCCGGGTGCTGGTGGCGGAGGACCAGAGTGCGGTACGGGCCGGGCTCGTGCTCATCCTGCGCAGCGCGGGCGACATCGAGGTGGCGGGCGAGGCGGCGGACGGGGAGGAGGCGGTGCGCCTGGCCCGTGAGCTGCGGCCGGATCTGGTCCTCATGGACGTGCAGATGCCGAGGCTGGACGGGGTCTCGGCGACCCGGCAGGTGGTCGCGGAAGGGCTGGCGGACGTTCTGGTCCTGACCACCTTCGACCTCGACGAGTACGTCTTCGGCGCGCTGCGGGCGGGTGCGGCGGGCTTCCTGCTGAAGAACGCGGACGCGGCGGAGCTCATCGAGGCGGTACGGACCGTCGCGCGCGGGGAGGGTCTGATCGCCCCGGCGGTCACCAGGCGGCTGATCGCCGAGTTCGCGGCTCCGGCGCGACCGGCCAGACCCGCCGCCCCGCCGGCCTTGGAGACCCTGACCCGCCGCGAGCGCGAGGTCCTGTCCTGCCTGGGCGAAGGGATGTCGAACGCGGAGATCGCGCTCCGGCTGGAGATGGCGGAGGCGACGGTGAAGACGCACGTCAGCCGTCTCCTGGGCAAGCTGGAGCTGCGCAGCCGAGTCCAAGCCGCCGTCCTGGCACAGGAGTTGGGCCTCTAGGGGGTGTCCGGGCGGGAACCGGCGCCGGGCCCGGCCCGCCCGGCGCGGAAGCGCACCCCCACACCGGTCTGGACCTCTTGACGGTTGGTCCAGACCTTTCTACGCTCACCGCAACACTGTGGTGAGCGTGCCATGACAAAAGCGTGCTCACGGGCGGCGCAGGTCCCACCCCCATGTCGAAGTCGGCCCCACGACCGCGACGGACCTACGGAGGATCACCCTTGAGCACAGCATCCCCACCCCGCACCAGGCGTTCCCGGTTCTTCACCCGCGTCGCGGCGGTCGTGGCCGCGCTGGCCCTGCCCGTCACCGGGCTCGTCGTCCTGGCCGGCCCGGCCCAGGCCGCCGCCTCCGCGACCGCGACGTACACCAAGGTCTCCGACTGGGGCACCGGCTTCGAGGGCAAGTGGGTGGTGAAGAACACCGGCACCACCACTCTCACCAGCTGGACCGTGGAGTGGGACTACCCGGCCGGCACCTCGGTCACCTCGGCCTGGGACGCCACCGTCACCGGCTCGGGCACCCACTGGACGGCGAAGAACGTCGGCTGGAACGGCACCCTCGCCCCCGGCGGCACCGCCAGCTTCGGCTTCAACGGCGCCGGCCCCGGCGCCCCCAGCGGCTGCAAGATCAACGGCGCCTCGTGCAACGGCACCCAGCCCGGCGACACTCCCCCCACGGCTCCCGGCACCCCCACCGCGAGCAGCGTCGCCGACACCTCGCTGACCCTGAGCTGGTCCCCGGCCACGGACGACAAGGGCATCAAGAACTACGACGTCTACCGGGGCTCCACCAAGATCGCCACCGTCACCGGGACCAGCTACGCGGACTCCGGCCTGACCAAGGGCACGACGTACACCTACAGCGTCACCGCACGCGACACCATCGACCAGACCGGCCCCTCCTCCGGCTCCGTCTCGGTGACGACGACCGGCGGTGTCATCCCGCCGGACCCGGGCGGCAAGGTCAAGCTCGGCTACTTCACCGAGTGGGGCATCTACGGCCGCAACTACCACGTGAAGAACCTGGTCACCTCGGGTACGGCGAGCAAGATCACCCACATCAACTACGCCTTCGGCAACGTCCAGAACGGCCAGTGCACCATCGGTGACGCCTTCGCCGACTACGACAAGGCGTACACCGCCGACCAGAGCGTCGACGGCGTCGCCGACACCTGGGACCAGCCACTGCGCGGCAACTTCAACCAGCTGCGCAAGCTGAAGAAGGCCTACCCGCACATCAAGGTGCTGTGGTCCTTCGGCGGCTGGACCTGGTCCGGCGGATTCCCACAGGCCGCGGCCAATCCGGCCGCCTTCGCCCAGTCCTGCTACAACCTGGTCGAGGACCCGCGCTGGGCCGACGTCTTCGACGGCATCGACCTGGACTGGGAGTACCCGAACGCCTGCGGCCTGTCCTGCGACACCAGCGGAGCCGCCGCCTTCAAGAACCTGATGCAGGCCACGCGGGCCAAGTTCGGCACGAACAACCTGGTCACCGCGGCCATCACCGCCGACGCCTCCAGCGGCGGCAAGATCGACGCGGCCGACTACGGCGGCGCCGCGCAGTACGTCGACTTCTACAACGTCATGACGTACGACTTCTTCGGCGCCTGGGCGGCACAGGGCCCGACGGCCCCGCACTCCCCGCTCACCTCCTACGCGGGCATCCCGCAAGCCGGCTTCAACTCGGCCGAAGCCATCGCCAAGCTCAAGGCCAAGGGCGTCCCCGGCGCCAAGCTCAACCTCGGCATCGGCTTCTACGGCCGCGGCTGGACCGGCGTAACCCAGTCGACCCCCGGCGGCACCGCCACCGGACCGGCGGCAGGCACGTACGAGCAGGGCATCGAGGACTACAAGGTGCTCAAGAACAGCTGCCCGGCCACCGGCACCATCGCCGGCACGGCCTACGCCAAGTGCGGCAGCAACTGGTGGAGCTACGACACCCCCGCCACCATCGCCGGGAAGATGACCTGGGCCAAGCAGCAGGGCCTCAAGGGAGCCTTCTTCTGGGAGTTCAGCGGCGACACCACGAACGGTGAGCTCGCGAACGCGATCCACACCGGGCTCCAGTAAAGACCGAAGCCGGGGAGACGGGTCCGCCCCCGTCTCCCCGGCTTCTTCATGCCTGAAACGCCTCAGGCAAGGCCCTACAGTCAACGGGCAAGGAAATCAGGCAACATTTACCCTTTGCCCTGGCGGAGCCGCCTCCAGCCAGGCCAGGAAGCCGGTCAGCGCGTCCTCGCTCATCGCGAGCTCCAGGCGGGTCCCCCGGTGGAGACAGCCGAGCACGACGGCGTCGGAGAGCAGGGCCAGCTCCTCCTCGCCCTCCGGAGCGCGGCGGGCGACGACCTCGATGGAGGACCGCTCCAGCAGCCGGCGCGGGCGCGGGGAGTACGAGAACACCCGGAACCACTCGATCCGGTCACCGCTGTAGCGCGCGACCCCGTACACCCAGCCCTTGCCGGAGATGTCGGGCTCCTCGGCCACATCCCAGCGCATGCTGCAGTCGAAGGTCCCACCGGACCGCTGGATGAGCCTGCGGCGCAGCCCGAAGACAAACAGCCCGATCACCACCAGGGTTACGACCAGGCCGCTCACAAGCAGAGCGAGGAGCATCTTCACCGACCTCCTCGCTCATCGAATACCTCAAACGAACCGGGGCCCCTCCCGGCCGGGGCCGGGGTGGGACCTGCATCGCCTCAGCCGCGACCCGGTCTGGAAGATTCCAGCTCGGGCCGCGGCTGAGGTTTCAAGCAATAGCGGTACGGCGCTCAGTGCCCCGCGACCGCGCGCAGCCGGACTTCGGCGCGTCGCTCGGAGGCCGCGTCGGCTTCCGACTTGGCGCGCTCCAGTGCCCGCTCCGCACGCTGGACGTCAATCTCGTCCGCGAGCTCGGCGATCTCGGCCAGCAGGGACAGCTTGTTGTCCGCGAACGAGATGAAACCGCCGTGCACCGCGGCGACGACAGTGTTGCCCTCGCTGGTACGGATGGTCACAGGGCCCGATTCCAGCACACCGAGAAGCGGCTGGTGACCGGGCATGACGCCGATGTCGCCGGACGTGGTGCGGGCGACAACAAGGGTGGCCTCGCCGGACCAGACATTGCGGTCCGCCGCGACCAGCTCGACGTGCAGCTCAGCAGCCAAGGTGGCTCCTCGGGTCACCACCCGGCGGGTCAGCCGGGTGTTGGGTCAAATTCTAATGGGCGTGGGGAGAGGGACGGGACATACCCGCCCCTCTCCGTAAAACCTATGAACCGGATGCGCTCCGTGAGGGAGCGCGCCGGATCAGGAGACGCCCAGCTCCTTGGCGTTGGCCTTCAGGTCCTCGATGCCACCGCACATGAAGAACGCCTGCTCGGGGAAGTGGTCGTAGTCACCGTCGCAGATCGCGTTGAACGCGGTGATCGACTCGTCGAGCGGAACGTCCGAACCGTCCACGCCGGTGAACTGCTTGGCGACGTGGGTGTTCTGCGACAGGAAGCGCTCGACGCGACGGGCACGGTGGACAACGAGCTTGTCCTCCTCGCCCAGCTCGTCGATACCGAGGATCGCGATGATGTCCTGGAGGTCCTTGTACTTCTGCAGGATCCCCTTGACACGCATGGCGGCCGCGTAGTGGTCCGCCGCGATGTACCGCGGGTCGAGGATGCGGGACGTCGAGTCCAGCGGGTCCACGGCCGGGTAGATGCCCTTCTCGGAGATCGGACGGGACAGAACCGTCGTCGCGTCGAGGTGGGCGAAGGTGGTCGCCGGCGCCGGGTCGGTCAGGTCGTCCGCAGGGACGTAGATCGCCTGCATCGAGGTGATCGAGTGACCACGGGTCGAGGTGATGCGCTCCTGGAGGAGACCCATCTCGTCGGCCAGGTTCGGCTGGTAACCCACCGCGGAGGGCATACGGCCGAGCAGGGTCGACACCTCGGAACCCGCCTGGGTGTACCGGAAGATGTTGTCGATGAAGAAGAGCACGTCCTGCTTCTGCACATCGCGGAAGTACTCCGCCATGGTCAGACCGGCCAGGGCGACGCGCAGACGGGTGCCCGGGGGCTCGTCCATCTGGCCGAAGACGAGCGCCGTCTTGTCGATGACGCCGGAGTCGCCCATCTCCTCGATGAGGTCGTTGCCCTCACGGGTACGCTCACCGACGCCCGCGAAGACCGACACACCGTCGTGGTTGTTGGCGACGCGGTAGATCATTTCCTGGATCAGAACGGTCTTGCCGACACCGGCACCACCGAACAGACCGATCTTTCCACCCTTGACGTACGGGGTGAGAAGGTCGATGACCTTGACGCCGGTCTCGAACATCTCCGTCTTGGACTCGAGCTCGTCGAAGCTCGGGGCCTTGCGGTGGATGGGCCAGCGCTCGGTGACCTCGGCGTTCGCCTCGGGGTAGTTGAGCACCTCACCCAGGGTGTTGAAGACCTTGCCCTTGGTGAAGTCACCGACGGGGACGGTGATGCCCGCGCCCGTGTCGGTCACCGCGGCCTGGCGGACCAGGCCGTCGGTCGGCTGCATCGAGATGGTACGGACGAGGCCGTCACCCAGGTGCTGCGCGACCTCGAGGGTCAGGGTCTTGAGCTTGCCGTCCTCGGCCGGGTCGGCGACCTGGACCTTGAGGGCGTTGTAGATCTCGGGCATCGCGTCGACGGGGAACTCCACGTCGACGACCGGGCCGATGACCCGGGCGACGCGGCCCGTGGCGGCGGCCGTCTCAACAGTGGTCGTCATTACTTGTCACTCCCCGCGGTCGCGTCAGCCATGGCGCTGGCGCCACCGACGATCTCGCTGATTTCCTGGGTGATTTCGGCCTGGCGGGCCGCGTTGGCAAGCCGGGAGAGGCTCTTGATGAGATCCCCGGCGTTGTCGGTGGCCGACTTCATCGCACGGCGGCGGGCGGCGTGCTCGGAAGCGGCCGACTGCAGCAGTGCGTTGTAGATCCGGCTCTCGACGTAGCGCGGCAGCAGGGCGTCGAGGACGTCCTCCGCCGACGGCTCGAAGTCGAACAGCGGAAGGATCTCGCCCTTCGCGCCGGTCTCCTCCGCGGCCTGGTCAAGGCTGAGCGGCAGCATCCGGCCGTCCACCGCGTTCTGCGTCATCATCGACACGAATTCCGTGTAGACGATGTGCAGCTCGTCGACGCCGCCCTCGGCCGTTTCCGTCTGGATGGCCTCGATCAGCGGCGCCGCGACGCGCTTGGCGTCGGCGTAGGCCGGGCTGTCGGTGAATCCGGTCCACGACTCCGCGACCTTGCGCTCGCGGAAGCCGTAGTACGCGACACCCTTGCGGCCGACGATGTAGGCGTCGACCTCCTTGCCCTCAGCGCGCAGCCGCTCGGAGAGCCGCTCCGCCTGCTTGATGGCGTTCGAGGAGTAGCCGCCGGCCAGACCGCGGTCGCTCGTGATGAGCAGGACCGCGGCACGGGTCGGCGTCTCGACCTCGGTGGTCAGGGCGTGCTTCGTGTTCGAACCCGTAGCCACCGCGGTCACCGCACGGGTGAGCTCGGTCGCGTACGGCATCGATGCCGCCACCTTGCGCTGCGCCTTGACGATGCGCGAGGCGGCGATCATCTCCATCGCCTTGGTGATCTTCTTGGTCGCCGTGACGGCACGGATGCGACGCTTGTAGACCCGGAGCTGCGCTCCCATGAGTCAGGTCCCTTCCGTCGTCACTTGGAGACGTTGACGGCCGGCGCGTCCTCGCCCAGGAGCTTGCCGTCCGAGGTCTCGAACTGGCGCTTGAAGCCGGCGATGGCGTCAGCGATCGACGTCAGGGTGTCGTCCGACATCTTGCCGCCCTCGGCGATGGAGGTGAGGAGGTCCTTGCGCTCGCGGCGCAGGTGCTCCAGCAGCTCCGACTCGAAGCGACGGATGTCGTTGACCGGGACGTCGTCCATCTTGCCGGTGGTACCGGCCCAGACGGAGACGACCTGCTCCTCGACGGGCATCGGCTGGTACTGGCCCTGCTTCAGAAGCTCGACCATGCGCTTGCCGCGCTCCAGCGAGTTCTTCGACGCGGCGTCCAGGTCGGAACCGAAGGCGGCGAACGCCTCCAGCTCGCGGTACTGGGCGAGGTCCACGCGCAGACGGCCGGAAACCTGCTTCATGGCCTTGTGCTGGGCGGAGCCACCGACGCGGGAGACCGAGATACCGACGTTCAGCGCCGGGCGCTGGCCCGCGTTGAACAGGTCGGACTCCAGGAAGCACTGGCCGTCGGTGATGGAGATGACGTTGGTCGGGATGAACGCCGACACGTCGTTCGCCTTGGTCTCGACGATCGGCAGACCGGTCATCGAACCGGCACCCATCTCGTCGGAGAGCTTCGCGCAGCGCTCCAGCAGACGGGAGTGCAGGTAGAAGACGTCACCCGGGTAGGCCTCGCGGCCCGGCGGGCGGCGCAGCAGCAGCGACACGGCGCGGTAGGCGTCGGCCTGCTTCGACAGGTCGTCGAAGATGATCAGGACGTGCTTGCCGGCGTACATCCAGTGCTGGCCGATGGCGGAACCGGTGTACGGCGCCAGGTACTTGAAGCCGGCCGGGTCGGACGCCGGAGCGGCGACGATCGTCGTGTACTCGAGCGCGCCGGCCTCTTCCAGGGCGCCGCGAACGGACGCGATGGTCGAGCCCTTCTGGCCGATGGCGACGTAGATGCAGCGCACCTGCTTGTTCACGTCACCCGAGCGCCAGTTGTCGCGCTGGTTGATGATCGTGTCGACGGCCAGAGCGGTCTTGCCGGTCTGACGGTCACCAATGATCAGCTGACGCTGGCCACGGCCGATCGGCACCATCGCGTCGACGGCCTTGTAGCCGGTCTGCATGGGCTCGTGCACCGACTTACGGACCATGACGCCCGGGGCCTGCAGCTCGAGGGCGCGGCGGCCCTCGGTCGCGATCTCGCCGAGGCCGTCGATCGGGTTGCCGAGGGGGTCGACAACACGGCCGAGGTAGCCCTCGCCGACACCTACGGAGAGAACCTCACCGGTGCGCTGCACCGGCTGGCCCTCCTCGATACCGCTGAATTCGCCGAGGACGATCGCACCGATCTCGCGCTCCTCGAGGTTGAGGGCGAGACCGAGGGTGCCGTCCTCGAACTTCAGCAGCTCGTTCGCCATGGCGGAGGGCAGGCCCTCCACCTTCGCGATGCCGTCGCCGGCAACGCTGACCGTTCCGACCTCCTCGCGCGAGGCCGCGTCCGGCTGGTACGACTGGACAAAGTTCTCCAGTGCGTCCCGGATCTCCTCCGGCCGGATCGTGAGCTCCGCCATCTGGGTTCCCTGCTCTCCTTGTTGGGCCTGAAGCTTCTTAGGGGTCTGGGGGCGACCCCCAGGAATCTTCTGCAAGTTCTGCACGGCCCAACCGGGCCGCTAGGAATGCGTTGTTCTAATTGGTGGCTGGTCAGCCGGCCATGCGGCGGGACGCCTCGGCGAGGCGGTCCGCGATGGTGCCGTCGATGACCTCGCCGCCGACGCGCACCGAGATCCCGCCGAGGACCTCGGGGTCCACGTCCAGGTTCAGGTGCATCTGGCGGCCGTACAGCTTGGCCAGCACCGCGCCGAGACGCGCCCGCTGCTCGTCGCTGAGCGGAACCGCGCTGGTCACGGTGGCGACCATGCGGTTGCGGCGCTCGGCGGCGAGCGTGGAAAGGGACTCGAGGCCCGCTTCCAGGCTACGTCCACGCGGCTGCGTGACAAGACGGATCACCAGGCGCTGAGTGACGGCGTTCACCTTGCCGCCGAGCAGGCTGCGCAGCAGCTCGCTCTTGGCGGAGACGGTGGCCGCACGCTCGGTCAGCGCGGCACGCAGCTCGGTGCTCGAGGAGACGATCCGGCCGAAGCGGAAGATCTCGTCCTCGACGTCGTCGAGCGCGTTGCCCTGCTGGGCCGCCGTGAGGTCGGCGGTGGCCGCCAGCTCCTCCAGCGAGTCCACCAGGTCGCGGGACTGCGACCAGCGGGACCGGACCATGCCGGACACCAGGTCGAGGGTTTCCCCGCTGACCTGGCCGCCGAGCAGCCGACCGGCCAGCTCGGCCTTGGCCTCGCCGGCCTGCGCCGGGTCGGTGAGGACCCGACGCAGCGAGACCTCACGGTCGAGCAGCGCGGTGACGGCAGCCAGCTCACCGGCGAGCTTCGCCGCGTCGACGGACGTGTTGTCCATCAGCGCGTCGAGACGCTCACGCGCGGAGGCCAGCGCCTCGCGGCTCGCTCCGTTCATCGGGCCGCCTCGGCCTTCTCCTCAAGCTCGCTGAGGAAGCGGTCGATCGTGCGGCTCTGCCGGGCGTGGTCCTCAAGGGACTCGCCGACGAGCTTTCCGGCCAGGTCGGTGGCGAGCTTGCCCACGTCCTGGCGCAGCGCCTGAGACGCAGCCTTACGGTCGGCCGCGATCTGGGCGTGGCCGGCAGCGATGATCTCCTCACGCTGCCGCTGGCCCTCTGCGCGCAGTTCTTCCTTGAGCGCAGTGCCCTGCTCCAGCGCTTCCTGGCGCAGGCGCGCGGCCTCGTGCCGGGCTTCGGCGAGCTGGGCCTTGTACTGCTCCAGGACGCTCTGGGCCTCGGTCTGAGCGGCTTCTGCCTTTTCGATACCGCCTTCGATCGCCGCGTGGCGCTCTTCCAGAACCTTGTTGATGTTCGGGAGGAGCTTCTTCGCGAGGAAACCGAAGACGATGACGAAGGCGATCAGACCGATGACGAGCTCGGGGATCGGCGGGACGAGGGGGTTACCCGGCTCCTCGGCCGCGAGAACCAGGAGGTTCACATCAGTGCCTTTCGTCGATTCGGACTAGTCGTTGGGTTCGTCTTAGTAGACGAACGGCATGACCAGACCGATGAGGGCGAGCGCCTCACAGAAGGCGAAGCCGAGGATCTGGTTGGCGCGGATCAGACCGGCAGCCTCAGGCTGACGGGCGAGAGCCTGCGTGCCGTTACCGAAGATGATGCCGACGCCGACGCCCGGGCCGATCGCCGCGAGACCGTAACCGACGGAGCTGAGGGAACCTTCGACGGCAGCAAGGGTCTGGGACATGCCAGTTCTTCCTTCTCTTTCATGGACCGGTGGGGGTTGGCCACCGGACGATTCGGGGGTTTGCGGAGCGAGCTCGCTCAGTGGTGCTCGGCGAGCGCGCCCTGCAGGAAGCTGCAGGCCAGGAGCACGAAGACGTAAGCCTGGACAGCCTGGATGAAGAGCTCGAACGCGGTCATCACGATGACCATGACGAACGAGACACCGGCGTAGGCGATGCCGATCCCGTTCAGCAGGTACCAGCTGGCGATGGTGAACAGCAGCAGCAGGGTGTGACCGGCGAACATGTTCGCGAACAGTCGGACCGCGTGGGTGAACGGGCGGACGATGACGTTCGAGAAGAACTCGATCACCATGACCATCGGCAGGATCGGGCCGAGGGACTTGTCGTAACCCGTGAGGTTCTTGAAGCCGCCGACGAAACCGTGGCGCTTGAAGGTCACCGACATCCACATGACGTAGATGATCGCGGCGAGGCCGGCCGGGTACGCGATGACCGCCGTCACCGGGAACTGGGCGAGCGGCACGATCGACCACAGGTTCATGATCCAGACGAAGAAGAACGTCGCGACCATGAAGGGGACGTACTTCTCGCCTTCCTTCTTACCGAGCGTCTCGTAGACGATGCCGCGGCGTACGAAGTCGTAGCCGGCCTCGGCGATCATCTGAAGCTTGCCCGGGACGACCTTCGGCTTCCGGAACGCTGCCCAGAAGAAGCCGACGATGATGACCGAGCCCAGCAGGGCGAGCAGCATCGTCTTGTTGAAGTACAGGTTGCTGTCCGCGTCACCGAAGATCGGCTCGAACAGGAACGAGTACAGGGTCGGGCCCGGGAAGCCGCAGCTGGGAGTGTCTTCGAAATGACAGTTGATATCGAAGGCGAGCGTCATGTCAGCAGCACTCACCGCAGGGCTCCTTCAGCGTGGCGCATAGGTACGGCAACCTCGTTGTGTCGGCGCGGCGAGCAGCCGCGGTTCGGCACTGGACTGGTGTAACGGATGGTGGGGCGGCGATCAGGCATCGAGCCTCGCGATGGAACAGGCGTCAGCTCAGATGCCCGCGCCCGCAGTGCCGCAGTTGGCACCGGACGATAGCAGGATCTCGAACGCCCACTTATCCCGGCCCTACCCTTCACGACTTCGGTCCCGGATTTTCGGGCTTGTCGCCCTTCATCGAGTCCGGTTCGACGTAAAGGATCTTGGCCTTCATGTGAGCACGGGTCTGCGCGCCGATCCACACGAGGGTGGTGGCCACAAGCGTGATCGCGAACGCCTTGGGGTGGAACAGGGTGGTGTTCTTGAACGCGGCGAGAAAGACGAAGAGCAGCAGGATCTGGGCCGCGTAGAGCATGAGCCCCATGGCCTGGAAGAGATGCGGGAGTGATTTCGCCGTGCGCTGCAGAACGACGAATCCGATACCCATGAAGAGAATCACCAGCAGCGTCGCTACGACGGCGCCGACCGCACCCTTGCCGCCGACGACCAGAGCGCTGATCACGGCGGCGAGAGCGCCGGCGGCAGCGGTGGGTACGGCGGCTTGCAGGAGGAATCGGACGTCATCTGACCGCATGGCGGTTTGCTCCGCGTGGTGGTGGGGGCACGGGACTCGTACGGGACGAGCGTAAGCCCGGTCCGAGAGGGAACCTCGGGCCAAGGGACCGTCGCACTACGGTCCTTCGGCTCTGTCGCCGGGTTTAGTGAACGGTATCACAAACTATTTGATGAGAGCTTTACCTGCCGAGTGTGCCAACTGTCACACATGAGAGTGACCCTGCGCGGGTGTGCACGCCAGGAGACCGCTCTGTCTGGTAAAGGGCGCCGATGTCGGACATGCTCACCGGCGGTCAGCGGGTCGATTCAGCCTTACGCCGGTCCGGGAAGCGCGAACGGGGGCCCACGGCCGTCGCTCCGTTGACGCCCGAGACGCCCGCGACGATCGGCCTGACGGGCTCCGGCTCGGTGCCCGAGGCATCCTGCGCGGCCGCCTCGGCGGCGGCCTCGGCCGCGCGTGCAGCGTGTCGGTAGCGCGGCGGAACGAGGGCCTCCGCCCACCGCGGGGCGCGTGGCGTGAAGCGCGGCAGGAGCAGCAGGATCAGGCCCACCGCGCTCAGTACCGCGATGGCCAGCACGATCCACATCGTGGCGGAATGCACCGAGTACGCCACCGTGCCGAAGGCGATCAGCCCCGACCAGAAGTACATGATCAGTACCGCGCGGCTGTGCGAATGACCGAGTTCCAGCAGCCGGTGGTGGAGGTGCCCGCGGTCGGCCGCGAAGGGCGACTGGCCCTTCCACGTACGCCGGACGATGGCCAGGACCAGGTCCGCCATCGGGATGGCGATGATCGTCAGGGGCAGGATCAGCGGGATGAAGACGGGGAGCATCGCGTGCGTTGCGTTGCGCTCGCCCTGGGCGTACAGGGCCAGGGCGTCGGGGTCCACCTGGCCGGTGATGGAGATGGCGGCGGCGGCGAGGACCAGGCCGATGAGCATCGAGCCGGAGTCACCCATGAAGATCCGGGCGGGATGCATGTTGTGCGGCAGGAAGCCGAGGCACATGCCCATCAGGATCGCGGCGAAGAGGGTGGCGGGCGCGGCCGCCTCGATGCCGTAGCCGAACCAGATCCGGTACGAGTAGAGGAAGAACGCGGCGGCGGCGATGCAGACCATCCCGGCGGCGAGGCCGTCGAGGCCGTCGACGAAGTTCACCGCGTTGATCGTGATCACCACGAGGGCCACGGTGAGCAGGTTGCCCTGCCACTGGGTCAGCGCGACCGTGCCGATGAAGGGGACCGGGATCCACAGGATCGTCAGGCCCTGCATGACCATCACGCCGGCGGAGATCATCTGCGCGCCGAGCTTGATCAGGGCGTCGATCTCGAACTTGTCGTCGAGCACGCCGATCAGCCAGATCAGGGCGGCGCCGGAGAGCAGCGCCCGTGGCTCGTTCGACAGCTCGAAGACGCCGTTGAGGTTCTGAAGGTGGTCGGCGACCAGCAGGCCCGCGCACAGCCCACCGAACATGGCGATGCCGCCCAGCCGTGGTGTGGGCTCGCGGTGGACGTCACGGGCGCGGATCTCCGGCATGGCCCCGGCCGCGATCGCGAACTTCCGCACGGGCCCGGTCAGCAGGTAGGTCACCGCGACCGTGACGCAAAGCGTCAGCAGATATTCACGCACGGGCTGCCCCAGATGTATCGCCGGCCATCTCAGCCCCACACATTAGCTGCGATGTCCCCTCCATCGAGGACGCGAGGGGGCGGTATCCCGGTTGCGGTACACCCCTCTTGTCCTGCTTACTCCCCGTAAGGGGGAAATCCCAGCGTGAGCTCATTGACCTCCGTACGTGTTCTCGCGGCGTCCCCGTGCAGCGCGGCGGCGAACAGCGCCGCGATCCGGAGCATCTCCGCCTCGCCCATCCCCTGGGTGGTCACGGCGGCCGTTCCCAGCCGGATGCCCCGCTGGTCCCCGTACGGGAGGGCGCAGGTGTCGAGCACGATCCCGCCGGCGGCCAGCCGGCCGCGGGCGGTCGGGCCGTCCAGGCCCAGCGGCGCCGGATCGGCGGTGATCAGGTGCGTGTCGGTGCCGCCGGTGATGACGGCGAACCCCTGGTCCTCGAGCGCGCCCGCCAGCACCCGGGCATTGGCCACGACCCGGTGGGCGTAGGTCGTGAAGGCCGGCCGGGCCGCCTCGCCGAAGGCCACGGCCTTGGCGGCGATGGTGTGCATCTGGGCCCCGCCCTGGGTGAACGGGAACACCGCCCGGTCGATGCGCTCGGCGAACTCGGCGCCGCACAGGATCATCCCGCCGCGCGGCCCGCGCAGCACCTTGTGCGTGGTCGCGCAGACGATGTCGGCGTAAGGCACGGGACTGGGCGCGGCCCCGCCGGCCACCAGCCCGATGGGGTGGGCGGCGTCGGCGATCAGGTAGGCCCCGACCTCGTCGGCGATCTCCCGGAAGGCCGAGTACTCGGGGTGGCGGGGGTAGCAGATGGAGCCGCACACGATGGCCTTGGGCCGGTGCGCGTGGGCGAGGTCCTGCACGTGCTGGTAGTCGATGAGACCCGTCTCGGCGTCGACCCCGTACCCGACGAAGTCGAACCACCGCCCGGAGAAGTTGGCGGGCGACCCGTGGGTGAGGTGCCCCCCGTACGGGAGACCCATCGCCAGCACGGTATCCCCGGGCCGCAGCAGCGCGGCGTACGCGGCGAGCACGGCGGAGGAGCCGGAGTGCGGCTGCACATTGGCGTGCTCGGCCCCGAACAGCGCCTTGGCCCGCTCCACGGCGATCCGCTCGGCCAGGTCGGCGTACTCGCACCCGCCGTGGTGCCGGGCGCCGGGGTACCCCTCGGCGTACTTGTTGGCGAGCGCGGACCCGAGCGCGGTGAGCACGGCGGTCGAGGTGAAGTTCTCCGCGGCGATCAGCTGCAACGTACCGGCCTGCCGCTGACGCTCCCCGTCGAGTACGTCGGCCATCTGCGGGTCCTGCCCGCGCAGCAGGTCCGTGGGCTGGGTGATGACGCTCATGGCGCGACTCCAGGGGGTACCGGGTACCAGCCACTGTAGGCCGAGGCGGCACATCCCGCCCTGTTTCGGCCTTCTCCCAGCCTCGCCGGCACAAATCCAGGGCCGCCGGCACAAATCCGGCCCCGCCGCACAAATCCAGCCCCGCCGGCGTTTGAGGCGCGGGGTCCGGGGCGGGGCCCCGGGAAACGGAGAACGCTCAGCGGGAAGCGGTCACGCCCGTCAGGGCCGTCACGACGGGGTCCAGCGCCTGGTTGATCTCGTCGCCGATCGAGCGGAAGAAAGTGATCGGCGCCCCGTACGGGTCGTACACCTCGTCCGCGTCGGGCGACGGCGCCAGCAGCCACCCGCGCAGCGCCGCGGCAGCCCGCACCAGCGCCCGCGCCCGCTCCGCCATGCCGTCGTCCAGCGGCGGCAGCGTGGCCGGATCTATGGCCCGCACCAGCCGGGTGAACTCCTTCAGCGTGAAGGTGCGCAGCCCCGCCGAGTGGCCCATCGAGATGACCTGCGCCCGGTGGTCGCGCGTGGCGGTCAGCACCAGGTCGGCGCGTATGACGTGCTCGTCCAGCAGCTCCCGCCCGGTGAACCCGGACGCGTCGGCCCCGAAGTCGGCCAGCACGGCGGCCGCGTTGGCCTCCATCGGGGCGCCCTCGTGTCCCCAGGTGCCGGCGCTCTCCACGATGAGGTCCCCCGTGACGAGGCCGCCGAGGCGGTGCGAGAGGGCGTGCCGCGTCAGCCGCTCGGTGATGGGCGAGCGGCACACGTTGCCGGTGCTGACGTGGAGGATGCGGAAAGCACTTCCCTCGGCTATGCCACGCCCCCCAGGGCTCACGGGGCGACCTCGAGGTCGGGTACGACCTCCCGCAGCTGGTCGGCGCTGAGCGCCCCCTCGCGCAGCAGGACGGGAACCTTCCCGGTGACGTCGACGATCGACGACGGCTGGATGCCGGGGGTCGGGCCGCCGTCCAGGTACACGGACACGGAGTCCCCGAGCATCTCGCGCGCCGCGTCGCAGTCCTCGGGCGCCGGCTGCCCGGAGAGGTTGGCCGAGGACACCGCCATCGGGCCGACCTCGGTCAGCAGCTCGATCGCGACGGGGTGCAGGGGCATGCGGACCGCCACGGTGCCGTGGGTGTCCCCCAGGTCCCACGCGAGCGAGGGCTGGTGCTTGGCGACGAGCGTCAGCGCGCCCGGCCAGAAGGCGTCGACGAGCTCCCACGCCTGCTCGGAGAAGTCCGTGACGAGGCCGTGCAGGGTGTTCGGGGAACCGATGAGCACCGGCGTGGGCATGCCGCGGCCGCGGCCCTTGGCGGCGAGCAGGTCGTGGACGGCCTCCGGGCTGAAGGCGTCCGCGCCGATCCCGTACAGGGTGTCCGTGGGCAGCACGACGAGCTCGCCGCGGCGCACGGCGGATGCGGCTTCACGCAGACCCGTCTTACGGTCCGTCGCGTCGTTGCAGTCGTATCGCCGGGCCATCAGCGGGCCTCCTCGTGCAGCAGGGTGGTGGCTGGAATCGTCGCGCCGGTCACGGCAGTGCCTTGCGGGCCGTGGCGAAGCGCGGGCGGTTGTTGAGGTCCGGGTGGTCGGCCGCGTCGGCCCAGCCCCGCTCCTCGGCGAAGATCCACGGGACCTGGCCGCCCTGGGTGTCGGCATGCTCGATGACGACGATGCCGCCGGGCCGCAGCAGCCGGTGGGCGGTGCGCTCGATGCCGCGGATGGTGTCGAGGCCGTCCTCGCCAGAGAAGAGCGCCATCTCCGGGTCGTGGTCCCGGGCCTCGGGCGCGACGTACTCCCACTCCGTGAGCGGGATGTACGGCGGGTTGGAGATGACCAGGTCGACCTGGCCGTCGAGCTCCGGCAGGGCGCTCAGGGCGTCGCCCTGGTGGACGGTGACCCGGGAGCCCTCGGCGTTCTTCCGGGTCCACCGCAGGGCGTCCTCGGACAGCTCCACCGCGTGCACGCGCGAGCGCGGCACCTCCTGGGCCATGGCCAGCGCGATGGCGCCGGAGCCGGAGCACAGGTCCACGATCAGCGGCTCCACGACGTCCATCGCCCGGACCGCGTGTATGGCCCAGTCCACGACCGACTCGGTCTCGGGCCGGGGCACGAAGACCCCGGGCCCGACCTGGAGTTCCAGGTAGCGGAAGAAGGCGCGGCCGGTGATGTGCTGGAGCGGCTCGCGCGCCTCGCGGCGGGCGACGGCCTCCCAGTAGCGGGCGTCGAAGTCCGCGTCCTTGACGTGGTGCAGTTCCCCCCGCTTGACGCCGTGCACGAAGGCCGCGAGCTCCTCCGCGTCGAAGCGCGGTGAGGGCACGCCGGCGGCGGCCAGCCGCTGGGTGGCCTGGGCCACCTCGGCAAGCAGCAAGTTCACGCTGGTCCTCCGGGCTGCTGTCGTACGGGGGGGTGGAGCAGGGTCAGGGGTCGGGGACCGGTGTCAGTGCGCGGCCGCGAGCTTGGCCGCGGAGTCCGTGTCCACGCACGCCTGGATGACCGCGTCGAGGTCGCCGTCGAGCACCTGGTCCAAGTTGTACGCCTTGAAACCGGTCCGGTGGTCCGAGATCCGGTTTTCCGGGTAGTTGTACGTACGGATCTTCTCGGAGCGGTCCACGGAGCGCACCTGGCTGCGGCGCACGTCGGAGGCCTCCTGCTCGGCGGCCTCCTGGGCCGCGGCCAGCAGTCGCGAACGCAGGATGCGCATGGCCTGCTCCTTGTTCTGGAGCTGGCTCTTCTCGTTCTGGCAGGAGGCGACCACACCGGTCGGCAGGTGCGTGATGCGCACGGCCGAGTCCGTGGTGTTGACGGACTGGCCGCCGGGGCCGGACGAGCGGTACACGTCGATGCGGAGATCGTTCATGTTGATCTCGACCTCGACCTCCTCGGCCTCCGGGGTGACGAGCACGCCGGCGGCGGAGGTGTGGATGCGGCCCTGGGACTCGGTGGCCGGAACCCGCTGGACGCGGTGCACGCCGCCCTCGTACTTCAGGCGGGCCCACACGCCCTGGCCGGGCTCGGTGGCGCCGTTGCCGCCCTTGGTGCGGACGGAGACCTGGACGTCCTTGTAGCCGCCGAGCTCGGACTCGGTGGCGTCGATGATCTCGGTCTTCCAGCCCACGCGCTCGGCGTAGCGCAGGTACATGCGCAGCAGGTCACCGGCGAACAGCGCCGACTCGTCGCCGCCCGCGCCCGCCTTGACCTCCAGGAGCACGTCCTTGTCGTCGCTGGGGTCACGCGGGACCAGCAGCAGGCGGAGCTTCTCGGTGAGCTCCTCGCGCTGCTGGGTCAGCTCCTTGACCTCGGCGAGGAAGTCAGGGTCGACGGCCGCGAACTCCTTGGCCGTCTCGATGTCCTCGGCCGACTGCTTCCAGGCACGGAAGGTCGCCACGATCGGGGTCAGCTCCGCGTAGCGCTTGTTCAGCTTGCGCGCGTTGGCCTGATCCGAGTGGACCGAAGGGTCGGCGAGCTTCTTCTCAAGATCGGCGTGTTCGCCGACCAGTTCCTCGACCGCCTCGAACATCGGGGGCTCCTGTAGTGAAAGTACGAACGGGGTGACGTGGCGGAACGACGACAAAGGCGCCGGTCCGGCCGCCCCCGAGTGGACAGGGGGCGGCCGCTGACCGGCGCCTGGGTCGCGCTACTTCTTGGCCGCACCCTTGCCGAAGCGCGCCTCGAAGCGGGCCACGCGGCCACCGGTGTCGAGGATCTTCTGCTTGCCCGTGTAGAACGGGTGGCACTCGGAGCAGACCTCGGCTCGGATGGAGCCCTCGGTCAGGGTGCTACGAGTGGTGAACGACGCGCCACAGGTGCAGCTGACCTGGGTCTCGACGTACTCGGGGTGAACATCGCGCTTCAAGGTGTCTCCTAGATTCGGGAGGGCGCCGGGTCGCAGGAGCGGAATTGCGCACTGCGTGAACCGGGGCCGACAGACCAGTCTGCCAGGACCGGGCTGCCTGTCAAAATTCTGAGGACGCCTCCCTCAACGGGAAGGGGTCGCCTTCTATTCCGCACGGGTGCGCGGCGCGTCCGCACGGGGGCTCCACCTCGTCCGCACGCAGGCTCCACCACGTCCGCGCAGGGGCTCTACTGGACGATCGCCCCGGCCGTGCTCTTGTCGCCGGAGGACTTCACGGTGGCCTCGGCCGGGATCGGCTGGTCGGCCAGCAGGGCGTCCCAGACCATCTTGGACTCCTTGGCCAGCGGGGCGACGCGGTTGCCGTCCCGGGCGTCCGTGGTCACCGGCAGCGTGATCATCTGCATGTCCTGGGCGTCGATGCCCTGGAGGCCCTGGGCGAAGCCCATGAGGGACTTCACATCACCGAGCGCCTTGTCGGTGGTGATCGCCTTGGTCGCGGAGTCGGCGAGGTCGAGCAGCTTCTTCGGGTTGTCGAAGATCCCGATGCCCTTGACCTGCTTGATCAGCGCCTTGATGAAGGCCTGCTGGAGCTGTATTCGGCCCAGGTCGCTGCCGTCGCCGACGCTCTTGCGGGTGCGTACGAGGCCGAGGGCCTGTTCGCCGTCGAGGTGGTTCGGGCCGGCCGCGAGCTCCAGGTGGCTGGCCCCGTCCTTGATCGGCTTGGTGGTGGTCACGTCGACGCCGCCGAGATTGTCGATGATCTTTTTGAAGCCGGTGAAGTCGACCTCGATGTAGTGGTCCATGCGGATCCCCGACATCTTCTCGACGGTCTTGACCGCGCAGGCGGCCCCGCCGACGGTGAACGCCTCGTTGAACTGCCTGCGCGAGCCGCCGGGATCCGTCTTCCCGCGGGCCGTCGTGCAGGACGGGCGGGCCATCATGGTGTCGCGCGGTATCGACACGACGCTGGCCTTCTCGTGGCCCTCGTACAGGTGGATGATCATCGCGGTGTCGGAGCGGGCGGAGCCGCCGTCGTCCTGGCCGTACTCGCCGTTGGCGCCGCCACGGGAGTCGGAGCCGAGGACGAGGATGTCCATGGAGCCGTTGTCGACGTTCTGCGGCCGGTCCTTGCCGAGGGCCTGGTCGATGTCGACGGTCTTCAGGTTGCCGTTGAACTTGACGTAGAAGTAGCCGAGGCCCGCCCCGCCCAGCAGGACCACTCCCGCGGCGCTCCAGGCGGCGATGATGAGGGCCTTGCGGCGCTTCGCCGGTTTGCGCCGGCGCCGGCCTGCGGCGCGCCGGCCGTGGCCCATGCTGTCCTCGGTCATGCTCTCCTCAGTCCTGAGTCGGTCCCCGGGTCCGTTCCGGTGCCCGCCGTCCACCCCGCGGGTCCCCCTGACACAGACGGCCCGGTGTGCCGCAGGGTTCCGGGCCCGTCGGAAGGCACCGCTCCGCCGCCGCGCGGGCGCCGACCGGGAGAACTGTCCGTAATCCCGCCCTCACCTGCGGTTTTGCCGTGGAGCACCGGGTGGCGTGCCCGGGTTCGCGCGGGGCGGGAATGTGGTGCAGCTCGCACCGGGAGCGCGTGGTCCCGTAGCCCCCGAGCCCCGTAAGGCCCCCGTGGAGCGCCCTGGGGCCGCGTAGGGGGCCGGGACGCACAGCAGCCCCCGCCGCGGGTGCGGCGGGGGCTGCTGTGGTGATGCTGCGGGTCGGACGTCAGTCGTCGTTCTTGCCCGACGGGGTCGTCTTCGCGATCTGCATCAGGAACTCGGCGTTCGACTTCGTCTGCTTCATCTTGTCGAGCAGCAGCTCGATCGCCTGCTGCGAGTCGAGCGCGTGCAGCACCCGGCGCAGCTTCCAGACGATGGCGAGCTCCTCCGCGTTGAGGAGGATCTCCTCCTTGCGGGTGCCCGACGGGTCGACGTCGACGGCCGGGAAGATGCGCTTGTCGGCGAGCTTCCGGTCGAGCTTGAGCTCCATGTTGCCGGTGCCCTTGAACTCCTCGAAGATCACCTCGTCCATGCGCGAGCCGGTGTCGACGAGCGCGGTGGCCAGGATGGTCAGCGAGCCGCCGTCCTCGATGTTGCGCGCGGCACCGAAGAAGCGCTTCGGCGGGTACAGCGCGGTCGAGTCGACACCACCGGACAGGATGCGGCCGGAGGCGGGCGCCGCGAGGTTGTACGCGCGGCCCAGACGGGTGATGGAGTCCAGCAGGACGACCACGTCGTGACCCAGCTCGACGAGACGCTTGGCGCGCTCGATGGCCAGCTCGGCGACGGTGGTGTGGTCCTCGGCCGGGCGGTCGAAGGTCGAGGAGATGACCTCGCCCTTGACCGACCGCTGCATGTCGGTGACCTCTTCCGGACGCTCGTCGACCAGGACGACCATCAGGTGGCACTCGGGGTTGTTGGTGGTGATCGCGTTGGCGATCGCCTGCATGATCATGGTCTTGCCGGTCTTCGGCGGGGCCACGATCAGGCCTCGCTGACCCTTGCCGATCGGCGACACGAGGTCGATGATGCGGGTCGTCAGCACGCCCGGGTCGGTCTCCAGACGGAGCCGGTCCTGCGGGTAGAGCGGGGTCAGCTTCTGGAACTCCGGTCGGCCACGGCCGGATTCGGGCGCCATGCCGTTCACCGAGTCCAGCCGCACGAGGGCGTTGAACTTCTCTCGGCGCTCGCCGTCCTTGGGCTGGCGCACGGCACCGGTGGTGTGGTCGCCCTTGCGCAGACCCGCCTTGCGGACCTGAGCGAGGGACACGTACACGTCGTTGGGGCCGGGCAGGTAGCCCGAGGTCCGGATGAACGCGTAGTTGTCGAGGATGTCGAGGATGCCCGCGACGGGGATCAGCACGTCGTCGTCGGCGACCTGCGGCTCGCTCGGGGCGAACTCGTCGCGGCCACGACGGCCACGGCGGTCGCGGTAACGGCCGCGACGGCCACGACGGCCGCTCTCGTCGTCGAAGTCGTCCTGCGGGCCGTGGTCCTGGGGGCCCTGACGACCCTGCTGACCCTGGCCCTGGCCGCGGCCGCCCTGCTGCTGGCGGTCCTGGCGGTCGGCGCGGTCCGGACGGCCGCCGCCCTGGCCGCCCTGCGCGCCCTGGCCCTGACCCTGGCCGCCCTGGCCCTGGTCGTCGGCCTTGGCACCGCGGTCACGGCGGTCGCGCTGGCGGTCGCCGCGCTCGGCGCGGTCACCGCGGTCGCGGCGGTCGCGACGGCCACGGCCCTCGCCGTCGCCCTGAGCCTGGCCGGCGGAGACCGCGGTGGCGGCCTCGGCCTTGACCTCGGACTGCGCGGGCGCGACGGTCACGGTCTCGGTCTTCTGCTCGACCTGCACGGCGACGGGCGCCGAGGTCTCCGGACTGCCGGAGGGGGCCGTGGCCCGACGGCGGCGACGCTCGCCCACCGGGGCGTCGTCGCTGGCCGGCTGGCCCGGGATCTCGATCTGCGCCTGCGCGGCAGGCTTCTCGGCGGGCGCCTCCGCGGCGGCCGTACCCGGCTGCGCGGCATCGGCGGTGGCCGTACGGGCCTTGCTGGTGGCGCGGCGCTTCGGCTTGGCCTCGGCGGTGTCCGCGGCTGCGGAGGGCGCGGCCTTGGAGGCACCGCTGCCCGCCTGCGCCTCCTTGATGACCTCGATCAGCTGGCTCTTGCGCATGCGCGCGGTGCCCCTGATCCCGAGGCCCGACGCGACCTGCTGCAGCTCGGCCAGGACCATGCCGTCAAGGCCGGTGCCGGTGCGTCGACGCTTGGGTGCGGCGCCCGCGGCGGGGGCACTGGTGTCGACAGAGGTGTCGGCAGCGCCCATCAGATCGGTGGTGTCGCTCACGAAGGGTCCTTCCCTGGAGCGGACGTCGGCCTGTCTGGCTCGGCGACCGGTTGTGCTGTCCGACAACGGTCCTAGGTGTGGACCGTGCCGGGGCGGTGGTCCGCCGATAGAGATACGGCGGAGAGAACGTGCATGGGTGGTTCCGGCGAGAAGCCCCCGAGCTGGACGCGTGGGAATGTCACGCCGATTCCGGAGCGTGCTCGAAACTGCTGGAAGTGATCAAAGCAGTCGGGGAGGCTCCCGGAAGAAATGTGGTCCCGGATGGGGACACTGAGCACCGAGCCATGGCGGCTTCCGATGCGCACTTGAGACTAACACTATCGGATCCAATAGATATTCCCCCTCTCAATCACCGGCAACCGCACCCTTCCGCGCGGGCGGCCTGCCCTGGCCGCCCGCCCCTGGCCGGTTGTGCGTTCAGACGTCGTGACCTCCTGAAACAGGCCTAGCCGCCCTGGGTGCCCAGCGGAAGTACGCTCGCGCCCGCGGAGTCGAGTGCGAGCCGGTTGGCCGCCCACCCCTCGCCCGCGAGCTGCGCGACCTTGTCGGCCGCGCCGCTGTCCACCAGCGCGAGGACCGTGGGGCCCGCGCCGGAGATGACCGCGGGGATGCCGTCCGCCCGCAGCCGGTTCACAAGTGCCACGCTCTCCGGCATCGCCGGGGACCGGTACTCCTGGTGGAGGCGGTCTTCGGTGGCCGGCAGCAGGAGCTCGGGACGCCTGGTCAGGGCTTCCACGAGCAGGCCCGCGCGGCCCGCGTTGACGGCCGCGTCCACGTGCGGGACGGTGCGCGGCAGCAGGCCGCGCGCGGTCTCGGTCAGGACCGGCTTGGACGGTACGAAGACCACCGGAACGATGGATTCGGCGGGCTCCATCCGGATCGCCTTGGCGCTCCCCCCGTCCATCCACGCGAGGGTGAACCCGCCGAGCAGGCAGGCGGCGACGTTGTCGGGGTGGCCCTCGATCTCGGTGGCGAGCTCCAGCAGCGCCGCGTCGTCGAGCTTTGCCTCGCCGCCTATGGTCACGGCGCGGGCGGCGACGATGCCGGCGCAGATGGCGGCGGAGGAGGAGCCGAGGCCGCGGCCGTGCGGGATGCGGTTGGCGCAGACGACCTCGAGGCCGCGCGGCTGTCCGCCCAGCAGGTCGAAGGCGGTGCGCATGGACCGTACGAGCAGGTGGCTCTCGTCCCGCGGGAGGGTCTCGGCGCCCTCACCCGCGATGTCGATGTTCAGGCCGGAGTCGGCCACCCGGACGACTACGTCGTCGTAGAGCCCCAGGGCCAGGCCCAGGGCGTCGAAGCCCGGGCCGAGATTGGCACTGCTGGCGGGGACGCGCACCCGTACGGCGGCGGCGCGGAACGCTGGACCGGCCATCGTCCGATGACACTCCTTGTGACTGTGCGAGATCTTCGCTCTTCGCTGGCTCGCTGCGAATGTACTGGAGAACGTACGACACCCGAAGGCCCTCGGGGCAGCACCGTGTCATATGCGCGGTGGCGGATGTAAGTACAGCGTATCGAAGGAAGGTTCTCTCGCGACATAGGGCGCACAGGAGGCGCACGATGCGTGTCGCGGGCTTGGACCGACTTCGACCGGATCCGACCGGAATCGGCCGCACTTTTATCGTCGTACGGGGTGAGTTGCCGGGTTCCGGAGGATCTCAGGAGGGCCTGCGGAGGCCTTCGGGAACCCTCCGGGACCCGGCTCACGAGGGGGTGCGGTCAGACCAGGCCGAGGCGGATGGCAGCGGCTTCGGCGTCCACCGGAACGGTGACCGGCTGTGGAGCGCCGGCGATCGCCCAGTCGGGGTCCTTCAGGCCGTTGCCGGTGACGGTGCACACGATCGTCTGGCCGGGGTCGACCAGACCCAGGTCGGCGGCCTTGAGCAGACCGGCCACGGAGGCGGCCGAGGCGGGCTCGACGAAGACGCCCTCCTGAGCGGCCAACAGCCGGTAGGCGGCGAGGATCTGGCGGTCCGTCACCTCGTCGATGAAGCCGCCCGACTCGTCGCGCGCGGCCAGCGCGTACTCCCAGGAGGCCGGGTTGCCGATGCGGATGGCGGTGGCGATGGTGTGCGGCTCCTTGACGACCTCGCCGCGCACGATCGGCGCGGAGCCCGAGGCCTGGAAACCCCACACGCGGGGCGTACGGGTGGACAGGCCATCGGCCTTGTACTCCTTGAAGCCCCTCCAGTACGCGGTGATGTTGCCGGCGTTCCCGACGGGCAGCACGTGGATGTCGGGGGCGTCACCGAGCGCGTCGACGATCTCGAACGCGGCCGTCTTCTGGCCCTCGATACGTACGGGGTTGACCGAATTGACCAGCGCGACCGGGTAGTTGTCGGACAGCGCGCGGGCCAGGTTCAGGCAGTCGTCGAAGTTGCCGTCCACCTGGAGGATCTTGGCGCCGTGCACGAGGGCCTGACCCATCTTGCCCAGCGCGATCTTGCCGCGGGGCACGAGCACCGCGGAGACCATCCCGGCGCGCACCGCGTACGCGGCGGCGGAGGCCGAGGTGTTGCCGGTGGAGGCGCAGATGACGGCCTTGGCGCCCTCCTCCTTGGCCCTGGTGATGGCCATGGTCATGCCGCGGTCCTTGAAGGACCCGGTGGGGTTGGCCCCCTCGACCTTGAGGTGCACCTCGCAGCCGGTCCGCTCGGAGAGCACCTGCGCGGGGACGAGGGGAGTGCCGCCCTCGCGGAGCGTGACCACGGGAGTGGTGTCCGTCACCGGCAGGCGGTCCCGGTACTCCTCGATGATGCCGCGCCACTGGTGGGTGCGATTGCTGCTCATGGGTCCTTACTCCCCTTCAACACGCATGATGCTGGCGACACCGCGGACGGTGTCCAGCTTCCGCAGCGCCTCGACGGTCCCGGAGAGGGCCGAGTCGGCTGCGCGGTGAGTGACGACGACGAGGGAGGCCTCGCCGTCCTTTCCCTGCTGGCGGACGGTGTCGATGGAGACACCGTGCTCCGCGAAGGTGGTCGCCACCTGGGCGAGGACGCCCGGCTTGTCGGCCACATCGAGGCTGATGTGGTACCGGGTGACGACGTCGCCCATGGGGCTGACCGGCAGCTGGGTGTACGCCGACTCGCCGGGCCCCGTTGCCTCGGCGAGCTTGTTGCGGGCGACGGCGACGAGGTCGCCGAGGACCGCGGACGCGGTCGGAGCACCGCCCGCGCCGGGCCCGTAGAACATGAGCCGCCCGGCGGCCTCGGCCTCGACGAAGACGGCGTTGTACGCCTCGCGGACGGAGGCGAGCGGGTGGCTGAGCGGGATCATCGCCGGGTGCACGCGGGCGGTGACGGACTCGCCGTCCGCGGCACGCTCCAGGATCGCGAGGAGCTTGATGGTGCAGCCCATCCGCTTGGCCGAGGCGAAGTCGGCGGCGCTGACCTCGGTCATGCCCTCGCGGTACACGTCGTCGAGGCGGACGCGGGTGTGGAAGGCGATGCCGGCCAGGATCGCGGCCTTGGCGGCGGCGTCGTAGCCCTCGACGTCGGCGGTCGGGTCGGCCTCGGCGTAGCCGAGGGCGGTGGCCTCGTCGAGCGCCTCCTGGTAGCCGGCGCCGGTCGAGTCCATCTTGTCGAGGATGAAGTTCGTCGTGCCGTTGACGATGCCCATCACCCGGTTGATCTTGTCGCCGGCGAGGGACTCGCGCATGGGGCGGACCAGCGGGATGGCGCCGGCGACGGCGGCCTCGTAGTAGAGGTCCAGCCCGCCCGCTTCGGCTGCGGCGTGCAGCGCGGCGCCGTCCTGGGCGAGCAGGGCCTTGTTCGCGGAGACCACGGAGATGCCCTGCTCGAAGGCGGTGGTGATCAGCGTACGAGCGGGCTCGATACCGCCGATGACCTCGATGGCGATGTCGATGTCGCCGCGTTTGAGGAGGGCGGTCGCGTCGGTGGTGATCAGGGCCGGATCGATGCCCTCGCGCACCTTGGAGGGGCGGCGTACGGCCACGCCGGCGATCTCCACGGGCGCGCCGATCCTCTGCGTGAGGTCGTCGGCGTGCGTCGTCATGATGCGGGCCACCTCTGAGCCGACCACTCCACAGCCCAGCAGCGCCACCTTCAGCGGACGCGTACGCATCATTCGACCTACGCCTTTCGATCTTCCATCAGTACCCCGCGCGCGGTTTGCGCACCGGGTGGAACCAGTCTCACTCAATGGACAGCAGTTTCCATCCTCGGTCCATTGAGTGAGACACCTATTTCATCATCCGAGGTCGAGACGCAGGAGATCTTCCTCCGTCTCGCGGCGGACGATCACTCGGGCCTGTCCGTCACGCACGGCGACGACGGGCGGACGGAGCGCGTGGTTGTAGTTGCTGGCCATGGAGCGGCAGTACGCGCCGGTGGCCGGGACGGCGAGGAGGTCGCCCGGCGCGAGGTCGGCGGGCAGGAAGGCGTCCTTCACGACGATGTCACCGCTCTCGCAGTGCTTGCCGACGACGCGCACGAGCATGGGCTCGGCGGTGGAGGTGCGGGAGACGAGCGCGATGGAGTATTCGGCGTCGTACAGAGCCGTCCGGATGTTGTCGGACATCCCGCCATCGACGCTCACGTACGTACGGAGCCCTTCGAGCGGCTTGATCGTCCCGACCTCGTACAGCGTGAACGCGGTCGGGCCGACGATGGCGCGGCCGGGCTCGACAGAGATCCGGGGGGCGCGCAGGCCGGCGCTCTCGCACTCGCGGGCCACGATCTCGGTGAGCGACTTGGCGATCTCGTGGGGCTCACACGGGTCGTCGTTCGAGGTGTAGGCGATGCCGAGGCCGCCGCCGAGGTCGATCTCGGGCAGTTCGACGCCGTGTTCGTCCCGTACGGCGGCGAGCAGCCGCACGACGCGCTTGGCGGAGACCTCGAAGCCGGCCATGTCGAAGATCTGCGAACCGATGTGGGAGTGGACGCCGAGCAGCTCCAGGCTGTCGTGCCCGAGCGCCCGCCGTACGGCTTCGGCGGCGGACCCGTCGGCGACGGCGATGCCGAACTTCTGGTCCTCGTGCGCGGTGGCGATGAACTCGTGCGTGTGCGCTTCGACGCCGACCGTCACGCGGATCTGCACGGGCTGGCGTACGCCCAGCTCACGGGCGATGTGCGCGACGCGGGCGATCTCCTGGAAGGAATCGAGGACGATGCGCCCGACGCCGGCCTCGATGGCGCGCCGGATCTCGCCCTCGGACTTGTTGTTGCCGTGGAAGGCGATCCGGTCGGCGGGCATGCCGGCAGCGAGCGCGGTCCCCAGCTCCCCACCGGAGCACACGTCGACATTCAGTCCCTCTTCCTTCAGCCACTTCACGACGGCCTTGGAGAGGAACGCCTTCCCGGCGTAGAAGACGTCGGCGTCCTTGCCGAAGGCGTGCGCCCAGGCCCGGCACCGCGCCCGGAAGTCCTCTTCGTCGAGGAAGTAGGCGGGCGTTCCGAACTCCTCGGCGAGCTTGGTCACTTCGATCCCGCCGACGCTGGCGACGCCCTCACTGTTACGGGTGACCGTGCGGGCCCAGACCTTCTCGTCGAGGGCGTTGAGGTCGGCCGGGGGCGGGGAGTAGTGCCCCTCGGGCAGGACATCGGCGTGGCGGGGTCCGGCGGGGTGCGCGGAACGGCTCATCGGTATCTCTCTTTGCAGGTCACAGGCGTGTCGGTGCGTCTATGCCGAGGAGGGCCAGGCCGCCGGCCAGCACCGTCCCGGCGGCTTCGGCAAGAGCCAGCCGGGCACGGTGGGCGGCCGAGGGTTTCTCGTCCCCCTTGGGCAGTACGCGGTACTGGAAGTCGAGCAGCGCGTCGGCCAGCTCGACGAGGTGCCTGGCGAGCCGCTCGGGCGCGCGGTGGTGCGCGGCGGCTTCGAGGACGAGGGGGTGGTCGGCCAGGGCGCGCAGCAGCCGGGGGGCGTCGACATCACCCGCCTCGGGGTGGAACCCGAGCTGGGCGGCATTGCGTACGAGGGCGCGACTGCGTTCACAGGCGTAGCGCACCCGGAAGAAGTCACTGCTCTCCCCCTGCACGAGGAGCACGTCGTCGGAGAAGACGGGAGTCTCGCGGGCGGGCACGGTGAGCATGGCCCAGCGGGCGGCATCGGCCCCGTACCGCGCCACGACGTCCCCGTCCCGCTGGGCGACGGGCGCGACGCTCGGGGGCGGGCCGGGGGGCAGGCCCTGACTGACCTCGATCCGCAGGACGGCCGCACGGACGACGCGCTCGCGCGCGTGCTCGTGCCCGTGCCCGTGCTCGACGCGGGACGACTCGACGTCACCGGGCGGGTGGGGCGGGATGGGCGGGACGCCCCCCTGCACTTCGCTCACGAGCTGGGCGGCGGAGAGCGGTCCCAGGGTGAAATTCAGAAACCCGGCGCCGGTGATCTCGACGCGCTCGATCCCCGGTTCCCCGCCGAGTCGGCGGGCCAGCACGCCGGCGACGTCGGCCGGGCGTTGCTCGTCACGCTTCGCGATCTGGAAGGCGACGGGGGTGGCGTACTCCCCCACCCCACCGGGCCGGGTCCGCTCGACGACCACCCGCGCGGGCACGGGCCCGCCCAGCTCCCCGTCCTCGACGGCGCGGCGCACGGCGCGTACGACGCAACGGGAGAGGTCGGCGGGGGTCACGGGACCAGCCTAGGCGAGACGCCCCACCATCAGACGAAGGGTTTCGCCATGTGAACAGGAAGCACGCACAGGAGCACGCACAGGAGCAAGCACAGGAGCACTCCGCGGGCACGACGGCGCCGAGGGGACTACCGCTAGCCCCTCCCCCTCCCGGCGGGCGCCCCTTTCCTCCCGTCACGCCGATCCTTGCGCTCGACCAGCCTCCGCACGACCCCCACCAGCTCGGCGGGCTCGAAGGGCTTGGCGACGAAGGCATCCACCCCGGCCGCGATCCCGGCCTCCACCTCCTGGAGCGTGCAGGCGCTCACGATGGCCACGGGCACGTCCCTGGTCCGCGGATCGGCCCGCAACTGCGCGGCCGTCCCGAACCCGTCCAGCCGCGGCATGACCACGTCGAGCGTGATCACATCGGGACACACGCGGTGCACGACGTCCAGACACTCGGCACCATCGTTCGCGGTCACGACCTCGAAGCCCTCCAGCTCGAGATTGACCTTGATCAGCTGCCGGATGACCTTGTTGTCGTCGACAACAAGCACCCGGCCCGAGACGCCTGACACAACTCGAGAGTAGGTCCGCCCCGGCCCCCGCGTCCGGGTTTTTGCCACTTCCACCCCCTGCGGGCGACCCACCCTCCCCACGCCCGGAAACCAGTTCCTGATCACCCCACGGAAGCTGGTAGTCTTCAACCCGTCGCCGCAACACAAGCGACGCGCCCCCGTAGCTCAGGGGATAGAGCAACGGCCTCCGGAGCCGTGTGCGCAGGTTCGAATCCTGCCGGGGGCACTTCGCAGGAAGTGCCCAAAGACCCCGCCACCAGCAGAGATGCTGAGGACGGGGTCTTCGCGTATGCGCAGCCAACTGCCGCCCTGTGCACCCGTATGTCAGAGCCTGTGGACTATTCGTGGACAGGATCTTAACCAATCGCCCCAGGTCAGCCCGGGGAACGTCGAAGGCCCCCGGACAGGTCCAGGGGCCTCGCAGCGTATCGCCACTCACTCGCGATCACTCGTACTCACGCAGCAGATCTTCGATCCGACGGTTGGCCACCTCCTGGCGCCCGTCGAGGCACTTCGCGTACCGACTCAGCAGCACCTCCACGCTGTTGCCGGCGCGCTCGGCGACCTCGGTCGGGTCGACCCCGGCATTGAGCCACGTGGAGAGCGCCGAGTGCCGGAGGTCATACGGCCGCTGGGCCAGCGGCGAGGCAGCGACGGCCGGCGGCAAGGCCAGCACGCGGGCTTCCTTCCAGGCCCGGTAGTACGTGGAGGAGGAGACCACTCCCCCGCCCTCGCTGAAGAAGAGGCGCCCGTCCTGGGCGGTCCCGAAGGTGTCGAGGTGCTCGCGGAAGATGGCCACGAGCTGCGGCGGAATCGGCACCCGCCGCACATCTTCCGTGGGCCGATTCTTCAACCCGCGGTCGTCATGGCTCTCCCCCGAGTCGGTCCACTGCTTGCCCACGCTCGGACGCGTCCGGTGCAGCAGAGCGGTTCCCCATCCGGTATCCGGAAGGGCCAGATCCGCCTCAGCCAGCCCGACGACTTCCGCCGGTCGAAAGCCCCCGAAGTACATCCCGGCGAAGAGCCCCACCAGCCGCCGCCCACGCGCCCGCCTATAGCCACCGACGTACGAGACCGCGTACAGAAGCGAGCGGGCCTGCTCTGGATTGGCTACCACTCGCGGGTCGACCTCATTCGACACCTTGGGCTTCTGCCAGCGCACGGCCGAGAGCGGGTTCTCCCGAAATTCCCCAAGATCCACGGCGTAGTGCAGGGCATTGACCAAGGTCCGCCGCTTCCGCCGCACGGTCTCGGCAGCAGCCGCGGTCCCATCCAATTTGATCTTCAGCGAATCGAGGACCGCCCGCCCAAGAGCCGGATTAGCCAGGTCCGACAACGGCCGAGAAGCCTTGGCAACCCAATGCAGGACATTGCCGATCTCTGGGGGAAGATCCCTGCTTTCCGGGCCAGGCAGGACGAAGGCCCAGTTCCGAAGCGCTTTCCGTAGCTCGACATCGGTGGGCCGACCGGGTCGATCATCCAGCAGCGCCATCGTGACCGAGGTCAGGGATTCGTTGATCCCATCCCGCGTGTTGGGCGCCGCATGAGGCCATTTCATGACGAGGTACTTCAGGGCGAACGCGTACCAGCTCAGGGTCGCTTTCTGTTCGGCCATCGAGCCGGGAAGACCCGACGCCGTATCGAACTCCTCCCCATCACGCGCCGCCCGCATGAGCTTGGAGCGGAAGTTGTCAGCAAGCCCTTTCGTCCGGAAGGACTCGGAGAAGACCTGCCCAGCCACGGACCAGCGGACGTCATAGGAAGGCCGCTTCGTATCCCGCTTTCGGACGCTCCAGATCTTGACGTCGAGCGACTTCACGCGGCAGCGCCCTCCCGACTCCTCAGCCAGGCATGAAAGTCGCTCCGCCACACCCGCAGCTCCCCGTTCGGCAGCGTGAAGGCCTTGGGAGCCTTGCCGAGTTCACGCCACCTGTAGAAGGTGCGTCGCGAGATCCCCTTCAGCTCGGAAAGGATCTCCGCCGTGGTCATCAGCTCGTCTTTCACGTCACGTCTCCTTCCAAGGCAATTTGGTCGCGCAGGGCCTCTCTGGCGGTCTCGCGGTTGAGCTGGATGTCCCGGGCAATCGTGGCGGCGAGGACGGACTCACCGGGGCTGTGGCCGTGGCCGGCGTACTGCCAGGAGGCGAGGACGAGCACCGTGTCCGGATCGGCGTCGCCGAGGCCGCGGGCTTCGCGCTCCTGGGCGGCGCGGTAGTCGGCGCGGGTCTGGCGGAGGTCGCCGAGGGTGGTCGAGTACTGGCGGGACTTGGTGGAGAAGTGGCCGCGGAAGCCGAGCATGTGCGACCAGGCGGCGAGGCGACGATCCGGGTAGAGCGGGTCCAGGTCGAGGCAGGCTTCGATCAACCGGGCGGTGTGGTCGGGGACGTCGAGGAGGAACAGGGCCTCACGGTTGCCGATGCGGCGGTCGAGGGTGCCAGTGTTCTCAGCGGCCTTGGTCGCGTACTTGGCCACGTACGCGGCCACAGCTTGCTCCGTGATGTCGGAGCCGTCACCGAAGGCCTTGATGGGGCGGACGTCGAGCTGGGTGCCCCAGCGGAAGGTACGAGCAGGCTGGTCTTCCACGGCGGGGAGGCTGACGGAGGTGTACGAGTGTGCGACGGCGGAGCGGATCGAGGTGTCGAGGAGTTCCGTGGTCGCCCAGGCGGGCGGAGGGGTCTCCGGGCCCTCGGTGCCGTCGATGCGGATCACTGCATGGAAGTGGACGGCACCGCGCTTCTGGAACTCGGCGACCTTGCCAAAGGCGACACGGCAGACGTTGGCGAGTTCTCGCCGGGTGAGGCCGGCGCGTAGGGCGATCTCGCGACGGAGCCGGTTGGTGAAGCGGGCCCAGAGAGCGCCGGCCATGTTGTTGAAGAGGACGGCGCCCGCGTAGTCGTACGTCGCCGGGTCCAGGGCAGTGCCGAGCGCAGGGTCCTCACTGTGGTGCTGGACACCACAGCGGCAGCGTCCGGAGGAGGGCCGGTTGTGGACGGGGCCGAAGGATGGTGCGGTGAGGGTGGCGAAGACGCGGGGGTGTTCGCGGACGGTGGCGGGGATGTCGCGGCGGTCGTCTCCGGCGAGTCCGGCGCGGATGAGGTGATAGGTGTCTCCGGCGTAGGTCCAGGCGCAGGAGGGGCAGCGTGAGGCGCGCCGGTTGCCGCAGGCGATCCGCAGGCGTCCGCCGGGCTCACCCTCGGTGGAGTAGCGGTGCAGGGTCTCGCCGGACGTCTTGTCCTTGGCGAGGGTCCACCCGGTGATGTGGATGGGGTCGGAGCAGCCGCCAGTGCGGTGGATCTGCTCGTGCCAGCGCTGGTAGTCGGGGGCCGAGGCCACCCTCAGCATGTCGCCGAGGGTGGCCGGGTCCTGGAGCAGGTTGGTCACGCGGTCACCGTCCAGCCGAGGCGGTCGCGGTGCGGCGGGCGCGGGTGCCGGTGCCGTGGCAGGCGGGGCAGTAGGCGGTGATCGTGCGGAGGTGGCCGGTGCGGTCGCGGCCGCCGAGGGTGATGGCGACAGAGGCGTGACCGTCGCAGTTCGGGCAGACCTGGCCCGGGGTGTGGTGGTGCTGGTTCATGATGGTGCTTCCTTCCGGATCGGTTGGTTCGGGTGGGAGCACGGCGCCGGGACGGCGGAGACTTGGCGGTTGAGGCCGTCCCGGGGCCGGTCAGCGGTGGTGCTGCTGATTGACCAGGGAGCGCAGGACGACGGCGCAGACGGCGACCGAGGCGCCGGTGATGGCGACCGCGAGGAGCATGGAGACCAGGACCGCGCCGACGACGAGGACGAGTCCGGCGCCACCGGCGACGACGGCGACGAGGCCGGTCGGGGTGAGGCGGACGGCGGGCATCTGGACGCGGGGCTGAGCCGGTGCCGGGGTGTGCTGGCAGCCACATGCCACGGCGGTGCTGTGGTGGGGCTCAAGCGTGGCGTTGGTGGTCGGCTGGTCGAGGGGGATGACTAGGCCGGTCGGGAGCGGGTTGACCGGGATCTTGGGGCGGATCATCGGTGGTCTCCTTTCTGGGCGGGTTACTTGGTGATGGCGGTGTCGATGACCGGGGCGAGGAGGCTGTCCGCGAGGAGGTAGCCGCCGAGGAGGATCACGGCGACGAGCCACCAGGGCGGGCGGATCAGCTTGATGCCCAGGGCGCCGACGACGATCAGTGCGAGCCAGAGCGGGACGTCCATGACGTTGGCCTTCCAGGGCTAGCTGACGCGGCAGCGGTGGGAGCGGGCGGCGAGCTGAGCGGCGGTGCTGGTTGTGTAGTTCGTGACGGACCAGCCGCATCCGTCGGTGGTGCAGACGGCGGCGTGCTTGGTGCGGCCGTAGCGGTCGCGGTAGGTGCCGATCTGGACGGGGCCGATCTGCATGAGCGAGTGGAAGCGGTCCGGGGCGGGCATTCGGGATCTCCTGTCAGATGAGTTGGGCGGTGATGGCGGCGGCCATGGCCGCCGGTACGCCGAGGCGGGCGCGCAGGGTGTCTGTGTCGAGCTCGGTGCCGGTGCGGGCCAGGTGATCCGCGGCGAGCTTGCGGGCGTGCTCGACCAGGGGGGCCGGAACGGGCACCGGCTCAGGAACGGGCGCGGGTGCGGGTGCGGGTGCGGGGAGAGCCGGGACTGACTCCGGCTCGGCGACAGGCTCAGGTGCTGTGTCGCGTTCGATGACCGTGGGCGGGATCTCGTCCGCAGGCGCGGGATCGACGGCTGGGCCGGGGTCGGTCCCGGCGGCGGGGTGGACGAGCAGGGTGCCGCCGAGGAAGGCGAGGGCGGGCCAGCCAGCGACCAGGATCCGCAGCCAGTCCGGCACGTGTCCGAGGTCGAGGAGTCCGGCGGTGGCGACGTTCGCCCCGAGTGAGGCGGCGAGGGCCACGGTGAACCAGGTCCAGGCCGAGCGGACTCGTTCCCCGGCGTCTCGGAGGAGCCGGAGGCGGCGCCAGGCGGCGACGAGGAGCAGGTCCACGCTGACCGGGTAGGCCCAAGCCTTCCAACCGTCTTGTCCGGCTGCTTCGGCGAGGTCGTGGAGGTGGGCGAAGGACAGGGCCCCGGCGATCACGGCCTGTACGAGGACGGCGTCCGGGCGGGCCTTGGGGAGCATCAGGATTCCTCCTTCCAGGGTTGGAGCCAGGGCCGGGCGGGAGACTTGGCCGGCCGCCCGGTCCCGGCGGCTCAGGTGGTCGGGACCTCTCCGGTGCCGAAGCAGGTCAGGCACAGGGCGGCCTGCCGGTCGGCGGTCTCACGGATCTTGCGGCTCCCGATGCGGACCGTCTCGGCGGTCTCGCCCTTGCCTTCACAGTCGGGGCACTTCTTCGCGGTGGGCTTGCGGGCGGTGGTCTTCCTCGCGGTGGCCATGAGGATCACTCCTGGTTCGTGGCATGGGAGGGGTAGGGACCTGGCGTGATGCGGTCACGCCGACCGATGGAGCGAGGAGGGAGTTAGACGCTCGCGGCGGTGGGCTTCGGCTGGACGTTGCCGGAGAGCACCGGGGCGGGCAGTACGGGCCGGAAGGGTGCGAGTTCGCCGATGTCGGGGGTGCGGTGGGCGTTCGCGTTGCAGAGGTTCACGGCCTGGCGGAGCGTGGTGTGCGGGGTGCGGATACGGACCCACCCGCCGGAGGAGTCACCGACCACGGCCGTGCCGGGGCGGTCGGTCGGGATCTGCACTGTGGCGAGGACGGCGTCCGGGGAGATGTCCCCGAAGGCCATGTTCGCCGAGGTCTCGTCGTTGACACGGTGCGCGGTACGGCCGGTGAGCTGGGCACGGAGCATGGTGATCCCTTTGCCGAGTTCGGAGCCGAAGCGCTGGCCACAGATCTCCAGGTAGATCCCGGCGGCGCGGCCAAGCTGGGCGAGACGGACCAGGTCAGTGATGATCTGGTCTCGGCGCTGCTCCTCTGCCTTGGTGACGTAGAGGGCCAGCTCAGCCACCTCGTCGACCAGGAGCACTACCGGCACCGGGCGCAGGTGCTTGGGCAGGTCCCAGATGTTGGCAGTGATCTCAGCGTCGGGGATGTCGGCGCTGATGCGCTGCTCTCGCCGGATGATCTCGTAGACGCGGGCCATGTAGCGCACGAGTGCGGCAAGCAGGTCGGCGGCGGTGTCGGGGTTGTCGGCGAGCGCGGTGAACCGGCGGGCCAGTGGAGCCAGTTCCACACCGTTCTTGCAGTCGATCCCGGCAAGGGCCACCTGCTGAGTCGCCAGGCCGGCCACCAGGTTGCGTAGGTAGACGGACTTCCCGGACTGTGTCGCCCCAACGTTCAGGGCGTGCGGCACCTGGAGGTAGTCCCGGAGGAACACCTCCCCGTCCTCCCGCAGCGCCACCGGGATGCTCATTGGTTCGTCGTCGCGGACAGCGGGCATCTGCACCCGCTTGAGGACGTCGTAGCCGGTCATCCGCAGCTCGATCACGGACGACTTGATCTCACGGGCACTCACGCCGTGCAGGGCAAACGAGTGCCGGAGCCGGTCCGTGGCGGCGGCCACGTCGTAGGCGTCCTGGCCGGGCCGGAGCTTGAGCCTCAGGACCAGCCCCGTGCGGGTCGGCCGAATCCGTAGGATCCGAGGTGCCCGGGTTTCCGGAATGGGGCGATCGGACCAGCGAGCCAGAGCCAGACGCCACCGCGAGGGCGGGACGGTGAGCCCGCAGGCCTCCATCACCGACCGGTAGCGGACCAGCACCCGCAGGGCCGCGAAGGTGACCCCAAAGGTCAGCCAGTACCAGGCCGGTCGCCGCCACCGCAGAACGGGAGCGATCGTGGCGAGCACCAGCAGCGAGACCGTTAACCAGTCCACGATCAGGCCGCCTTCGGCTTCGACGCGTCCACGGCCAGCGAGGTGACCGCGACGGCGCGGAAGCTGATCCCGTGGCGCTTCTGACCGTTGAACTCGTTCTCCCACGGCCGAGCGACGAGGCCGGTCAGTGCGACCGGGGTGCCCATGACCAGCTCACCCGAGATGCCGGGCGCCGGGACGGCGACCGACAGAACCTCGGCCTCGCCGTAAGCGGCGAAGAGCACGTCCACGCTCATCATCTGAGCACCGGTCTCGGGGTCGGTCGCAATCTCACCGGTACGCCGGTCCTTGATCTTCGCGACCGGGGGCTGAGCCACCATCACCATGGCGGCGGAGGTGTCGACGGGAATCTGACGCATGATGGAACTCCCTTTCAGAGGGGCGGGAGCGGCGGGCTACTTGGCGGTGGGTCGCCGCTCCGTTGCGTTGGCATTAGCCCGGCCATCAGGCCCACGGGCTCTTCGGTTCCCAACTGGTGCGCACCAGCAGGTTGCATCTGGTGCGCACCAGATGTCAAGCGTTGTCGCGCTCCGACCTCTCAACTCGCCTTCCTGCGACACTTCTAGAGAACCTCAGGCTCCAACGGCCCGGTAGCCAACAGGGGTTAACCCTGTCCGAGTTAACCCCTGCCGACCTGCGTCGATGTGAGGCATGCTGCTTGCACAGCTCAGGAATCGCATGCAGGGCGGTGCACGTGACGAACGGACTTCGGGCGGCTCGGAACGCGCGCGAGTGGTCGCAGGAGCGGCTGGTTCGCGAGATCGAGCGCTACGCACGCCAGCACGTGCTGACTGTCGCCTCACTCGCGAGCCTGCACGTCTACGTCTCGGAGTGGGAGAACGGCAGACGCCAGATCTCCGAGCGGTACGCCAAGATCCTTCGCGCCCTGCTCGGCATCACCGACGACGAGCTTCACGGTCGGCGGACCAGTGCGGTCGCGCCGGCGGCCGATGGGTACGACGAGCTCGTGAGCCGTATCGACGCAGCCCGCAGCGTCAGCCTCACCATGGTGAAAACCTTCATGGACCAGACAGAGCTGCTACGAACAGTGGACCGCCAGATGGGTGCGGCGAGTCTGATCGACCAGATGACAGGCCACCTGGCCACGCTTGAAGACGCGCTCACGTTCGCCGTCCTGCCGGAGACGCGGCGTCCGGTCGCCCAAGCTCTTGCCGGTGCCGCAACGCTGGCGGCATGGCAAGCTCTCGACTCAGGTGCAGTAGAACGGGCCTGGAGAAACTACGAGTTAGGCAAGCGGGCGGCGCAGGAGGCCTGCGAGCCCATGTACCTCGCCCACGCCACGGCCGAGCAGGCGTACGTACTTTGCGACGCCGGACGGCCCACCACCGCCGTTGAACTGGTGCGCGACGCGATCCGAGTCGGTGGCACACACCTGTCCCCCAGGCTCAAGGCGTGGCTGTACGCAGCGGAGGCCGAGATCTGCGCCAAGGAGGGGCTCGCCGACGACTGCCGACGGGCCTTGGACGAAGCTGCCCGGTGGCTCCCCGACGGGGAAGAAGCCCGCGACCCCGACATGCTCAGCATCTTCCTGAACGAGGGGCACTTACGGCGATGGCGAGGCAACGCCTTGGCCCTGCTCGGCGACGATGACGCGGTGGACAGCCTTTACGACGCTCTCGGTGCGCTGGACCCCACGTTCATCCGAGCCGCGGCCGGTATGCGCTGCGACCTGGCTCAGGCACACCTCGCACGCGGCGAGTACGAGCAGGGCCGCGAGCACCTTCAACAGGCCCGGCTACTGGCGAACCGAACTGGATCCGTACGCCAACGCCGCCGGATCGAGCAGCTCACGCAGCGGCTGTAGGCGACGAGCCGGCAGCACGCGAGGCCAGCACGTGGAGGAGCGCGACCAGCGTCCCAGAGCCCATCAGCTCCCCGCGTGCCATGAGCCCTGGAATGTCGGCGAGCGGCACCCAGGCAACATGGCCGGCCTCTTCAAGGTCGCTGGGCTCACCGACGAGCTGAGCACCCCGGCCCACGTAGATCTCGTGCGGCGAATCCACCATGCCGACCATGGGCTGATACGTCACCACGTGCTCAAGAGCGTCGGGCCGCCACCCGGTCTCTTCCTCGACCTCACGAAGGGCCGTCGCAGCCGGATCCTCTCCGGGATCCACGATGCCGCCAGGCAGTTCCCAGCCGAAGGTCTCGGGGACGAAGCGATACCGCCACAGCATGAGGACGCGGTCCTGCTCATCCAGAACAGCAGCGATCGCCACGTGGTGCAGCCGTACGACGTGGTGTTCGAAACGCTCGACGCCGGGCGGCTCGACGTCGGCGAGCGTCAGCTTCACCCACCGGTTGTCGTAGACGGTCCGCTCACCATGGATCCTCCATGGCTCCAGATCAGCCGGCGCCTTCACCGACACCGAGCGGTCCGGCACGCGATACGAGCTGCGCCCGTGCACCTCGATGACGCTCTCGGCGACCAGCTTGGCCAGCACCTGGCGTAGCTGTGTGCGCCCGATCTCCAGCTCCTCTGAGAGGCTGCGTTCGGGGGGAAGTTTCTCCCCGGGCAGGTACCTCCCCGCCGTGATCCACTCACGGATGGTGCGGTACACCCGCTCCGACTTCGGCCCCATTCCCTCAGCACACCCCTCTGTTCACCGGCTGGTTCGCACCAGCCTAGCCATCCAGTCCTACCGCTGACTACGTACCGAGCCATGCCCTGCGATGGCGAGCAACCGCATATACCGCTTCGATCTGCTCATTGGAGAGCTTCCCGGTGAGCGGTCCCAGGGTGGCCACCTCGCGTTCTCGATAGACCCTCACGGCGAGCTGTGTGGGGACCATCGGCAGCTCCTTCACGCCAACGAACACCAGGACCGGCTCCACCGGCACCGCGAACGAGCAATGCCCCTCCAGAACAGCGCGCACGCGCTGCGCTTCGCTTCGGCTCTTGGCCACGTACGGCCTGGGGGTGCCGTGATCCACCTTGACCATGGTGTCCCCGATCCACACCGACTTCCCTCGGTGGTTCTTGGTGTTGATGATGAACACCCCACCAGGACCGATCAGCAGGTGATCGATGTCCCCTCCCCGTGACTGCGGGATGGAGTGCAAGACCTTCCAGCCGAGGGGCGCTAAGCGCTCCAGCTCAGCCCCCACTTTTCGTTCGCCGGCCAGCCCCTTGAACCAGGAGTCCCACTCTGTCTTCCTGCGCAGCAGCCGGGCGAAGATGCGCTCCACCGGGGTCGGGCCCTTGGCCGCGAGCAGACCCCGCAATTCGGCACCGGGGCGGTTCAGCGCGAGGTCATCCGGGGTCGTGAGTACCGGTAGCGCTGACCGCGGGGCACGCTTGGCCTTCGAGGCGGCAGGAGGTGTGCTTGTTGGCGACTGTCCAGGCGGTGGTACTGGCACGGTCCCTGTGGCGAGGTGCGGCCGAAGTAACCGGAGAGCTTCACGCCGATGCTCTTCGAGCAGGACCGTGACCTTCCCCGAACGGGCGTCAGCCCACGCAACCGCAGTGCCATCGGGCAGGTTCACATACACCCGATCTTGACCGTACTTCTTCCACCGGACGACCTTCAGTTCAGCCACACCCACCCCCGACCGCATGCCACGCCGAAGGCCATGGGAGCAGCCGGAACCCCGTGCCACAAGAGCGCAAAGCCCGATCACGACGCGCCCCGCTCTGAGGCTGGGTAGGGCGTGGGGTCAAAGTTTCCCTACTTCATCAAGGCACCCGCCGCGCACGCGCGGCGCGTGCGGCCCGTCGCCCGGGCCTGCGCTCCTGTCTCCGCCCCGCTCCAGCCCGGCCGCCGACCGCACGCCTACGGCTCAGGGTTGTTGGGTACGAACCGCCAATGGCTGAGGCGCCGGGCAGCGGCTCGTTCCATGCTGGCCGGCACCTCGAATCGAGCGGGCCGCGGGGCCACTCGATTCACGCGGGGAAGTCCTGCTCTTCAACGGGCGGTTCGCGGGCTCAGCGGCTTCCCTGGCCTCAATCGGCCCGAGTCGCGACGATGCGCGCGACTCAGAGCGATGCCTCCGGCGGGGGCGCTCGGGCTCCGGGATGGCGGAGGGCGGTCGGGCGGGTGCAGGTCCGCTGTGGCTTGTGTGGGGGGCTCCCAACCCGTCTGCCGTCGACCCAGGCAAGCCGAGCAGACACGGGCCCTGGCGTCCAGGTCGTTCGTCCAGTTGGGCGCTCCACCTGGACGCCAGGGCCCGTGTCCGCTCCACGTACGTGTGGGTCGACGGCAGACGGGATGGGAGCCGGGGCAGTCACTGGGAAAGGACGGAGGTCAGGTAGCGCCTAGCCGCCGACAGATCCCCATCTCGCGGGAGCCTATTCCTCAAAGATCGACCCATCGATGAATTGACCCAATTCATCGAATGTCCGAAGCTCCAAGAGCTTTCCATCACCTTGGCACACCTTCAGAGAACCGCCCTCCGCCATGGATCGAACAACATCAGCAAGCCCCGAGATGGCCTCCCCCAAGACCTCACTCATCGTTTTCCCAGTGACCTGCATAAGCTCCTCAGTCATCTCCCCCAGCTGACCAAATAGTACAATCTCCGTGCTTTCATCCGGCCGCTCGATGATCATGACTCCCGACTGGGGGTCGTACTCGACTTCGACACCGAGCGATTCCTTGATCTTATCGATGAGCACCTCGGAGCCGGCGAGCTCACGCTGATACCTGCGGTGACGTGACAGCGTCTTTGAGCGGATCCGCGTGATGCCTGCGGGATCGAGCTTGTTGGCCATCGGGACAAAGATCCTGGCCTTCTTGCCGGACATGTCCACGGGAAGCTGCGGCTCCTGGACCATTTCCCATAAGGTCACATCGGTTTCCCGATCCCAAATCACCAGAAAGACCGGGTCCCAGAACTCGCACCAATGCCCAAGGTGATCAAGATCAATGGGATACCTCAGGTATTGCCCACCCTTTTTTGTGTACCTCTTCAGGCTCTCAACAGACTTCGCCTGAACGTAAAACGAGTAGGGAGTCGCCTCCTCGTTGTTGAAAATTCGAACCAGGAGGTCTTCCCCGTAATCCTTATCCAGCTCCTCAACCGACCATCCATGCAATAGAAATGCCTGATGGATCTTTGTGAGGGAGAAGTCTGCGTTCTGGTGAGAGCGCGGGCGCTTCGGCGACATGCGATCAGTCAAGCATCCCACTAGGACAAGGGCTGAGCTCGGCATAGGAAGAGCGCCCTCCCCGGGCCGTCTTGGGGCCGTGGGAGGGCGCTCGTTGGTGACCAACGTTGACAACTGGTGGCGGCTCAGCCGCTGGTCAGCGCGTTGGTCGGTTGCTCAGCCGCAGGTGAGAGCGGTCGGGCGTCAGTTGTGGCTGTGTTGCGCGTTTAGGCACGCAACGACGAACTCGGTGAAACGGCCGGTGTCTGCGAAGTAGTTCGGGTACGCGTCGCGCAGCTGGCTGATCCGGGCGATGTTGATGAGCACCGCGTCCAGGTCCCCGTCGTCCAATGCCTCCAACTCGGTGATCCGGTCCTCTGCGGCGGCCAGCGTCTCGTGTACCGTCACTGTGAGCCGTCCCTCTGTCCGCCAGAGCTCGAGGGTCAGGGTGTTCCGCCGGTCCGTCTTGGCGTGCTCGCCCACGATCGCCGCGTAGCCCCTAAGCCGATCCAGAACGCCGACGTTCGCCTCCAGACGCGCCAACTCAGCCGCCAACTCCTCCCGCGTCCCCTCGGCGCCGGGTACCTGGGTGGTGCCTTCCTCGTACGCCATGAGCGAGCCGACCAGGACGAAGAACCTGAGCACGTCCGCGTCGCCCTTCCCGTACTTCAGCTCGCTGCCCGAGAACAAATCCATGGTCTCGACGGCGGTCGCCCAGGCGTGCTGGAGCAGCGTGCGCACCTGCAGCTCGATCTTCAGACCGTGGTATTCATCTTTCGAAGCTCCATACTCGTACACCAGGTGAACACCCCGGTAGCCAGAATCACGTGGCCCCGGGTCATCACGTAGGTAGTCGTAGACCTTCTTGACGCGGTTCTTACTCCGTGGCAAGTCCACCAGGACTCTGACCAACTCGTCCACCTCGGCGACGGTGCCGAAGACCACCCGGCAGCCCCCCAAGTCCTGCATGGTGGTCACGCTCATCGTGGGGTGGCGCTTCAGCTTGTCCAGGATCGTGGGCAGGCGCTTCCGGCGCTCGGCCACGACGGCGTTCGGGTTCACGTCGAGCGCTCGCTGCCGCACGGTCACGGTCACCGCGTTCAGAGGAAATGCGTGGGCGAGACGGTAGTTGCTCAGGACCTCCCGCGCCTCCCGGATCTCCTCGGGCATGCCCGTCCCCTTACCGATCGTCCGGCTCGCGCGTTGGACGCGCTTGTTCGAGTTCTCAGGGACCACCCACTTCTTCATGGTCGCGACCGTACAGGGCCGCGCCGACGCCCGCCTGCGGTTATCGCCGCGGCGAGGGCCGTGCCACATCGTGCGGGGAACCACGGGGAACGAGGGGCATGTTCGGGCTTTGGGGCAGGCCTTCCCTCAGCAGGAGTCCCCTGGAGGCGGCGGCCTATTTGTGGACCAGCATGTGCAGACGGATGACTCATGAGCCCGTGACCTGCTGAAACAGGCGAACCGCACGGGGCCTCCGGAGCCGTGTGCGCAGGTTCGAATCCTGCCGGGGGCACTCCAGCCGGAACAAAGCGATCAACACGCTGACCAGCTGAAGTGCCAAGCACGAAGGCCCGAACTCAGTACCGCTGAGTCCGGGCCTTTGTCGTGGTCCGGCGTGAGGGTGTGTGGGGGCGGCGGCAGTCAGCCGTATCAGTGCTTACCGATCGTGCGCCCTCTTAGCAGCGCTCGCCTGGGTCGTCGAGATCGTTATCCGGCCGCCTGGTGTGGTTCATCGACGTTTCAGCAGCCTCCACGGCGGGTTAGAAGATGCCCTCCTGGGTTGCGCCGATGTGGGTCCAGTCGCCGAACTGGCCGGCCGGGAAGTCCTTCAAGCTGACGAAATCACCACTGGCATCGAGCTCGCCCGATGCCGCGGCTCGGGTGTTTTTGTTGTAGAAGAAGAGCCTGCGGCGGGTGGGCACGATGTGGGTCCAGTCTCCGAACTGGCCGGCCGGGAAGTCCTTCAAGTTGACGAAGTCTCCGCCGTCATCGAGCTCGCCCGATCCGGCAGCCCGTGTGCCCTTGCTGTAGAAGAAGAGCTTGGAGGCGCCTTCGTCGAAGACGATGTGGGTCCAGTCGCCGAACTGGCCGGCGGGGAAGTCCTTCAAGTTGACGAAGTCGCCGCCGTCATCGAGCTCGCCCGATGCGGCACCCCGCGTGCCCTTGCTGTAGAAGAAGAAGCGGGCGAAGAGGTCGCCGCCGGCGAAGAGGATGTGGGTCCAGTCCCCGAACTGCCCAGCGGGAAAGTCCTTCAAGTTGATGAAGTCGCCGCCAGCATCGAGCTTGCCCGAACCGGCAGCTCGCGTGGCCTTGCTGTAGAAGAAGATCTGGACGCCGTCGGGCACTATGTGGGTCCACTCCCCGAACTGGCCGGCCGGAAAGTCCTTCAAGTTCACGAAGTCGCCACTGCCATCGAGCTCGCCCGATCCCGCAGCTCGCGTGTCCTTGCTGTAGAAGAAGAGCTGGCCACCGGCCGGCACGATGTGGGTCCACTCCCCGAACTGGCCGGCCGGAAAGTCCTTCAAGTTCACGAAGTCACCATGGCCATCGAGCTCGCCCGTTCCCGCAGCTCCCGTGTCCTTGCTGTAGAAGAAGAGCATGGCGTTGCCTCCCGCTTTCGTTACTGTCGATTCACCAGTGCCAGCGCGGATGCACCGACCAGACTGCCGGATATGCCGTCCGGAGCCCCACAGGCCATCCTGCGCAGGGGGAACCTCCATGGCTTGCGGGCGAGGGCCATGTGGGGGGGCGAGAGGCGCCGGATCAGGGTCGAGAGGCCGTCTCGTGACGTCGGCGTCAACGCGAGGGCGGCGCCCGGCCCGGCGTGGGCTCGGACGGTTCCGGTGGTCTGTACGAGGAAGGTGGGGCGGGGTCTGTGGGTTTTGGGGGGTGGGTAGGGATGCGGGGCGTGCGTAGGGTGGTTTCTGAGGCCGCATTGTGCCGTTGACCTGGTGCTTTGCGGGGAGTAGCGCGCATGAGGATGAGGCGGCATGGATGCGTGAGCTGGTGGAGACGGCGCGGCAGTGGGTGGCCGAGGGGCGGGCGGGGTTTCTGGCCCGGCCCGTGACCGAGCAGGGGTTCGGGCCGCGGGATCCGGCCGGGGCCCTGCTCGTCGATGCGCGGGGGGAGTGTGTCGGCGCCCTGTACCGGGGGGTCTTCGATGCCGAGCTCGCCGCCGAGGCGGGGGCCATGGCGGCCGGGGCGACGGCGCGGGTGTGCGAGGTGTCCGTGCGCGGGGCCGAGGCGATGGCGGCGAAGCTGACCTGTGGTGGGCAGGCCGAGGTGCTGCTGCAGCCGCTCACGGCGATCCCGGCCGAGTGGTGGGAGCTGCTCGGCGACGGGGTCGGGGTGGCGTTGGTGACCCGGCTGAACGAGGCCGCCGACCAGGCCGTGAGTCACGTGGTACGGGCCGTGGACGCGCCGGTCGACGATGCCGAGCGGCGGGCCGGCGAGCTGCTGGCCACCCGGCGGCCCGGGCGGGACGCGCTGTACGGGGAGTCCGGGCTGGTGCTGGTCGAGGCGTACCCGTCGGCCCCGTACGTGGTCATCGGGGGCGGCGGTGAACTGGCCGAGATCATCGAGCGGCAGGCGCTGCTGCTGGGCTGGGAGGCCGTACGGGTCGAGGCCGCCGAGGAGGCGAGCAAGGTGATCCAGGCACGGCGGGACGCCGCGTGCGTGGTCATGCTGAGCCACGACGAGGAGTTCGACGTCCCTACGTTGCGGGTCGCGCTGGCCGCCGGGGTTCCGTACATCGGGGCGCTCGGGTCGCGGCGTACGACGGCACGGCGGCGGGAAGGGCTGCTCGCGGCGGGAGTGAGCGAGGCTCAACTGGCCCTCGTGCACGGGCCGATCGGGCTGGACCTCGGCGCCCGCACCCCGGCGGAGACCGCACTGGCGATCTGCGCCGAGATCCTGGGCGTGCTCGGGAAGCGCAAGGCCGGCGCACTGCGGGACTCCGAGGGGCCCCTCAGCTCCTAGTAGGCCGCGTTCGACCTCCTAGGTCGAGTCCGACGCCTAGGTCGAGTTCGACGCCTAGGTCGTGTACGACTCTTCGTAGGTCGCGTCCGGACGATCTTTGGGGATCAGGCCGCGGCCCTGCTCGCGGCTCCTTCCGCTACCGGACCGGCCAGGCCGATGTCCGAGCGGCCGTGGATGTTGTCGCGGCGCTCGGCCTCCGCGTAGAGCTGGTCGTACGTGGGGCCCTGGGCGCTGGAGTGGGAGCTCAGGCGGCCGTCGCGCCTACCCCGGTTGCAGCAAGGTATCCGGACCGCAGGTGCGCATATCACGTCTAAGTGCGGGAAAATGGTGTGTATGGACATGATCCTGAGCGCGGACGCGATTCTGACCGACATCGTGTGGTTCCTGGTCGTCGGGCTGGTGATCGTCGGTTTCCTGCTCGGCGGTTTCAAGCTGGGTCAGCGGGTCCGGGCCAAGGAGCCCCCGCCCCCCTCTCCGGAGGAGCAGCCGCACCTGCCCAATGGCGGGGCCGTCCATGAGGTGCGCGAGGAGCGGGACCCCGTGGAGATCCCCGAGGGCGGCCTGAGGCCCCACGAGATGCAGGGCTTCGGAAACTTCGGCTCCACGACCTCCAGTCATCCGGACGACGTCCGGGCGGAGCGCGAGTCCGGTTACAAGCGACCCGAGGGGCCCGGCCCGCACCCGCAGCCGGGTGCTCCCCCGGGCACGGGGCGTGGCGCGCACGAGTGACCAGAGTGACCAGAGTGACCATGAGTGAGCACGAGAGCGGTTAGCGGCGAGCCGCGACGACCCGGCGACCCTCTGGCCCGCGCCTCCCGCGCGGGTCAGAGGTCTGTCCGCAGCCGGAGCACCTCCGGCGGCGGGTGCCTGGTCGAGGTGTGCCGGACCTCCGCCGTGAGGGGCGGGTCGAGCGGGCGGTAGGGGACCTCTCCGAGCCCGATCGCGGTCGCGGTGGCGGTGGCGTTGGCGGCGGGGGTCCCCGTCGCGGCGGCCCCCGGCTCGGTCGCCGCGCGGGCGGCGACCGCCTCCGCCACCTCCGCGCGCAGCGCCGCGGTCAGCGGGCTCGACACCAGCGGGGTCTGGTCCCCGACCGGCAGTACGAGCACCAGGGCGAGCGGCCGGCGCGCGGTGCCGGTGTAGCCGACCACCGCCGCGTCCCGGACGTCCGTGTGCCGGAGCTTCTGCCAGCCGCGCCGCCCTGCCGGGTAGGCCTGGTCGAGGCGTTTGACGACCAGGCCCTCGATGCCGCTGGCGGGCAGGGCGTCGTACCAGGTGGCGGCCACTTCCGGGTCGGTGGTCATCGGCACCGGCTGCAGCGGCGGCCCGAGCGGCAGGAGGAGGTCGACGAGGAGGGCCCTGCGCCGCTCGTACGGGCGGGCGCGCACGTCGAGCCCGGCCAGTTCCAGCACGTCGAAGGCGGCGTACGAGGCCGGCAGGCTCTGCGCGAGCGCGGCGGCCCGGGCGGCGGTGGCGGCCGCCGCCCGTCGCTGCACCAGCGCGAAGTCGGTACGGCCCGCGTGCCAGACCACCACCTCGCCGTCGAGGACCGTCCCGGCGGGCAGCTTCAGCGCGGCCGCGGCCAGCTCCGGGAAGGCGCTGGTCACGATCCGGCCGGAGCGCGCCTGGAGGACGACGTCCTCCGCGGTGCGCAGCACGACGAGGCGGTGGCCGTCGAACTTCGGCTCGTAGGCCAGTCCCGCACGGCGCGGCAGGGTGCGTACGGCGGCGGCCAGCGCGACGCGGATCACGACCGGCCTCCAGGCAGTCTCCCGGCTCTGCCGAGGTCGGTCAGCGGGCCGAAGAGGTCCCCGTCGCGGGCCAGCCGCGGCGCGATGTCGTCGGCGAGGAAGACCAGGTCCTCAGGGGTGCGGCAGGCCTCGACCTCCTCCCAGGACACGGGCGCGGACACGGTCGGGCGGGCCCGCGCGCGCAGCGTGTAGGGGGCGGCGGTGGTCTTGGCGGCGGCGTTCTGGCTGTGGTCGACGAAGACCTTGCCGGGGCGCAGGGCCTTGGCCATGCGGTGCACCACCAGGTCGGGCAGTTCGCGCTCGGCCTCCTGCGCGAGCCGCTTCGCGTACGCGGACACCTGCTCGGACGGGGTCGGCTCCAGCGGGACGGCCAGGTGCATGCCCTTGGAGCCGGAGGTCTTGGCGTAGGCGTGCAGACCGTCGGCGGCGAGCCGCTCGCGCAGCCAGAGCGCGGCGGCGCAGCACTCGACGACGGTGGCGGGCGGGCCGGGGTCGAGGTCGAGGACCATCCGGTCGGCGACGGCGGGGCTGCCGGCGGGCCACTGGTGCGTGTGGAACTCCACGACGAGGTTGGCGGACCACATGAGGGTGGCCAGATCGGCGACGACCACCTGTTCGGCGGAGAGGTCCTCGGAGCGTGGCACGGGGGTGGTCTTCACCCAGGTGGGTGTGCCCGGCGGCGGATTCTTGGTGAAGAAGAGCTGGCCGTCCGGTCCGTCGGGGTAGCGCAGGAAGGACACCGGCCGGTTGTGGATGTGGGCCAGCAGGGGGCTCGCGACGGTGGCGTAGTAGTGCAGCACCTCGCCCTTGGTGAAGCCGGTCTCCGGGTAGAGGACCTTGTCGAGATTGCTGAGCGCGATGCGACGGCCCTCCACCAAAGTGATCGGCGTCATACGATGAGACTGCCACGAATCGGGAGGAACCGTGCGATCCATTTGGAACGGGGCGATCTCCTTCGGCCTGGTCAGCATTCCGATCAAGCTCGTGAACGCCACTGAGAGCCACTCGATCTCCTTCCGTCAGATCCACCTCGCCGACGGCGGGCGGATCCGCTACCGCAAGGTGTGCGAGCTGGACGGCGAGGAGGTGACGAGCGCCGAGATCGGCAAGGGGTACGAGGAGGCCGACGGGTCGGTCATCCCGATCACCGACGAGGACCTCGCGCAGCTGCCGCTTCCGACCGCCAAGACGATCGAGATCATGTCGTTCGTACCGGCGGAAGAGATCGATCCGCTGCAGATGGACGCGGCGTACTACCTCGCGGCGAACGGGGCGACGGCGGCGAAGCCGTACACGCTGCTACGGGAGGCCCTGAAGCGGAGCAAGAAGGTCGCGATCGCCAAGTACGCGCTGCGGGGGCGGGAACGGCTGGGCATGCTGCGGGTCGTCGACGACGTGATCGCGATGCACGGGCTGTTGTGGCCGGACGAGATCCGGGCGCCGGAGGGGGTGGCGCCGGAGGTCGCGGTGTCGGTGCGGGAGGCCGAACTCGACCTGGCGGACGCGCTGATGGCGACGCTGGGTGAGGTGGAGATGACCTCGTTGCACGACGACTACCAGGAGGCCGTGGAGGCGATGATCGCGGCGAAGGCGGGTGGGGCGTTCGAGCCGACGGAAGCCGTGGTGGAGCCGGCCGGGGGGCAGGTGATCGACCTGATGGCGGCGCTGGAGAAGAGCGTGCGGGCGGCGAAGGCCTCCCGGGGCGAAGCGGGGGAGGCCGGAGCCGGGGCCGGGGCCGGGGCCGGGGAGGCCGGGGCCGAGGCCGAAGTGACGCCGATTCGGCGCAAGGCGGCGTCGGCTGCGCCGAAGGCGGTGGGCGGGAAGAAGTCGACGGCGGCTTCGGCCAAGAAGACGGCGGCGTCGGCGGGGACGAAGAAGACCACCACGGCCAAGGCGACGAAGGCGGTGAAGTCGGCCAAGACGACCAAGACGACCAAGTCGGCGGCTACGAAGTCCACTTCGGCCTCCGCGAAGAAGGCGTCGGCGGGTGCGAAGAAGGCGGCGACGCCGCGGAAGCGGTCCTCCGCCTGACGGGGGGGGTGCGTGGGGCGGGCGGCGTGGGCGGGCCTCCGGCGCGCTGGTCCCCGCCCCGGCCCGCTCCGCCCTGTCTCCATCCCCCGACTCCGTCCGGGGAACGCCCAGCTGGGGCTCCGCCCCAGTCCCGCGCCTCGACCGCCGGCGGGCGGCGGGAGGGCGCGGCGGGGTGGGCCGGTTGGCGGGCGGGCGGGCCTCAAGCGCCCGCAGGGCTGGGAGGTGCGCCGGGCGGGCGGGGCTGGTGGGCCGGTGCCTCATGTGCCCGCGGGCGACCAGGAGATGGGATGCGGGGGGCGCACCTGGTGCACCGTGGGGCGACCAAGAACTGCGGCGCGGTGGTGGCGCGCCACATGCCCCTGCGGCGACCAGGAGGTGCGGCACGGTGGGTGGGTGGCCACATGCCCGCGCGGCGACCAGCAAGTGCGGCGCGGTGGGAGGGCGGGCCACACGCCCGCGCGGCGACCAGCAAGTGCGGCACGGTGCGTGGGCGGGCACATGCCTGTGCGGCGACCAGCAAGTGCGGCACGGTGCGTGGGTGGCCACATGCCCGCGCGGCGACCAGCAGTTGCGGCACGGCGGTGGCGGCGCCATATGCCCGGGCGGCGACCAGCAGGTATGGCGCGGCGGTGGCCGCGCCATATGCCCGGGCGGCGACCGCGGGGTGGGGCGCGGGGTGAGCGCGCAACGTGTGCCCGCGCGGCGACCAGGCGAGTGCCGCGCGGTGATGGGCGCGCCACATGCCCGCATGGCGGCCAGGGAGTGCGGGTGGGCGGGCCTCGTGTCCGCGCGCGGCTGGAGGGTGGGGGTCTCAGGTGTTGGTGGGGGTGGGTGGGGGTAGCCAGGTTCTTGTGTCGCGGGCTCGGGCGAACAGGGCTTCGATGTCCGGGGGTTTGAGGGTCGTGGGGGCTGTCGTGAGGTCCGGGGTGGCCGTCGGGGGCTGGAGGATGCGGATGTCGCGGGCGGTGGGGGCCGTCTCGACGCGGGAGGCGTCCACCAGGGCCAGGGCCGGGGTGACTTCGGCGGTCAGGGCCAGGGTGGCGAAGGCGGCCGCGCGGCGGGCCCAGCGGGGGTCCGGGCGGGGTTCCGCACGGCCCACCGTGAGCAGCAGGTCGCCGACCAGCGCGCGCTGGCGACGGCCCGGGACCGTACGGACGCAGAAGATCCCGGCCGGGCCGATGAGCAGGTGGTCGATGCGGCCCAGGCCCGCCCCCGTCCCCGCGCCCGGCCCCCGCAACGGCAGCGGGACGCAGTGCAGGATCCGCCAGCCGTCCGGCTCCAGGGCGTCGAAGGTGTCGCCCATCCGCTGCTGTGCGATCAGCTCCTGGCGCAGGCGGTGCCGGGCGCGGGCGCCCGCCGGGCGGTGTTCCAGCTCCCCCAGCAGGCTCTCGCCCGGGCGGTTCGGGGCCAGGTCGGCGTCCGGCGGGAGGGCGAGGCGCAGCAGCTCGGCGGCCGTCGGGACCGGAGGCGGGCCGATCGAGACCGTCCCGCTCAGGTAGGGGCGTAGCGCCGCCAGGATCGCCTCGCGGTGATCGTCCGCGAGCACGCTGATCCGGTTGGCCTGCCGGTCGTACCAGGCCACCGCCTGCCCGTCGGGCAAGTTGACGTACAGCCGGCCGCGGCCGGGCCGGCCGCTCGGCAGGACCTTGAGTCCGTGCATCCCCTCACCCCCGCCGTCCATGGGAACAGCCGGGACGCCGCACGGCAATCCCTCGGTTGTGTAACGACTCCGACGGAACCTTGCGACTTCGCTGTTACACGAACGGGGCTCCGCCGCAATGGCCGCCGCCTAGGTTGGTCCAGGGTCCCCTGGATACGCCAACCCCTGACAACCCCTGACCAGCATCGAAGGACTTCCTGTGAGCACCGTCAGCCGCCGCACTCTCGTTCGCGCCGCCGCCGTGACCGCATGTGCCGGAAGCCTGCTGGCGCTGCCGACCGCCGCTGCTCTGGCCGAGGGGGTGCCGGCCGCCTCGTCCGCGCACTCCGCGGCCCCGCATCGGAGCCTGGTCAAGAGCCTCTCCCTCGCCGACGGCCTCTCCACGGCGAAGGTCTACCGCACGGCCAAGGGCACGTACCAGGCCGAGATCCTGACCGCCGACGGCGCCAAGGCCGCCACCCTGACCAGCCGTGACGGGATCACCGCTTTCGGCGGCGCCGGGGACCTGCACGCCGCGCTGGACTCCGCCGGGCGGCTGACCTCCTGGGTGGGCGCCGCGCCCGCGCAGGGCGCCGGCCACCCCGTCGCGGGCGACGGGCACAAGACCGGGACCCGTAGCGGGCAGGTGGTCCGCGCCTCTGCTCCGCAGCAGGCGGCCGATGGCGGCAGCCGCGCCCTCGCCGCCGGATCCGCCGACGGGCGGCGTCTGAGTACGCTGGCCGACGGGCCGGGGGACGGCGTACTGCTGCTCGCGGCGGGCGCGGGTATCGCGGCCGTGGGCGCCGCCGGGCTCGGCTTCGCGATGCTGCGCCGAGGGCGCACCGACAGCTGACGCGTCGACGCCGCCGGCGTACGCGAAAAGGGGCGTACCTCTGCATGGCGTTCCGCATAGGGTTCCGCGTAGGCGTGGACGCGATCGGCCGTCTTGGCGCGGGCAGAAGGGCGGCACAGGGGGCTGTGAACAGGTTTCGCTTCCGTGCGGCTGTGCTCTACGGCGTTCCGGCCCTCGCGCTGCTCCCGTTGCTCCCGCTGTTGACGGGCTGCGGTGACGCCGGCGGGTTGGTCGGCGCCGGCGCCACCGCGACCGCGAGCGGGCCCGTACACCTGTGGCCCGACCGCCGGGGGGCGTCCGTACCGCCCGCCGATCCGGGTGGGGCACCGCCCGAGTACGTGAAGGGGATCCCGCCCGTCCAGAACCAGAACGTGCACGGCGTCGACCCGGTGGCCCTCGTCCAGGCGGAGCTGCGGGCCCACCCGAACGCCGAGGTCGGGGCCGACGGAATGCCGGCCGCGACGGCGGCCGCGATCAACGCGTGCGGGAAGGACGGCGCGGGGCCCGCGGCGTGCCCGGTGCTGGCGCCGTACTACCGGGACCTCACGGGCAACGGCGTCGACGATCTGATCGTCGGCATCGAGTTCCCGGACAAGAGGATGTCCGTACGCGTGTACACGGCGGACACCGACGGGCGGCTCAACCGGATCATGGCGACCACGCAGACCGTCATCTCGGTGGAACTGGCCGGGCGGGACGTGATCCTGCGGGCGCCCAGCGGGAACCACGGCTACGAGCTGATCACCGCCTGGTCCTGGGACGAGAAGCAGCTCACGATGTTGCCGACGCGCGAGCAGATCGTACGGGTCCCGGGGAATCCGCAGGCCCCGGCCGCCCCGCGGGCTCCGGCGCCGAGCGCTCCATGAGGCTGGCGGGGCTGCGGCTCCGGCTCCGGGCTCCGGCTCCGGCTCCGGCTCCGGGCTCCGGCTCCGGCTCCGGCTCCGGGCTCCGGGCTCCGGCTCCGGGCTCCGCGAGTACCGCCGCACCGTGCGGGTGACCAGTAGCCGGGCTGCGCCCGGACCTGGGGCTCCGCCCCAGACCCCGCGCCTCAAACGCCGGCGAGGCTGGGTTTGGGCGCGGCCGACCCCGCCGGCGAGGCTGGGTTGAGGCGCGGCCAGCCCGGGGGCTCGTCAGGCCGCGCGTCAAACGCCGGCGACGCTGAGGTTTCAGGCGTGCGGGTTCTTCGACCAGGGCCAGCGGGCCTTCGGCTTCGTGCCTGAGGGGACGTACTCGTACTTCCAGCCCTTCTGCAGGCCCAGCCGCTTCGAGTAGCCCGAGGGGACGCGTTCGTAGAGCAGCACCGTCGGCGGGCCGTCCGGCGTGGGGACGGGGATCTCGTACCACTTCGGGGGGTGTCCGGTCGGGCCGAGGAGGATCGGGAGGACCCGGCCGTCCATCGGGCCGCCCTCGAACGGGGTCGGTTGGCTTCTCACCCCACCAGTGTCACAGCAGGTGGGCGGCCTCGGAGACCACCGGGACCACGCGGCGTGCCAGGACCCCGACCGGACCGTCGGCCGACTCCAGGGCGAGGGCCGCACGCGCGGCGGCCGCGGTTTCGGGATCCGTGGCCGCGGTGGCCGTCAGCAGGGCGATGAACTGGTCCAGCAGCCAGTCCCGGAGGGAGCCGACCTCCGGCTTCTTGCCCTCGTCGATCCAGATGAGGGAGGCCGCCTCGACCGCCGTGATCCACGTACGGACCATCATGCGCAGCCGGGGTCCGGGGGCCGGCACCCCCAGGTGCAAGAGGATCGCCTCCGCGGCGGCCCGGCGGATGCCGTCCACCGTGGCCGTCGTGCGGGAGGTCTCCACGACGCTGCCGCCCTGGAGGAGGGCCGCGAAGCCGGCGTCGTGTTCGTCGACGAAGGCGAGGTAGCGGTCCAGGGCCCGGGACAGACGCCGGGTCAGGGGGCCCTGCTGGGGTTCGGCGAAGCAGAGTTCGAGGACGTCCGCCGCCGAGCGGAGGGCGGCCTCGTAGAGCTGCTGCTTGCCGCCCGGGAAGTAGCGGTAGACGAGCGGGCGCGAGACCCCGGCGGCCTCCGCCACGTCGTCCAGCGAGACCTCCTCCGGCGCCCGGTGCGCGAACAGCGAGAGGGCGGCGTCGAGGAGTTGGGCTCGCCGCTCCTCGACGCTCAGCCTGCGGTAGGCGCGTACGGTCATGTCCGCAGGGTAGCCCCGCGGGGGTCGGTCCAGGGGGGTCTTGCCGATCGGACCGGCCCGGCGTGATCGGCTAGACCCCCGCCGGCGAGACACCCGCCGGCCAGACACCTGCCGGCGAGAGACCCGCTAGGCCAGGAGTCCCGAGCTCTGCCACAACTTCCGGCCCACTCCGCGCAGTACGCCGATGTCGTCGAGGAAGTCGGTGAGCCGCTTGGCGCCGCTCTGCATGACCTCGCGGCGGTGCCCGCTCGCCTTGACCTGGGCGACGGCTTCGCGGCGGTCCAGGCCGATGTTGTCGTAGACGGCCGGGTTCACGAAGGCGAGCGAGAAGACGCGGGCGGCCTCGCCGCAGCTGATCCGGGTGAGCTCCTGCTCCCAGCGCGGGGCCGTCAGCATCTGGCGGCGCAGCTCCTCGCGGGCGTACCGGACGTGCCGGGCCTCCTCGATGACGTGGATCCGGGTGACCCCGCGGACCAGCGGCTGGACGCGCTCGTCCGGGAAGGTCAGGCGCTGCATCCAGTCGAGGATCTCCTCGCCGAGGAGGGTGCATGCGAAGGAGCCGGGGGTGGTCGAGACGGTCTTCAGGACCCGCGCGAGGTTGTGGTTGAGGCGGGAGACCGGGTACGCGGGGGCGCCGGCCTTCTGGATCAGGCGGGCGAACATCATCGAGTGGCGGCACTCGTCGGCGATCTCGGTGAGTGCGTAGCGCACGTGGTTGCTGGTCAGCGACTTGTCGTAGATGTGCCGGACCAGGAGCTGCATGAGGATGATCTCGAACCAGATGCCGAGCGAGCCGAGCGCCGCCGCCTCGTGGCGGGAGAGGTCGATGCGCTGCTCCTCCCCCATCTTCTTCCACAGCGGGGTGTCGTAGAGGGAGAGCAGCTCGGGCGGCCAGTAGTACTTGCCCTCGATCGTCGGGGCGTCCCAGTCGAGTTCTTTGTCGGGGTCGAAGGAGTGCTTGGCCGAGGATTCGAGCAGTCGCTCGGCGATCTGCTCCCGGTCCTTGAGCAGGCCGAGAGCGTCCCTGAGCGCGGCTCGTTCGGTCACGGTCGTCATGGCTTCGGACACCTCGTCGTCGAGTTACCGGCGGTCACTGGTTATGAGACTGCCTGTCAGCAAGGTCGTCAATCCCCCGCGCACGACTTGTTGACCCCGTGTCTACCAACGTGTGACGCTGCCAACTGTCCGGTCCCGCACGGCAGTACGTGAGACGAGGGGGCGTCAGTGTCGACGCACGAGCTCTACACCGAGGACCCGCGCGAGGCCGTCTGGCAGATCCCCGCCTCCGGCTCCGCCCGCTTCAACTGGGAGTACGACGAGGGCCGCGAGCGGCTCCTCGCGCTCTACCAGAAGGGCAAGGACAAGCAGTGGGACGGCGGCAAGCGCATCGACTGGGACATCGAGGTGGATCCGTACAATCCGCTGGGCACGCCCGACGAGGCCCTGCCGCTGTACGGGACGCGGCACTGGGCCAAGCTCAGCGCGAAGGACAAGGGCGAGCTGCGCCGGCATTACACCGCCTGGAACTTCAGCCAGTTCCTGCACGGCGAGCAGGGCGCGATGGTGTGCGCGGCGCGCATCGTGGAGTCGGTGCCGGACCTGGACGCGAAGTTCTACTCCGCCACGCAGACCATGGACGAGGCCCGGCACGCCGAGATCTTCGGGCGCTTCCTGCACGAGAAGGTCGGGATGCTGTACCCGATCAACGACAGCCTCCAGGGGCTGCTGGGCGACACCCTGCGCGACTCCCGCTGGGACATGCCGTACCTGGGCATGCAGGTGCTCATCGAGGGGCTGGCGCTGGCCGCCTTCGGCATGATCCGCGACACGACCGCCGAGCCGCTGCCGAAGCAGCTGCTGGCGTACGTGATGCAGGACGAGGCCCGGCACGTGGCCTTCGGGCGGATGGCGCTGCGCGACTACTACAAGCAGCTGACGGACGCCGAGCTGCGCGAGCGCGAGGAGTTCGTGATCGAGGGGTGCCACCTCATGCGGGACCGGCTGCTGGGGGTGGAGGTGCTGGAGAACTTCGGCATCCCGGGGAAGGAGGCGCAGCGGCTCAGCGAGCAGTCGGAGTTCCTGCACCTGTTCCGCAGGCTGCTGTTCAGCCGGATCGTGCCGTGCGTGAAGGACATCGGGCTGTGGGGCGGGCGGCTGCAGAGGGCGTACGTGGACATGGGCGTCTTCGAGATGGGCGACTCCAACCTGGACCTGCTGATGAGCCAGGACGAGGAGATCGCCGAGGCCCTCGACCGCCGGCGGTTCGCGGCCGAGGAGTCGCGGCGGGTGGCGGAGGTCGAGGCGGCCATCCAGGAGGGCGCGGACGCCTCCGGCTAGTGCTGTGGCCGGAAAGATTTGCCGGGTCGCGGCGTCCGGTGCATGGGGTCTCCCCAGGCCCGCAGGGCCTAGGGGAAGCGTCGCAAGGCGGAGGACCGCGGCTCGTACTGGACGCACTTGGGCGGTCCGACAACGCCGCGAGGTGCGGTGCCGGGGGCCGTGACCCGGTGAACCTTTCCGGTCACAGCACTAGCGCGTGCCCGCCGGATCACGGGGCCGGAGGTCCGGCTCCGGCGGGCGCGCAGGGTTCCCGTCGCCCTGGGTCCACGGGCAGACCACACCCCCATTCGAAGCGCACGCCGGCCGGCCGGCGCACGGGGGCCGGTGGGCCGCAGGCCGGTTGGCCGGTGGGCCGCAGGCCGGTTGGCCGGTGGGCCGCAGGCCGGTGGGCCGGTGGGCCGCGGGCCGGTGGGCCGGTGGGCCGCGGGCCGGTGGGCCGGTGGGCCGGTGGGCCGGTGGGCCGCGGGCCGGTGGGCCGCGGGCCGGTGGGCCGGCGGGCCGGTGGGCCGCGGGCCGGTGGGCCGGCGGTCGGGCGCCGGGTCAGTGGGGCAAGGCCGCCTGCATGACCGCGCGGGCGATCGGGGCCGCCGCGCTGTTGCCGCTGATGTCGCCCCGGCGCGCCGAAGCGTCTTCGACCACCACCGCCACCGCCACCGCCGGGAGGGCCGCGCCCTCGGCCCTGGCCCAGGAGATGAACCATGCGTACGGGGTACCCGCGTTGCCGACGCCGTGCTGGGCGGTGCCGGTCTTGCCGCCGACCACCGCGCCCCGGATCGCCGCGTTCTTGCCCGTACCGTTCTCCACCACCTTCACCATCAGCTCCTGCAGCCGCAGGGCGGTGGCCGGGTTCATCGCCCGGCCGAGGCTGCGCTGATCGCCGCGCCGGACCGGCGACCCGTCGTCCTGGGTCGTCCGTTCCACCAGGTAGGGGGACTTGAGCTCGCCGCCGTTCGCGACCGCCGCCGCCACCATCGCCATCTGCAGCGGCGTCGCCGAGGTGTTGAACTGCCCGATCGAGGAGAGGGCCAGCTGGTCCTGGCTCATGTCGGTGTCGAAGTTCGACCGGGACACCCACGAGGGCACCCGCAGCCCCTCGACGTTGAACCCGAAGCGGCGCGCCGCCTCCACCATCCCGCGCAGCCCGACCCGTACCCCGATCTTCGCCATCACCGTGTTGCAGGACCACTGCACCGCCTCCGCCATCGAGGCGTCCTCGCAGCCCGTGGCCGCGTTCGGCAGCAGGGTGCTGGTCCCGGGCAGCGGGTAGGGGTCGGGGGTCCGGGTCGGCGCGTCCACATCGGTGACCACGCCCGCGTCGAGGGCGGCCGCCGCCGTCACGATCTTGAACGTGGAGCCGGGCGGGTACGTCTCGCGCAGCGCCCGGTTGAGCATCGGCCGGGCCGGGTCCGCGTTCAGCGCCGCCCAGGCCCGCTTGACCTTCGCGCCCGTACCGGAGAGCACGGAGGGGTCGTACGAGGGGCTGCTGACCAGCGCGAGGATCCGCCCGGTGGCCGGCTCCACGGCCGCCACCGCCCCGCGCTTGCCCGCGAGCCCCGTGTACGCGGCCCGCTGCATGCCGGCGCGGACGGTGGTGGCGACGTTCCCGCCGGCCGGGCGGCCGCGGGCCAGGTCGTACCAGAGCGGGAAGGCCGAGAGCCCCGGGTCCGTGCCCGAGAGGATCCCGTCCTCGGCGCGCTCCACGAAGCTGGTCCCGTACGTCTGGGAGGAGAAACCGGTGACGGGCGCGTAGAGCGGGCCGTTCCCGTACGTCCGCTCGTAGCGCAGCAGTTGGCCGCTGTCGCGGGAGCCGGTGACGGGGCGCCCGTCGACCAGGATGTCCCCGCGCGGTTCGGCGTAGCGCTCGATGGCGGGGCGTTTGTTGGCCGGGTTCGCGCCGTAGGCGGCGGACTCCCAGACCTGCACGCGGGTGATGTTGACCAGCAGGGCGACGAGCAGCAGTGCGCAGAAGTACGCGCACCAGCGGATGTAGCGGATCACTCGGCCGGCTCCTCCGCGGGACGATCGGGGCGAGGTCTGCGGGCGCTGTCGCTGAGCCGTACCAGCAGGGCGACGATGATCCAGTTGGTGACGACGGAGGAACCGCCCTGGGCCAGGAAGGGCATGGCCATGCCGGTGAGCGGGATCAGCCCGGTGACTCCGCCCGCGATCACGAACACCTGGAGCGCAACGATCGAGGCGAGCCCGGTGGCGAGCAGCCGGCCGAAGGAGTCGCGCAGCGCGAGCCCGGCACGGAAGCCGCGGGCGACGAGGAGCCCGTAGAGGAGCAGGATCGCGGCGAGGCCGACGAGACCGAGCTCCTCGCCGGCGGTGGCGAGGATGAAGTCCGACTTGGCGGCGAAGCCGATGAGGAAGGACTGGCCGTGGCCGAGCCCGGCGCCGAGGAGGCCGCCGGCGCCGAAGGCGAAGAGGGACTGGGCGAGCTGGCCGGGGCCCTCGCCGCGCTCGATGGAGGCGAAAGGATTCAGCCAGTCGTCCACGCGGCTGTTCACGTGCGGCTCGAAGGTTCCGACGGCGTACGCGCCGAGGGCGGCGAGCAGCAGCCCGATCGCGATCCAGCCGATCCGCCCGGTGGCAGTGAACAGCATGATCACGAACAGCCCGAAGAACAGCAGCGAGGTGCCCAGATCCCGTTCCAGCACGAGCACACCGACGCTGAGCAGCCAGATCGCGAGGATCGGGCCGAGCACGCGGCCCGGGAGGAGGCGCAGCTTCCAGAAGAGCCGGCGGCCGGTGAGGGCGAGGGCGGTGCGGTTCGCCGCGAGGTAGGCGGCGAAGAAGACGGCGAGCAGGATCTTGGCGAACTCCCCCGGCTGGAAGGAGAGTCCGGCGAACCGGATCCAGATGTGCGCGCCGTTGACCGCCGGGAAGAAGACGGGCACCAGCATCAGCACGAGGGCGACGGTGACGGAGAGGTAGGCGTACCTCTGGAGCACGCGGTGGTCGCGGAGCAGCGCGACGACCAGGACGAAGAGCGCCATCCCGAGGGCGGACCAGAGGAGTTGGTCCCCGGCGGTGAGGTGGTCGGGCGTGGTCACGTCGAGGCGCTGGATGAGGACCAGGCCGAGGCCGTTGAGCAGGACGGAGATGGGGAGTACGAGGGGGTCCGCGTACGGGGCCCTGAAGCGGACGGCGAGGTGCGCGAGCAGGGCGGCGGCGGTGAGGCCGGCGGCGTAGCGGGCGGCCCCACCGGGGATGCGGCCGGTGGTCGCGAGGCCGACGTGGAGGTGGCCGAGGACGGAGATCAGGACGGCGCCGGCGAGGAGCGTCAGCTCGACGCCGCGGCGCTTGGGGGCGCGGGCGTCGGGGGGCGGGGGCGGGGCGGGCTCCGCCACCTTTGCCGTCAGAGCGGTCATACACCGAAACGTAGCAAGCGGACGGATGGTATGTCCGCTTATGTCATAGAGTGCCGAAGAGTCGTCACAAACGGTCGGACGTGAGGAGCCGAGGCGTATGGGACCTGTGGAATTCATCGTCCTCGCCTTCCCGGAGGAGCAGCTGCGCGTCCCGGCGGTCGAGGCCGTGATGGGGCTGCGCAAGACCGGGGTGGTCCGGCTGATCGACGGGCTCGTGGCGACGAAGACGGCGTCGGGGAACGTGCTGGCGGCGGAGTTCGACGAGTTCGTGGAGCTGCAGGGCCTGCTGACGGGGCGCGACGTGGCACGGCTGATCGGGCCGGAGGACGTGGAGGAGGCGGCGGGGCTGCTGGAGCGCGGGAGCTGCGCGCTGCTGCTGGTGGTCGAGCACGTGTGGGCCGAGGACGCGGCGATCGCCGTACGGGCGGCGGGCGGGCGGATCGTGGGCTCGGTCCGCATCCCGCCGGACCGGGTCCCGGTGGACCCCCGGGCGGGGGTGGCCTGATGTTCATCCGACCGGTGGGCGGGACGGTGCGCTCGGCCAACCGCCCGGCGGGGCGCCCGCTGCTGCGGGGTCTGCTGGCGCGCGCGACGGGAACCGGGGACGCGGCGGCGGGCGCGGTGGGCCCGGACCAACCGCCGCGCCGTGGCCTGCTGGCGCGTGCGGTCCAGGCGGCGGAGGGCCCGGCGCAGCCGCCGACCAGGCCCTGGCCGGAGCCGCATGAGCCGGAGCCGCATGAGCCGGAGCCCGGGCCGCCGGAACCGGAGCCGCCGGAGCCGGAGCCGTTGCATCTGGAGCCCGAGCCGGAGCCGCTGGATCTGGAGCCCGAGCCGGAGCCGGAGCCACCGGACGAGTTCCCGTACGCCCACCCGGAGTACGCCCCGGCGGCCGGGCCGGCGCGTCCCCCCGTCAGCCTGGTGGCGGAGCTCACCCAACTGGCCGACCTGGCCCGCGAGGGCCTGCTGACCCCGGAGGAGTTCACGACGGCCAAGACCCGCCTGCTGCGCGGCTGACGCCGGGGCGGACCTCCCGTCACGTACTCCCCGCCCCCCGGCACTTAAAGTGATGTGGATCAACTCATCGGTTGATCGGGGGACGGGGGAAGACCGATGAACAGCGCGACCGAGATATTCCAGCCGTTGCAGGCGGACGATCCACCGGCCGTGGCCGGCTACCGGCTCGTGGCCCGGCTCGGCGCGGGCGGCATGGGCCGGGTGTACCTCTCGCACACCCCGGGCGGCCGTCCCGTAGCGATCAAGGTGGTACGGCCGGAGCTGTCCGAGGACCCGGCCTTCCGGCGGCGCTTCCGCCGGGAGGTGGAGGCGGCCAGGCGGGTGCGCGGCGCGTACACCGCCGAGCTGATCGACGCCGAGGCGGACGGGGTGCCGCCCTGGCTGGCCACCCTGTACGTGCCCGGTCCCTCGCTGGCGGAGGCCGTCACCCGGCGCGGACCGCTGCCGGTGCCCGCCGTGCTCTGGCTGATGGCGGGGGTGGCCGAAGCCCTGCAGGCCATCCATGGTGCGGGCATCGTGCACCGGGACCTGAAGCCGTCGAACGTACTGCTGGCCGCCGACGGGCCGCGTGTCATCGACTTCGGCATCTCGCTGGCGTCCGGTACCACCGCGCCCACCGCCACGGGCAGCGCCATCGGCACGCCCCAGTTCATGGCCCCCGAACAGGCATTGGCGGGCGAGACCACGGCAGCCACCGACGTCTTCGCGCTGGGCCAGACGGCGGCGTTCGCGGCCCTGGGCGAACCGCTGTACGGAGACGGCCCCTCCATGACCGTGCTGTTCCGGATCGTGCACTCCGCCCCCGACCTGTCCCGGCTGCCGGAGCCGCTGCGTCCGCTGATCGCCCGCTGCCTGGCCGCCGATCCGCAGGAGCGGGCCACCCCGGCGGAGATCGTGGCGTGGTGCCGGCAACGGCTGGGCGGGGACGCCGACGCGGGCGGCGGCCCGGCCATATGGCGGGAGGTGACGGGGCCGGAGGTGACGGTCCCGGCGCCGATCCCGCACCCCACGCCGCTGGGCACGCTTCCGATGGTCCGGCGCCCGCCGCAGCCGCCGGAAGAGCCGGAGGAACGACGGGCCCGCCGTCGACGCACCGCACTGATCACCACGGCGGCGGTGACGGCCGGGGTCCTGCTCCTGTCGGGCCTCGGCTGGGTGGTCATGGACGCGGCGGACAGGATCCGCGAGCGGGAGGCACAGCAGAGCGGCCCGGCCGCGATGGCCCAGGGCACACCATCGCCGTCGGGATCGACCGGCTCGCCGACCGGCGGCAAGGCGCCGGGCGCCTCCGTACCCGCACCGAGCACGTCGCAACCGCCGAAAGCCGTTCCCCACCCCGCGCTGTGGCTGGACGAGAAGACATCGATCAGCTTCAGGGAACCGATCCGGCGCGAGGACGGCACGGGGGACATCCGCCTGAACTGCGAGGAGGTCGGCTGCAAGCTGGAGAGCGACGCGAGCGTGTTCACCCTGCTGTACGCCGATCCGGGCACCGGCAGCCTCGAAACGTGCCGCCGCCTCACGGCCGCCGCCACGGCCAACACCCTCCCGCTGGCCGCGACGGCGACCGGCAGCGAAATCTGCGTCAGGCACCCGTCGGGGGATATCGCACTGCTCGTGCTCCAGACCAAGTCGACTACGCGGGTGAAGGGCGTGGCCGAGTTCGTTTTCGCGGACATGACGGTCTGGCCCGCGACCTGACGACGCAGGCAACCACCCGGCAGCCTTGTGACTCACACCACACACAGTTCCTGTCAGGAATCGGCGCGCCGTTTCGCTCAACTCGCCGAGAGCAAGCGAACCGACAGGAGCGACACATGAAGCACCGCATCGTCGTCCTCGGCGCCGGCTATGCCGGGGCCTACGTGGCCGGGACCCTGGCCCGCCGACTGTCCCCGGCGGACACCGAGATCACCGTGGTCAACGCCGAGCCGGACTTCGTCCAGCGGCTGCGACTGCACCAGCTCGCGGCCGGCCAGGAGATCGAGGCCCCACAGCTCGCAGACGTCTTCGCAGGCACGGGGATACGGCTGCGCCTGGCCCGTGTCACCGCCGTCGACCCCGAGCGCCAGGTCGTCGCCGTGGCCGACGCCGACGGCGAGCTCGACTACGACACGCTTCTCTACGCGCTCGGCAGCCACGTCGCCGACCACGGCGTCCCCGGCGTGGCCGAGCACGCCTTCGACGTCACCGGCCGCCCCTCGGCGCTGCGCCTGCGCGCACGCCTGGACAGCCTGAGCGGGCGGGCCGAAGGCGGCAGGGTGCTGGTCGTCGGCGACGGTTTGACCGGCATCGAGACCGCCACCGAGATCGCCGAATCCCGGCCCGGCCTGTCGGTGGCGCTGGTCGCCCGCGGCGAGCTGGGCGCCCAGCTCTCCGCCGGAGCCCGCGGTCACCTGCGGCAGGCCTGCGACCGGCTGGGCATCACCGTCCTGGAGCGCACCAGCGTCGAAGCCGTCGAAGCGACGCGGGTGCTGTGCGCCGACGGCACCGCCCTGGCGTCCGACGCGACCGTGTGGACGGCCGGGTTCGCGGTCAGCCCGATCGCCGCCGCCGGCGGGCTGGAGGTCACCGAGACCGGTCGGATCGTCGTCGATCGCACCATGCGGTCGCTCTCGCACCCGAACGTCTACGCCGTGGGCGACAGCGCCTACGCCATCGGCGACAACGGCCGGCCGCTGCCGATGTCCTGCGCTTCGGCCGGCTACACCGGCATGCAGGCCACGGCCGCGATCGTGGGACGCCTGACCGGCCACAAGATCCCGAACACCAAGCTGGACTACCACGGCAACCACATCAGTCTCGGGCGGCGGGACGGGATCCTGCAGATGGTCGACGCCGAAGCCCAGGCCAAGCCGAAGTACGTGGGCGGCCGGAAGGCCGCGCGCATCAAGTCGGGCATCCTCAAGATGTCGCTGTGGACCACCTCGCACCCGACTTTCGGCCTGCCCAAGCGCAAGCGCCGCTTGGCCACACCGGAAGCGTCCGCCACGAAAGCGGTCGCGTAGCTAGGGTGGTCCGCGTGGACAGCACCGCCGTTGACCGCTTCGACACCAGCCGGTTCGAGGCCAGCCGGAACCGGCTGGCCTCGCTGGCGTACCGTCTCCTCGGCTCCGCCGCCGACGCCGAAGACGCCGTGCAGGATGCGTTCCTACGCTGGCAGGCCGCCGACCGGCAGCGGATCGAGGTGCCGGAAGCATGGCTGACCAAGGTTCTCACCAACCTGTGCCTCGACCGGCTCCGCTCGGCACAAACCCGCCGCGAACGCACCGTCGGCGCCTGGCTGCCCGAACCGCTCCTCGACGGCGACCCGATGCTCGGCCCGGCCGACACTTTCGAGCAGCGCGAATCGGTCTCCCTGGCCGTGCTGACTCTCCTGGAACGCCTGTCACCCCTTGAGCGGGCCGTCTACATCCTGCGCGAAGCCTTCTCCTACACCCACGCCGAGAGCGCGGAGATCCTCGACATCACGGAGTCCGCAAGCCAGCAGCACCTCCACCGGGCCCGGCGCCACATCACCGCCGCGCGCCGCCGCGGCGGCGAAGTCGACCCGGTATCCGCCCGCAGGATCGTCGAGGAATTCCTCGCCGCTGCCTCCTCGGGCCGCACCGAACAGCTCGTGGCACTGCTCACCGACGACGTGACCGCGATCTCCGACGGCGTCGCCGGCCTGGCCAGGACGCTGCTGCGGTACGACACTCCGCAGCGCGTCGCCGCCATCGTCCGGGCCGGCTTCAAGCCCACCCCCGCGAAACGGCGACGTGCCGGCGGCACGCCCGCCGTCCACTACGCGGTCCTCAACGGCGCCCCCGCCATCCTCTTCGTGCTGGGCGACCAGGTCGTCGGCTCCGTGACGTTCGACATCACCAACGGCCAGATCGCAACCCTGCACGGCATCGCCGCCCCCACCCGCCTCGCCCGCCTCACCGAAGCCTGGCGCCAGCAGGAACCGCACACGCCGCTCATCTCCCAGTGGTGACCGGCTTCGGACGCCAAGCCGTGCGAAGCGCGGAGCGATCGACGGCGCCCACGCCCACCCCAGACGGCCGCCGGTCGCCATCATCGAGAAACGCAGTAACCCGTGGCGGCTTATGCCCGGCCCCAGGCGGCCGTCGGACGCTGAGACGGGAGAAGCGCGTAGCGATCTGTGGCGGCTTATGCCCAGCCCCAGACGGCGGCCGGACGCCAAGCCGTGCGAAGCGCGTAGCGATCGGACGCGCCCCCCGACCCGCCCGTCCATCTCCGTCCGCCGCCCCGTCCCTGAAAAGGAACCCCCGGCCCGTTCCTTTGGGGGTTTCCCGGCTGTCCTCGTATGTCCGTGGCGGGACGGTCGGTCAAGGGTGGCCGAAGGCCATCGCGCAGCGACGCGACGACGAAGGAGGAGCGCCCTTGAGGGACCGGCCCGACACGGAGAGACGATGGGACTGACGGGAAACCCCCAAACCCTCCCTGATCCCGCCCCAGGACAACAGGCCCCCCAAAGCCCCCGCCGTATAGGCGCAGCCCCCCAACCGGGTGACCCCCGTGCGACCGGCCGACTCCGCTGGGGGATTTGTCATACCGGGCGTGGCAGCATCGGCGGCCTCGGAGGTGATCCCATGTCACATCGGCCGCTTCGCGCCGCCTGCATCGTCGCAGTGCTCCTCGTCGCCGGACCGGCCCCGGGTGCCGGGGCCGAACCGAGCCGGCCCGAGGGGGAGTCCGTCGGGGTGCTGCTCACCCGCCTGCAAGGGCTGTACCAGAAGGCCGAGGAGGCCACCGAGGCGTACAACGCCACCGAGGTGGCCCTCCGGGCCGGCCGGGACGAGGAGCGGCAGCGCGCCGCCGACCTCGGCAGGGCCCGTACGGCTCTCGAATCCGAAAAGGCCCTCGCCGGACGGCTGGCCCGGGAGCAGTACCAGGCCACGCGGGGCCTGTCCCCGTACGCCCGGATGCTCCTCGCCGGCAACCCGCAGGCCGCCCTGGAGCAGCGTCGGCTCGCCGCCCGCGAGGGCGCCCGGCGGGCCGCCGTACTGGAGCGGCTCGCGCGGGGCGAGAAGCAGGCCGACGCGCACGCCGTCCGGGCCCGCAAGGCCCTGGACGCCCGGCAGACCCTGGCCGCGCAGCAGAAGCGGCACCAGGACGAGATCGCGACGCGGCTCAAGGAGGTCGAGCGCATGCTCGCCGCCCTGACCCCCGAACAGCTCGCGCGGCTCGGCGCGAAGGAGGCCGAGAACACCGCCGCGGCGCAGCGGAACCTGCTGGATTCCGGCCGGCTCCCCACCCGTACCGGCACGCCCACCGCGGCCGGCGGCGCGGCCCTCACGTACGCGGCGGCCCAGATCGGCAAGCCGTACGTCTGGGGCGCCGAGGGGCCGGGGTCCTTCGACTGCTCCGGGCTCACCTCGCAGGCCTGGGCGCACGCCGGGCGCGCCATCCCGCGGACCAGCCAGGAGCAGTGGGCGCAGCTGCCGAAGGTACCGCTGGACCAACTACGTCCCGGGGACCTGGTGGTCTACTTCCCCAAGGCCACCCACGTGGGCCTGTACGTGGGGGGAGGGAAGGTGATTCAGGCCCCGCGCCCGGGAGCGCGGGTCAAGGTCTCACCGATCGCCGCGAACCCGCTGCTCGGAGCCGTACGGCCGGACCCCGACGGGACCCCGCTCGCCGACTTCACTCCCCCGCCGCTGCCCGAGGCGGCCTCGGCGGGGGACGATACGGGCTACTCGGCCGAAGAGGCTCCCGAGACCGACGACGAGACCGACGTCGAGGCCGACGACGAGACGGACGAGGAAACCGACGAGGAAGAGAAAACCGGCGAGGAAACCGACTAGGAAGCCGACGACGAGGAAACCGCTCCCGAAACCGCCGAAGAGACCTCCGCCAAGTAGTCCGCAGCGTCCTCGGGGTCGTAGAAGTACGCATCGAAGTCGGCCGGGTTGTCGAAGCCGTTGGCGAATCGGTTCGCCACCGGCTGGAGCTGCCCGGCCGCGCCGATCAGGTTCAGCACGTGCTCCGGCGGGACGCCCAGCATCGCGTTCGTCCACTGGGTCACCGGCTTGCCCGTGGTGAACCAGTACTTGTCGAAGGTGGCCTTCATCCACGCCTCGTCGAACGGGTTGTCCCCGTGCATCAGGATCGAGGAGAGGTACGAGGCCGCGCACTTGGCCGCCGAGTTCGAACCCTGGCCGGTGATCGGGTCGTTGGCGACGACCACGTCCGCGACACCCAGGACGAGCCCTCCACCGGGAAGACGGCCGATCGGATTGCGGACCACCGGCGCGTAGCGGCCGGCGAGCGTGGCGCCCGCGTCCGTCAGCTCCACCTTCGTCGCCCGCGCGTACTCCCACGGCGTGAACTTCTCCATCAGGTCCAGCGTGAGCGCCAGGTGCTCCGCCGGGTCCTTGACGCCGTTGAAGACGTCCAGCGGCCCGCCGGGGATGCCCTCCCAGAACAGGATGTCCGCCCGGCCCGACGTGGTCAGGGTCGGCATGACGAACAGCTCGCCGACACCCGGGACCAGGTTGCAGCGGACCGCCTCCGTCTCCGGGTGCTCCGGGCGCGGCCCGAGCCCGTGCACGTAGGACACGGCCAGCGCGCGCTGCGGGGCGTCGTACGGGGAACGCGCCGCGTCCCGCCCGAACATCGAGACCAGCTCGCCCTTGCCGGCGGCGACCAGCACCAGGTCGTACGTACGGGAGAAGAAGTCGAGGTCCGCGACGGAGGCGCCGTGGATGACCAGCTGCCCGCCGCGCTGCGCGAAGGTGTCGAGCCAGCCGGCCATCTTCACGCGCTGGTCGACGGACTGCGCGTAGCCCTTGAGGTGGCCCAGCCAGTCGATGGCGCGAGCGGCGTCGGGAGCGGCGACAGAGACCCCGAGGCCCTCGATCTTCGGAGCCTGCTGCTCCCAGAAGTTGATCTGGAGGTCACGCTCGTGCTGCAGCGCCGAGTCGAACATGACTTGGGTGGACATGACCCGCCCGGTGCGGATCTCGTCCGCCGTCCGGTTGGACATGAGGGTGACCTCGTAGCCCTTCGACTGGAGTCCGAGGGCGAGCTGGAGACCGGACTGGCCGGCTCCTACGACAAGTATCTTGCGCATCTCTCACGTTCTCTATTCGGGAGTGCTGTCGAGGGCGTGGCCCACCAGGGCCAGCAGGGATTCGACCACGGTGTGGCGGCGCCTCGCGTCCATGATCACGACGGGCACGTGGGGCGGCACGCTGAGCGCCTCACGCACGTCCTCGGGCTCGTACGACGGCGAGCCCTCGAAGTGGTTGACGGCGACGGCGTACGGGAGCCCGCAGCTCTCGAAGTAGTCGAGGGCCGGGAAGCAGTCGCGCAGCCTGCGCGTGTCGGCCAGGACGAGGCCGCCGATGGCTCCGCGCACCAGGTCGTCCCACATGAACCAGAACCGCTCCTGGCCCGGGGTCCCGTACACGTAGAGGACGAGGTCGTCGTCGAGGGTGACGCGGCCGAAGTCCATGGCGACGGTGGTGGTGGCCTTGTCCGGGGTTCCGGTCAGGTCGTCGGTCGGCACGCTGGCCCTGGTCATCACCGCCTCGGTACGCAGCGGGGTGATCTCGGAGACGGAGGAGACGAAGGTGGTCTTGCCGACGCCGAAGCCGCCCGCGACGAGCACCTTGACGGCGACGGGTGCGCGGGAGCGGTCGTACTGCCAGGGCTGGACCGGCTCGTCGTCCGACTGCGGCAGGGGCACCGGGTTGTCAGAGACGGCGAAGACCACTGAGCACCCTTTCCAGCAGCGCGCGTTCGGGCCGGCCCGTGCCGTGGCCGGTGCCGTAGACGCGGATCCTTCCCTGGTCGGCGAGGTCGCTGACGAGGACGCGGACCACGCCGAGCGGCAGCTTCAGCAGCGCGGCTATCTCGGCGATGGTGCGCATGCGGCGGCAGACCTCGACGATGGCGGGCATCTCGGGCGTGCGGTCGGGCTTCTGCGGCTCCGACGCCTTGGTCTCCAGGGCCGCGACAAAGGTCTCGACGAGCAGGACGTGCGTGAAGCGGGTGCGGCCGCCCGTGAGGGAGTACGGGCGGACGCGGGCGGGGCGGCGGTCGGCGCCGCGTATCGGCAGCCGGTCGGAGGCCGGACTCCTCACGGGGTGTTCTCCATCGACTGGCGCAGCTCACTGCGGACTTCGGGGGTCAGGACGTGGCCGGCGCGGCCGACGAACAGGGCCATGTGGTAGGCGACGACGCTCATGTCGCAGTCCGGGGTGGCGTGCACGCCCAGCAGTGAGCCGTCGCTGATGGCCATGACGAAGACGGAGCCGTGCTCCATCGCCACCATGGTCTGCTTGACGGCGCCGCCGTCCATCAGTTCGGCGGCGCCGGTGGTGAGGCTGCCGAGGCCGGAGACGATGGTGGCGAGGTCGGCGGACGCGCCGCGCGGGCCCTTGGCCTTGGCCTTGGTCTCGGTCGTGGCCGGCGGCTCGCCCGCGCCGCCCGTTCCGGGGTCGGAGGACAGGAGCAGCAGCCCGTCCGAGGAGACGACGGCGACGGAGTTGACGCCGGGGACCTCCTCGACCAGGTCGGTCAGCAGCCACTGCAGGTTGCGGGCCTGGGTGCTCAGTCCGTACGTACTGGGCGCGGTCATGTGCGTGCCTCCTGTGCGGTGTCCCCCTGGTCGGTCTTGCTCTGTTCCCGCCCCTGGTCCTGCTCGTGCCCCCGGTCCTGCGCGATCTCGGCGGCGACGACCCGCCGGCCGTCCTGGGCTCCCTGGTAGAAGCCGCCGAGCCGGCGGCGCAGTTCGTCGGCGTCGACCCGGCGCGGCGGCTCGGGCGGTGCGTCGTCGCGTGCCGCGCGCCCGGCGGTGACGGTGCGCGGGGTCCGCTTCGGCAGGCCCTTGTGGGTGAGGGCTTCGTTGCCCTCGGCGGGGTCGGAGGGGTGGCTGCCCTGGCGGGGGAGCCAGTTGCCTTCGGCCGGGGCGTGGCTGTGCGGGTCCGCCTCCGGCGCGGTTTCCCGTACGTCGGCAGCCGGGTCGGCATCAGGTGCCGCGGCCGGGACCCCCTCGGCGGTGTCCGGCGCCGTGAAGGCAGCCGGTTCCGCTTCGGGGACGACCCGCGCGAGCAGCTCTTCGGCGGAGTCCGCCGCGGGCACGACGAACACCTGCTCGGCGGGCGGCAACGCTGCGCTGGCCGGAGCCGGAACGGTGAAGACCTCCTCCGCAGGCGGCATCTCCGCTTCGGCGGCGGGCTCCGCGTACGGCGTGGCCTGGCCCGGGCCGGGCTCCACCTGGGGCTCCGTGGCCGGAGCCGGGACGGTGAAGTCCTCGGCGGGCGGCATCTCCGCTTCGGCGGCGGACTCCGCGTACGGCAGGAACGCCTCGCCCGGGCCGGGCTCCGCCTGGGGCTCCGTGGCCGGCGCCGGGACGGTGAAGACCTCCTCGGCGGGCGGCAGCGCTCCTTCGCCGGCGGCTGGGACCATGGCGGCGGCAGGGCCGGGGACGGTGAACACCTCGTCGGCCGGCGGCATGGCCGCCGCCACGCCGGGCCCGGCCGTGTCGGCCGTATCGTCCTGGGCCGCCGTGGCCGCCGGGACGGCGCCCGAGGCCTCGTGGGGCGCGGCGGCCCCGTCCAGGACAGGCTCCGGCTCCAGCTCCGGCTCCGGCTCGAGCCCCGGCTCTGCGGCATCGACACCAGCACCGGCACCGGCACCCGCACCCGCGCCCCGCGGCCGCGTCGGCAGCGTGTTCTCGTTCGCCTCCGCTATCACGCCCGGCAGGTGCAGCGCGGGCGCGCCCGGCGTGGCCAGGGTGTGGACGGGGGAGGCCGGCGGGGCGGCGGGCAGCAGCGCCGCCGGGACGACCACCAGGGCCTCGGTCCCGCCGTGCCGCGGGGCGCGCAGCTCCGCGGTGACCCCGTGCCGCGCCGCGAGCCGCCCGGCCACGTACAGGCCGAGGCCCAGGCCGTGTTCCGCCTCGGGCTCCTCGTCGTACGCCTCGGGCGTGGACAGCCGGGAGTTCAGTGATTCCAGCCGGTCCTCGGTGACCCCGATGCCCTCGTCCACGACGGACAGCACCACGTCACCCGAGTCCAGCAGCCAGCCGGACACCTTCACCTTGACGTCCGGCGGCGAGAACGTCGTCGCGTTCTCCAGCAGCTCGGCCAGCACGTGCGAGATGTCGTCGGCCGCGTGGCCCGCCACCTGCGTGTACGAGGGCAGCGCCGCGAGTTCGACCCGCTCGTAGCGCTCGATCTCGCTGACGGCGGCCCGCATCACGTCGACCAGCGGTACCGGCAGGCCCTGCCCGTGGCCGTGCTCCTGCCCGGCCAGGACCAGCAGGTTCTCGTTGTGGCGGCGCATCACGGTCGCCAGGTGGTCCAGCTTGAAGAGCGTCGCCAGCCGGTCCGGGTCCTGTTCCTTGGACTCCAGCTCCTCGATGACCGCGAGCTGGCGCTCCACCAGGCCCAGGGTCCGCAGCGACAGCGAGACGGAGGTCGTCGACATGACGCGGCGGTGCTCCTCCAGCCCCGCCCGCAGCTTCGTCAGCTCCTCCTCCAGCACGTCCCGGCTGGAGGCCAGCGCCTCGTTGCGGCCGATGATCCGGCGCCGGTCGGCGTCGAGCCCGGCGATCCGGGTGTGCAGGGAGACCGTCTGGTCGCGCACCGCGTTCAGGTGGCGCACGACCTCGGCGAACTCGTCGTTGCGGCCGGTGAACCGCACCGGTTCGACCGAGCCCTCCGGCGTCGCCAGCCGCGCGGCGCCGCGGCGCAGGACCGACAGCGGCCGGGTCAGCGAGCGCGCCACGGCGGTCGAGACGCCGACGGTGACCAGGAAGAGCACACCCAGCAGGGCGACCAGGGTCTCCAGCCGGGTCACGTCGTCGTCGCGCAGGGAGGCGAGGGCGGAGGCCCGCTGGCCCGCCAGGGTGGACTCCACGGACCGCATCCGGTCGATGCGGGCGGTGAGCGCGGCACCGACGGCGGCGGCGTCGGTCTTGCGGTCGGCGGCGGTCAGGGTGGGCCGGTCGGTGAGCCGCTTGAGGAAGTCGTCGGCCGTCTTGACCTCGGGGCCGGTGACGGTGACGGCGAGGGTCTGGCGTACGTCGGGGCGCGCGACCCGCGCGAAGTCGTCCAGGGCGGCCTGTTCCCGTACGCGCGAACGCTGGGCGGCGGCGGTGAGTTCGTCGACCACGGCCGAGTTGGGGAGCTGCTCGCCGCGGGGGACGGCCAGCGCGGCGAGCAGCAGTCCACGGGTGGCCGAGGCCTGTTCCACGGCCTGGCCCAGCGGGGCCAGCGGGCGGGTGGTGGTGAGGGCGGCCTCGGCGCGCGGCGGGGTCAGCTCGGCGAGCCGGTCGCCCGGCGCGAGCAGTTCCGCGATGACGCCGGCGTAGGCCTGGTGGGCGGCCAGCGCGCTGCCCTTGCCGTCCACGGCCTCCGTGCGGACGGTCTGGACGCGGGCCAGGGCGCGGGCGGTCGTCTCGTCGGCCTCGGCCTGGACCTCGGCGAGCTGCCGGTCGGTCCGGGCGGTGCGTTCCTGGACTGCCCCCTTGGCCGCGCCCGGGCGGCCCTTGGCGGCGTACTCGACGACGGCGTCGCGCTCGTCGCCGAGGAGGTGCGCGAGGGTGAGGGTGTGCCGGGTCCGTTCCGCGAGGGTGACCAGGCGCTGGGAGTCGTTCAGTTCCGTCGAGGCGGAGACGACGGCGGGGGCGCCGGCCGCGAGGACGGTGAGGCCCGCGACGGCCACGCCTACGACCAGCCTGCGGCGCACGCGGACGCGGCGTCCTGCGGGGGCCGGGCCGTCGGCGGCGGTGCCGTTGTTCCGAGACCGCTTCTTCTGCACCGGTGCTCGCAATCCTGTACGTGTGCTTGTGCTCGTCTACTCGTGTGGCCGAGGTAACGGCCGGTCAACAAGTAAACGCCCCCTGCCCCCTCGTACCGCCTCAGACCTTTGCAGCGTGTTGGGGAGAGAGCCGCACATCGCCCACCCGGCCACTCGAACGAGTGAACATCACGGATGAGTTGGCGACCAACTCGGGCACCCGCCCCCAGAGCGCCGCCGTGGACAGGTGGTTGAAAGATCGATGCGGGCTTTGGCAGGATGCCCGCCCACATCCCGGCCCCCTGCCCGGTCTTCCCGGCCCCGCGCCCGGACGGTCCGCGTGCGGGGCCGCCCGAACCCTCCCGCTTTGGTACGGACCTGCCGGTGCGCTCCACCGGCCGCCCGGCAGAATGGCGGCATGCGCATCGACCTCGCCTCGGCCCCCGGCAGCCAGGAACGCCCCAATGAGGACTGGGTGTCGGCCGCGATCCTCGCCTCGGGTGGCGGTGTCCTGGTCGCCCTGGACGGGGTCACCCCGCCGAGCGGCGAGGACGGATGCGTGCACGGAGTGCCGTGGTTCGCGGCCCGGCTCGGCGGCCGATTGACCGAACTGTCCGGATCGCGGCGGGACATGCCACTGGATCGGATTCTGGCCGAGTCCGTCCGCGCCACGGCCGAGGCACACGGCGGCGCGTGTGACCTTTCTCACGTCCGCACCCCGCAGGCGACGGTCGTCATGGTCCGCTGGGACGAGGCGTACGTGGAGCACCTCGTGCTCTCGGACTCCGTACTGCTCCTCCAGGCGCCCGGGGGTGAGGTGACGGCGGTGCGCGACGACCGGCTGGACCGGGTCCCCCGGGAGGTGCTGCGCTCGGTGGCCGCGACGGACGCCCTGCGCAACGCGGAGGGCGGCTTCTTCACCGCGGCCGCGGACCCGGCGGTGGCGGCCCGGGCGGTGACGGGGCGCACCCCGCGCGAGCGGGTGCGGGCGGTGGCCGCGCTCACGGACGGGGCGAGCCGGTGGACGGACACGTTCCGGGAGGGCGACTGGGCCGAGTGCCTGGCGGTGCTGCGGAAGGAGGGCGCGGAGGGCCTGATCGGCCGGGTCCGCGCCCTCGAATCCGACCCGGCCCGCCGCGTTCCTCGCGGCAAGCGGCACGACGACGCGTCGGCGGTGTACGCGCAGCTGTAGCGGGGGACCGGCCTGTGCGGGGTCCTACTCCCCGCCCGCGTTCAACTGGTTCAGCAGCCGGGCCAGTTCCGCCACCTCGCCGCGGTCCCAGTCGGCGAGCTTGCGCATGTACTGCTCGCGCCGTGCGCCCCGTACCCGCAGGAACCGCTCGCGGCCCTCGTCCGTGAGGCCGACGAGGAAGGCCCGGCCGTCGGCGGGGTCCGGCTCGCGGGCCACCAGGCCGAGGACCTCCAGGGCCCGCAGTTGCCGGCTCATGGTGGCCTTGCCCACCCCGAAGTAGGCGGCGAGCTCGGTGGCCCGCTGCCGGCCGGCCGCCTCCAGGCGTACGAGGAGCCCGTACGCGGCGGGCTCCAGCTCGGGGTGGAGCTCGCGGGCCATCTCGCCGGAGGAGGCGCGGGCGCGCCGGAGGAAGACGGACAGCTCCCGCTCCAGGGCAAGGAACTCCTGGTCTTCGCTCCCGTGCACGTCCCGCTCCTTCGATGGTGTGTGGCACCCCGGTGGGTGAGGGGCCAGTATTTCGCAGCGGGCACGCCGACGGCCCGGGGCCCCGCCGGAGCGGGGATCCGGGCCGTACGGGCGGCCGTCAGGCGGCGGCGGTGACCGGCACCTCCGCCCGGGCCAGGGCGAGCTCCAGGACCTGGCGCACATCCGTCACCGGGTGCACCTCCAGCCCCTCCAGCACCTCGGCCGGGACATCGTCCAGATCGGCCTCGTTCCGCTTCGGGATGATGACGGTGGTCAGCCCGGCGCGGTGCGCGGCGAGCAGCTTCTGCTTGACCCCGCCGATCGGCAGCACGCGCCCGGTCAGCGAGACCTCGCCGGTCATGGCCACGTCCGTGCGCACCTGCCGCCCGGAGAGCAGCGAGGCGAGCGCGGTCGTCATGGTGATGCCCGCGCTGGGGCCGTCCTTGGGCACGGCGCCCGCCGGGAAGTGGATGTGCACGCCCCGGTCCTTCAGGTCGGCGACCGGGAGTTCCAGTTCCGCTCCGTGCGAGCGCAGGAAGCTCAGCGCGATCTGCGCCGACTCCTTCATGACGTCGCCGAGCTGGCCGGTGAGGGTCAGGCCGGCCGCGCCCGTCTCCGGGTCGGCCAGCGAGGCCTCTACGAACAGCACGTCGCCGCCCGCGCCGGTCACGGCGAGGCCGGTGGCCACGCCGGGGACCGCGGTGCGCCGCTCGGCCGGGTCCTGCGCGGACTCCGGCACGTGGTGCGGGCGCCCGATCAGCCCCCGCAGGTCGCCGGACCCGATGCGCAGCGGCAGCTCCCGCTCCCCCAGCTCGTGCTGCGCGGCGACCTTGCGCAGCAGGCGTGCGAGGGACCGCTCCAGGGTGCGCACGCCCGCCTCGCGGGTGTATTCGCCCGCCAGCTTGCGCAGGGCGTCCTCCTCCAGGACCACCTCGTCGGAGCCGAGCCCGGCGCGTTCCAGCTGGCGCGGCAGCAGGTGGTCCCGTGCGATGACCACCTTCTCGTCCTCGGTGTACCCGTCCAGGCGGACGAGCTCCATCCGGTCGGCCAGCGCCTCCGGGATGGCCTCCAGCACGTTGGCGGTGGCCAGGAACACCACGTCGCTCAGGTCCAGCTCCACCTCCAGGTAGTGGTCGCGGAAGGTGTGGTTCTGCGCCGGGTCCAGGACCTCCAGCAGCGCGGCCGCGGGGTCGCCGCGGTAGTCGGAGCCGACCTTGTCGATCTCGTCGAGCAGCACGACCGGGTTCATGGACCCGGCCTCCTTGATGGCCCGGACGATCCGGCCCGGCAGGGCGCCGACGTAGGTCCGGCGGTGGCCGCGCACCTCGGCCTCGTCCCGTACGCCGCCGAGCGCGACCCGGACGAACGTGCGACCCATGGCGTGGGCCACGGACTCCCCGAGGGAGGTCTTGCCGACCCCGGGCGGCCCGACGAGCGCGAGCACGGCCCCGCCGCGCCGCCCTCCGATGACTCCCAAGCCGCGCTCGCTGCGCCGCTTCCTGACGGCGAGGTACTCGGTGATCCGGTCCTTCACGTCGCTCAGGCCGGCGTGCTCGGCGTCCAGGACCGCCCTGGCCCCCTGGATGTCGCACTCGTCCTCGGTGCGCTCGTTCCAGGGCAGTTCCAGCACGGTGTCCAGCCAGGTGCGGATCCAGGACCCCTCCGGGCTCTGGTCGCTGGCCCGCTCCAGCTTCTCGACCTCCTTGAGCGCGGCTTCCCGTACCTTCTCGGGCAGGTCGGCGGCCTCGACCCGGGCCCGGTAGTCGTCGGACTCCTCGCCCTCCTTCTCGCCGTTGAGCTCGCGCAGTTCCTTGCGTACGGCCTCCAGCTGCCGCCGGAGCAGGAACTCCCGCTGCTGCTTGTCGACGCCGTCCTGGACGTCCTTGGCGATGGACTCGGCCACGTCCTGCTCGGCGAGGTGCTCGCTGAGCCACTTGATCGCGAGCTTGAGGCGGACGACCGGGTCGGCGGTCTCCAGCAGTTCGACCTTCTGCCCGACCGTCAGGAACGGCGAGTACCCCGAATTGTCCGCCAGCGCGGAGACCCCTTCGATCTGCTGGACCCGGTCCACGACCTGCCAGGCCCCGCGCTTCTTGAGCCAGCTGGTGGCGAGCGCCTTGTACTCCTTGACGAGCTCGGCGACCGCCCCCGGCAGCGGATCGGGCACGGCTTCCTCCACGGTCTCGCCCTCGACCCAGAGCGCGGCCCCGGGCCCGGTGGTCCCGGCCCCGATCCGGACCCGCCCCCGACCGCGGATGAGCGCGCCGGGATCCCCGTCGGAGAGCCGGCCCACCTGCTCGACCGTCCCGAGCACTCCCGTACCGGCGTACTTCCCGTCGACCCGCGGCACGAGCAGCACCCGGGGCTTCCCGCTGCCCGCCGCCGCCTGGGCCGCCTCCACGGCCCCGCGCACCTCGGCGTCGGACAGATCCAGCGGTACGACCATTCCGGGCAGCACGACCTCGTCATCGAGCGGCAACACGGGCAGGGTGAGTGTTACGGACGTCGAAGCCATGATCTTCCTTCCGGCAGTGAAGTTGAGCTATGCCGACTCAATGCATGTGCGCCTCCCAATGTTCCCCAACCGCCGTTCGCCCGGGGCGAACAGAGTGCGCGCGGTGTCACGCGCCGCGGACGCGGACCGCCGTGGCCGCCCGGTGACCATGGTGTCGGCGGCTACGGAGCGCCCGGGCCGGTGACGACCGGGCGCAGCGGGGAGGGCAGGCCCCATTCGCTCCAGGAGCCGTCGTAGACCGCGAGGTCCTCGTACCCGGCGAGGGCGGCGCCGAGGGCGAGGACGCAGGCCGTCACCCCGGAGCCGCAGCTGAAGTAGAGCCGTTCCCGGTCACCGGTCAACGCCTCGAAGGCCTCGCGCAGTTCGCCGGCCGGGCGCATCTGGCCGTCGGGGTGCTGGAGTTCGGCGAAGGGCAGGTTGACCGCGCCCGGCATGTGGCCGCCGCGCAGGCCCGGGCGGGGTTCGGGGGCGGTGCCGGCGAAACGTTCGCGGGTGCGGGCGTCGAGGACGGCCGCGGCCGGGTCGGTGAGGGCCTGGGCGACGGTGGCGCTGTCGACCAGCAGCCCGGTGCGGGGCCGGGCGGTAAAGGAGCCGCGCGGGCCCCCGTACGCCGGGCCGGTGGCCTCGACGGGCAGGCCGGCGGCCTTCCAGGCGGGCAGTCCCCCGTCGAGGACGGCGGCCCGGTCGAAGCCCATGGCGCGCAGCATCCACCAGGCGCGGGCGCTGGAGTAGATGCCCGCGCCGTCGTACACGACGACGGTGTCCGAGTCGTCGACGCCGAGGGCACGCATCGCCTCGGTGAACTCCGGGGCCCCGGGCATGGTGTGCGGGGCGGGGGCGTCGTGGTCGGACAGGGGCCCGTCGAGGTCGAAGGGGCGCGCGCCCGGGATCCGGTGGTCCGCGCCGCGGTGGGCACCGACGGAGGCGTCGAAGAGGACCAGCCCGGGCTCCTCCAGCCTCCCGGCCAACCAGTCGACCCCGACCAGCGGCCCGGGCGGGGCCTCGGGCTCCTCGGCAACGGCGTTCTGGGGCGTGGTCATGCGGCACCTCCGGAGGATGCGGCGGGCGCGCCCGGCGGGGCGGCCGCCGACTGTACGACGCGGTCCACCTCATCCTCCCCGGCAGTCCCGCCACTCCAGCCTCGCCTCCCCCCACTCCAGCCTCGCCGGGGGGGGGGGGGGGGGGGGGGGGGGGGGGGGGGGGGAGGGGGGGGGGGGGGGGGGGGGGGGGGGGGGGGGGGGGGGGGGGGGGGGGGGGAGGGGG